>JAWKTX010000001.1:0-362591 GCA_041398825.1 Planctomycetaceae bacterium | reverse complement strand
CGGCGGCGGGTGGCGAGGCACCTGGGCACTTGATGGAGGCGGGGCGTACATGAATCAGGCGATTCATAATGTCGATCTCCTGTACTGGCTGATGGGCGATGTCGCAGAAGTCTGCGGTTTCACCGGTACGCTCGCCCACGAAAGAATCGAAGTGGAAGACGCCGGCGTTGCCTGCATGAAGTTTGTGAACGGAGCAATCGGCGTGATGGAGGCCAGCACCGCTGCCTGGCCGGGCCTGTTGAAGAAGACGGAAATCCACGGAAATCAGGGCACTGTCATTGTGGAACAGGATTCCATCTTGAAATGGGAATTTGCCACGGAACTCCCATCGGACGCCGCACTGCGGGAACAGCTGGGAGCCAATTCGGCAACCTCCGGTGGAGCATCCGATCCGAAGGCGATTTCGTTTGTGGGCCATCAACTGCAACTTCAGGACTTCATCGAAGCCATCAATGAAGGTCGAGCACCACGAGTTGACGGCGCGGAAGGTCGCAAGAGTGTGGAAATCATCCTTGCCATTTATGAGGCCGCCAAAACAGGACAAACAGTCAAACTGCCGCTGGATGCATGATTGAGACGCTGCAGTACTAATCCGCTGAAGGCCGCAGTCACTCCACGGTTGCATGGCCAGCAGGCCGCGAGGCGAGGCCGATAATCTGCCCCCGTCGCAGCACGTTGTCATTCGATCGAACAGCAGGCGATCAACAGGCCGTTGATTGTTGCTGTTTCACATCGTTGAATTCGCAACCGAATTCTCATTCGATGGCCTTCAGGTACTCGATCATTGGCTCATCGAACAATTCGACGATGTACCATTGGCCATCCAGCCGAATCGCAGAATCGATGATCTGCATGACCTGAACATTGTTGGCTTTGGACGCTAGCAGGGCCGCCAGTTCAACTCTTTGGCCCTTCACAATCCGCTCTTCTTTTGACTTGACCGATAGCCGGGTCTTTTCCAGCGGCAGCAGGCCTTCTTCAGCGAGCAGCTTGCGGAAAGTCGCCAGTCGCCCAAACGACTGCGCCTGCAAACGCGACATCTCGGCCGCTTCAGCCGCTGTCATCAGACCAAGTTTGACCGCTGGTTGATCGGGGAAAAACAAATCCTGAATGCTGTCGAATTGTTCCGAATCAATTGCCTTTGCAAGCTGCCGGAACAGTTCTTCAGTCGTAGCGATCCTGACGGACTTCTGAACCTGGGGAGCCACAGGGGCCCCATTGGGATCCAGGCCCCGTGCGACACGAAATCCGATCCATGCCTGTTCCCCGCGTGGCCGGCCTGTTCCGTTATCAAAATGCAGCGACGACTCACAGCCAACGGGTATCGAATGATAAGAGCCTCCTTTGACGACGTGCAAATGCAGATCACGCACATAACTACCCGAACGATAAATCGGGTCTGTCCCGTAGGCGCTCCAGGGCAGGAAGGCATCCAGGCAAAGCTCTGCTATGTTGCCGTGCATGTCATACAGCCCCCAGCGATTCGGCAGCTTCAGGCCCACTTCGTGCATTTGTCCAATCAGGCCGCGTGGTGATGGTGAGAACCAGGCGTATTTTCGCAACTCCTCAACCGAATCGCCGCAGCAGTAAAGCCCTTTGCTCGATCCCGCTCGACACGCCCACTCCCATTCCGCTTCCGTCGGAAGCCGATACACTTCGTCTGCTGGCAAACGCCCGGCTTCCTTCTCCGTCTGCGTCAGGCGTTGACAGAATTCGGTTGCCTCTTCCCACGACATCAGCGATGCCGGAAAACGTGATCCGTCCGGAACGTCGTCCCGCTCACGGTCCGACTTCTTCGCGTTCTTAATCTCCCAGATTCGATTTCCCATGACTGCCTGCCACTCGGCCTGCGTCACTTCGTACTGCCCAATCCAGAACCCGGTTGTCAGGGTTACCTTCTCACGGAATGGCCCGAGACCGGGCTTCTCTGGATGCTTTCCCGCCCACTCCCGGAAAAAACTGCTAGATTCGCAATAGACGAGGGGCATCCTGAGGGCATTGTCACGACGGGCCGTTCCGGACTCCGGCACTACCTGCGCGACAATGCACGGACAACAAATACACATAATGAGGAACAAACCAATCAATCGCATGGCTGACTCCCGATTGAAGAAACCCCGGAATTGCAAGGTTCGGCTCCGATAAGCCACCTCCGCAACCTCTGTAATTGCCCTTCCTGTAGTCCGGGTTCCATCTCCTGAGGAACGTTCAACGTTCCTTCATGTAGACGGAGAAGTCGATACGGCGGAGAGCGACGTCGACAAGCAGCAGCCAGGCCGCGGCTGTCAGAAGCCAGGGCCAGAGTGGCGTCGGACGCGTCGCTGTGGTGGTTGCGGGCTGATAGATGTCGGCGGCAGAGGGATTGAACCTGCCGCCTGAAACGTCCGCTATTTCACGAAGAAGCTGTTCGTCAGGCGGTCGAATCCGAAGTTCATCGCTGTACCCCCGTATCAGGCCCCGTGACTGACGATAGACCACCTGCCCATTTTGCTTCACGGCAACCTCCATATGATATGACCCGGACCGGGGCAGGGGGATATCGCTGGAATAGCGGCCCGGGGCCGTTTGCCGAAGTTGCGAAACGTGGCGCTGGAGACGAGGATCAATCACCGTCATTTCCACTTCAGCATTGTTCAGAAACTGCCCAACGTCATTGACCGCATCAACAGAAATGCCAGCCTGCTCACCGATTCGTTCTGTGTTGATCTGTATGCCCCGTGCGTCACTCTTCCGCATAACCTGGCGAATAACCTGAGTCCAGAATTTGCCATAGCCGGGCCACGTCATCCATTCGGCTGCCCAGCGAGATTTTGCATCGGATGTGAATGCTGCCGTCATACCAAGTCCATACCGCCACCACGCCAGCAACGGATCTCCCTTTTCGGTCGCAAGAATGACTTCGCTGGTAGGCTTGGGACGAGTCATGACATAGCCGAGCAGAAACGGTGCCGATTCCATATCGAGGTCTGCCAGGGCATGCGTCGCTCGAACAACGATGGGAATGAACGGCTGTTCGTCGATGGCCGATTTGCTCGCGGTGACCGTTTCTTTCGCGAAGATTTGCGGCACCTGAGCCGGGTCATCCGTAAAGTAATATCGCCCTTTGCCAATCCGGGCGATCTCTTCCAGCAGTGCCGCATCGGCACCTCCACCGGCAGCAACAGCAGACACTGTAATTTTGGCTGAGGCCATTTGCTGGGCCATGCCCTGAAAATCGCCCGGTGTGGACACTCCGTCTGTCAGAAGGATGACGTGCTTCAGTTTGGCTGAGGCGGTCATCAGCATTTCGAACGACATTTCCATGGCTGGATACATATTTGTGCCGCCACCTGCTTCGATTCGAGCGATTTCGTCGCTGATTTTTGCGGCATTGCTGGCTGGCTGCATCTCACTGCTGACATAGGTGTCGCCATCGAACGCCAGCACTGCGACCTGATCACGTCGCCCGAGCAGCTCAACAGCAGATCTGGCAGCAGACTTGGCCATTTCTATCGGATCACCGTCCATCGAACCGGACTTATCGATGACAAGCACCATGGCCAGGGAAGGCTTTTCTTTCTCCTTTTCAAAATCACTGCGAACCGGAAGGATCTCTTCCAGCGTGCTCTTGTAGTAGCCCCCCAGCCCGAACGACTGCTCTCCGCCCAGCATGATGAACCCACCCCCCAGGTCCTGAACCCAGGTTCGAGCGACCTGCATCTGTTGCTGCGACAAGTCCGTCGCCGGGACGTTGGAAAGCATCAAACATTCGTAATTCTGAAGGTCGGCCAGTGAATCCGGCATGCCCTGCGGCGGCCGAACATCCACCTGAATTCCTTCATCCTCCAAAGCATAAGCGAGCTCGCGAATCAAATTCGGATCGCTCTCGATGATCAGCACGCGAGGTTTCCCGGCGGCATAAACAAGACCAGCGTCACTGTTGTTGTCGAGCAGCGTATCGTTCTTCACGCCGGAGATTCGAACGGTAAATGCCGCAAGGCGATCTCGTTCGATGGACTGCTGAAAACGGAATGCGTTCGATCCACTGCTGAGCTGCTTCTTCTCACTGATCACTTTGTGGTCGCCGCGAAACACTTCCACAAGACATTCATCATCGTGATTCGACTGGACCACCACGTCGACAAAGAACGGCTCTCCTTCACGGACCTCCGCAGGAACATTAACTTCGGCCACCTGGACCTCAGGCTCAGCCATGCCGACAAGTGGAACCACACTCACCGGAATCCGGCTCTGCGCGGCGGCAGCTACGGCATCATTCACTGTCTGATTACCGTCGCTCAATAAGACAATCTGTGGCACATAACCCGGAGGCATATATCCGGCAGCAGCTTCAACGGCTCCTGCCAGATCTGTTCCGTTGAGTTGTTTGTCCAGAGCCTCAAAACGGCTGATCGCTGCCGCCTCACTTGCATCTGGTTCAATCTTTACCGGGACGGTACCCGCAGGAACAGAATCCGGCGTGTCCGGCAATCCACTGCCTGCAGGCTGCGGCTGATGTTCGACCCAATCTTCCAGTGATTGCACCTTCTCGGGCTTTGAGGCAAACGGGAGAACAACGGAGCGGTGGTCACGATGAACCTCAGCGGCTTCCTTCAGAAATTGTTGTGCCTGTGAATTTGCATCTTTACCAATGCTCAGACTGTTATCCTTCAGCAACACGATAAATTGCTGGTCGGTTTCCTGCAGCCATGTCAGGCCGGAAAGAGAAAGTACCAACAGCACCAGAATCCCATGTCGCGTAAGCATCGACACGACGCGCTGAGTTGCCGGGAAATCGCTGAGGCTTCTGCGAAAGAACCAAATGACAGCGGCGGACAACGGTATTGTCGACAGCAGGAGCCAGGGGCGAGTGAATTCGAAAGGCATCATTGGACAGCTCGGCTGCGACCGTGGGTGATGGAATCAGATGTTGGCCATAATCTCTTAACGGAAGCGGATCAGGTAATGAACCTGCGTTGATAAAGGAACCATTCGAGCACACAGAATACGCAGGCACAGACTGCCAGGTAGAACCACACAGGCCGTGTCAGCCACGATGAATTGAGAGGCGAAGATCCATCGTTTCCGCTTGTCACGGGACGAAGGTCCGATTCAGAACTGCTGGCCAGATTAACAGCAAACTGCTGCACCGGAATTATTCCTTCACCTCCGCGAATGATCCCTGTTTCGCCAGAATCCGTCCCGGATGGTGGACTCGAAGGCGGAATCGACACAGACCAGATACCCACCTCGTCCAACGGTCCGACCTGCTGGCTCGCCACGCGAAACTTCCGATCGGACGGAGAGATCAGGACAAGATCCGACGATGCCCCTGACTTTGTGACCAGGCTGTCAACATTATTTGTTTCCGGGCCTTCAGCAGGATTGTCCCTTCGCAGTCGAGCGCTTTGCCCGGCGGTGATCGCTGGTTGTAGTTCGCCGGTTTGCCCGGCAAACCAGCTTAATGCATTTGTGATCAAAATGGGAAAAGCCGTACGAAATGCCAGGTCGCTGCTTTCCAGATTTACATTCAGAACAAGCCCTTTCCTGCCGCCGGGTCGATTCAGTGCTGCATAGACAGGTTCGCCCGAAATGGTGGAAGCCAGCGCCTGCACCGGAAGTTTAAACTTCAGCTTCTTCGCGCTGGGCATCAGCACATTGTCCATTCGAATGTGCGTCATCAGCGGAGATTCGTCGTCCTGTTCGGTGACGACCGGGTTTTCAATCTCAGCCTCCAACTCCCACAAATTGCAACTGGCATCGGGATCAATCACCATGACTGGACTGTTCGGCAATGTCGATGGCAAGAGTCGGTGAAAAACTAATATCGCATCATTTGGCCAGCTTTCGGGAAGCTCATCAACCACGGAAACATTGACCAGCGGGTTTGCCCGGAACACTCGTTCCAGAAAAAAACTTCCCGGAGAGACAATGACGACGTCCTGCACAATGCGCGGCGGAATCAGTGCCCAGGCGACGTCATCGGTCAACAGCGAGTTGACTGATGCGACCCGCTCGACTTTTTTCCGTTCATTGTTGTCGGATCCGGCCCCGTCTCCGACTGCAGTTAAGTTCCGTGCATCGGTGGCACTCTCTGACTGAACTCGGGTGAGTGCAGCCCTGAGTACTCCACCTTCCAGAGAGGTCTTCTCGATGGATTTCGACCAGCTCTCCTCCGCCGCCAGATTTAAGGGAATCACATCGACCGTAATCCCGTCCAGTTCCAGTTCAACCCGCGCCTCCACTGGAGCATCCGCGGCATTCGTGACAGTCACCAATACTTCGTATCCAATGGGATCCACCATACTGCGCCGTGCCTGAAACTGAGTGATTCCAATGTTGGCAGCTGGCGTCGCAAACGTGTGATAGACGACGACGGGGGGCATTCCCGGCTCTGTTTCGGATGATTTCTCCGGCTCTTCAGAGCTACCAACGTCCTGATTTTGGGCATCCACCGAAGTCGATGACACCGAAGAATCGTTGGCAAGAAGATTTGTTAAGTCCGAAGACTGTACAGAGTTGTCGGGGCGCTGTGCGCAGGAATCGGTGAAGACAAGGATCTGCCCATTGGCGTGATCTCCGATCAGTTGCTTTGCCAGTTCAATTGCCTGATCGAGCGCAGCGACAGAATCAGACGGTTGCACAGAATCGATCGCGCGGCGAAGTGTGGGGACATGCCCCGCCATTCCCAGGATAACTTCGGGACGGCTGCCCGCCACGACCACGGCAGCTTCATCACGAAATCGCAATCCATCCAGCACATCCATGGCTGCAGATCGTGCTGCGTCGAATCGCGTTGGGCTGACATCGGTCGCTTTCATACTGGCTGATGCATCCAGCACAAACACAAGGCGACGCGCATGCAGGGCCTGCCCGGATAAGTACGGATCAGCCACGGCAAGTACTAACAGCCCCAGCAGAAACAACTGACAAAACAGCGACAGGAGATGGCGAAGGTTCTGCCATAAGGATCGGGGGGGCTTGTCTTCGTAGACCTGTTTCCAGAACAAATTGGTCGAAACAGGGATTCTTCGCAGACGAACCTTCAGCACGTAGAACGCAATGATGGGAAGGGCAAGAGCAGTGAGAGCCAAAGCAGCCGGTGCAGCAAATGACATCTTCGCCAAACATTCTAGCCCGACAGCATCCGGCGGACTGCCGACCTGTCATTGCGTTGATTACGACATCATTTCCCCCATTGTCCGTAAGGAACGGGGCTCATGAATGCGTGATTTTCCAGCGGTGCGGCCCGACCCAATTCGCTGATCGTTGGAGTCAGGAATAAGAATAATACGTACAGAGCAAGAAGGGGAAAGGCTAACAGTCGTGCGATCCATCGAAAACCAAACCCGGCAGATTGTTCGCGTGATTGACTTCGATGAAAAGCCTTTGCAATGAGAATTCGTGACGGATAAATCGCAACAATAAAGACCGGAGTCAGCACAAGGAAGGCATCGGAGGGTAAGAGTCGAATCTTGGCAAGGTACAAAGGCAACGTCATTGCGTATAACACAACCGACGCAAATAACCATGCCACCGGAGAATTCCTGATCATGCTGCGTGCAATTCGCAGGCGGAAAATATCCATGAATCGGCCGCTGACGGCCTGCTGTACCTGCAGGGCCGGCAGCCACCCGGCAACCAGGACCAATAGTAACCCACCAAGGAATGAAAGCACGGCGAACCCGGGAGCAACTCGCCCTGGTGCCGAGTAGGCGACTAAAAGCGATGTCGGAATTGCCAGCCAGAGGAAAGCCCCCAACACGGCTTTCAGTCCCAGCATAAAGTGGTACGCCGGACGCAGAATTCCCCAAACCTCAACAATCCAGTGCTGTCGTTCACTGGCGAATGTGCGATCGACCAGTGCCTTTCCAATTCGCCGCACATTTCGAATCGGGCGAAGAAAGCATCCAACGGTTCCTCCGTTCATGATTGCAAGAATCAGATGCATCGCAGTCACCGTCTTCAGGATGGTCAGACCCAGAAGCAATCCATCACTCGAAACATCCGTGCCACCACGAACAATTAACGCAGCGTTGCACATCGTCGACAGTAACCGTACAGGAATCAGAAACAACAGTGTAAAGATCGCGACAACGCCAAGGCGGGGTGCCAGCTTCATCAAAGGGAAGCCATCTCGTAATCTTCCGGACAGTGCAACTCGTCGCTGCCCATCAAGCATGTAACCAAGCGTCAGAAGATTCAGCCCCGGGATGGCGGCGAACACGGCAAGAATAAGAATCAGACATATCGCGCCGAAGCTGATGTGGACAAGCCACCACAGACTTCTGAAAGGCTTTCGAATACCGGGGAATGGACCGGGACCAGGCTCGGAAGTTCTCACCTGATCAGACACAGGCCGTGTTACCGGCAATTTCAGGAGATCAGGACCAGGCGGCTCAAGAATGCTCACTGTTGCAATCCGATCCCGATTTTCTCCCCCCGAATTCGCAGGCGTATTCGAGAAGATTTCGGCAGATGTTTGAAAGACGGAGTGGAGAACCGCATTTATGCCAGTCATCCGCACATGGAATCTGGTTGTCATCGTATCAGGTCCATCCGTAAGCAGCCCGTTTAAAAGAAACCCGACGCGTCAGCGAGGGAATGCCGACCCTGAAAGGCCTGTGAAAATCGTCCTCGTCAACGCATTGGGTTGCACTTTGTTTCGTTTTCAACGGCCAATAAGCCTGCTTAACTGTCCGTTGAAAAACCGGGAAAGGCACGCAGGACGACTGGAAACCGTCGTGTTTTAAGGTCTTCTGCGCGAGCCAGTCCCGTTTTTCAACACAACGGCCAGTAAGCTTTCTGAACATCCTGCACGTGGTCGTAATGCAAAGACGGTCATGAGTCGGCATCCATCGTTTTCCTGAGAGTGTAATACGTCGAATGCACAAAATTATTCGGCAGGAAGATTTTTCAGGATCGCACGCCAATCATTCTGAACGAAATACGAACAGCCATAACGCCAAAAGTTATACTCTGTTGTCATTCTGAGAAACGCACGTTCATGACTCGAAGTTGGTAGTGGCATCACCCGGTGTGGCCTGTGGATCGGGAACTGGAGAAAACGGATGAGGGGTCTTGTCGCTGTCGTTTCTGTCGGTATCTGCTCGGCCGTCATCTGGCTCGTGAATTCCGCCGGGCGTATTGAACTGCACACGAATCAGATCCCTGTGCAGATCAATCAGCATTCGCAGGAATTATCATCCTCCGCAGATCGGGTGAATGCATGGCTCAGGCGGCGCTGGCAGGCTGAACAACTGGCGTTGCCTCAGCCAGCCAGTGATCTCACCATTCTTCGGCGATTGTCCCTGGCCCTGCACGGCACCATTCCTTCGCTGGAAGAGATCCGCGCTTTCGAAAGCGACGATCAACCTCAGCGGATGGAACGCTGGGTCGACAAACTGCTGCGAGACAATCGATACGCAAACTACTTCAGCGAAAGACTGGCCAGAAGTCTGGTGGGAGTCGAGGGTGGGCCATTCATAGTCTTTCGCCGCGATCAGCTGACCGACTGGCTGGGCAGGCATCTTCAGGCCGACACACCATGGCCCGATTTATCCCGACAGATGATTGCTGCCGAAGGACTATGGACTGATCGCCCGCAGACAAACTTTATCACGGTTGCCCGAATTGAAGACGAAGGCCTGGATGTCAACAAGCTCGCAGGACGAACCGTACGTACGTTCCTTGGACAGCGAATCGACTGCGCCCAGTGTCACGACCATCCATTCGACGAACGCTGGTCACAAAGTGACTTTGAAGGGTTGGCGGCATGGTTCGCCAGCGCGCGATTGACGCTGGGTGGAGTGACGGATTCGCCACCGGCAGACAGTGAACCGCTGGTCTATCGAATTCCTGAACCCGGACAGCCAGAAGAAGAAGGCCGAATTGTTGAGCCCGTGGTGCCGTTTCACGAGGAATGGCTTCCGGATGAAGGATCGCCAAGAGAACGGCTTGCCGCGTGGGTTACAGATCCCGGAAACCGGCGATTCGAACGTGCCATTGCGAATCGGATCTGGGGATTGATGTTTGGAAAGCCCTGGCATGATCCCGTAGATGACTTGCCACATCCGTCAGATGAACATGCAGACGGCTCGGCCATTGATGCGGATCTTCTGGATGTCCTGGGGCAGGAGTTCCGAAAGAATGGAGGTACAATCGGGAACCTCATCCGTATCATCGCGTTGTCGGATGCATTTCGCGCCTCATCGGCAAGCAATTCAGATTCGCCAGCGGCTTACGACCACGAAGTCGAACAATGGGCCGTCTTCCCACTGATCCGACTACGGCCAGAACAGGTCA
This sequence comes from Planctomycetaceae bacterium, assembly GCA_041398825.1. Lineage (NCBI taxonomy): Bacteria > Pseudomonadati > Planctomycetota > Planctomycetia > Planctomycetales > Planctomycetaceae > Planctomycetaceae bacterium. Next base: position 352,307 of record JAWKTX010000001.1, on the reverse strand, counting down.
TTGGCTCACTGTTTCAGGCAAATAGCGTGAGTACAGTGGACCAGAATTCGCACGTCTTCATTCGACTGATCCGTTTCGCCAATGAGAACGACTTTATCAAGGAATATGGCGACCTGGGAGATGACGAACTGCTCCAGCAGGTCGGGACAATTCCGCAGTCTCTGCTCAGAATGAATGGGCGATTCACGCGTGAATTTACAAAGGCTGACGGATTCAGCTCCGCTGCACAGGTCATTCGATTTTCGAAGGATGACCAGGCGATCATTGAGAACTGTTTTCTGACTTGCCTGACACGACGTCCCACGGAAGAGGAAGCAGCCTACTTCGTCGAAAAATCCGGACTGAATCTTGCGGAGTTACCTGAATCCGGGTCCCGGGATTCAAATGACAAGGATAATCGGCAGGACGAGCCAGCCGACCGAGAGTCAATCGACAGGCAGGATGAAAGCCAACGGACGCAGCAACGCCACGAAACCATTGGTGATCTGTTCTGGATACTGTTCAACAGCCCTGAGTTTTCATGGAATCACTAATCCGCTTCCTGCGGATCACTGCAACATATCTCCAGATGAAAGCGCCGAAAATGATTACCCGTCGCAACCTGCTTTCGATGCTCGCCGGCATGGGTCTCAGCCTCAGACTGCCAGCGATGTCCGCGCGTGCTGCGGCCGCTCGCCGCACGGAGCGACCTAAATCCATCATTACACTCTGGATGGGCGGCGGCATGAGCCAGCTGGAAACATGGGATCCGCACCCTGGCACAAAAAGCGGGGGCGAGGTAACTGCAATCAGCACAACAGCGAAGGACATTCTGATTAGCAACCTCCTTCCCCGGGTGGCCGAACAGATGCACCTTGCGACGCTGATTCGATCCCTGACCAGCAAAGAAGGAGACCACGAACGAGGTACGAAGTTCGTCAAGACGGGTTACCGCCCGGAACCAACGCTCAAGTATCCCTCACTTGGTGCAATCGCTGCCCTCGAACTGCAGGACCCCTCCATTGAAATCCCGCAGCACATCGCCCTTTGTGCCGATCAGCCGTTTTCTCACGGGGGCTATCTGGGGAATCAATGGGATGCTTTTCGAGTTTTCAATCCGGGGCAGGGGATCAACAACCTGGAGAACCTGGTGTCGAACGAACGGAGTGCCAAAAGGATGAAAGGGCTGGAGGTCGTCAGTCAATCCTTCGGAAACAAACATCGGTTTGGCCTGCCCGGCACGCTACACCAGGAGACCATGGAAAAGGCCCTGACCATGATGTCTTCGGAACAATTAAAGGCATTCCGACTGGATGAAGAATCGGAAAGCGTCAAGGCTTCATACGGCGACACACGATTTGGTCGAGGGTGCCTTGTCGCACGCAGACTGGTGGAAGTAGGGGTCCGTGCCGTCGAAGTCACTCTTTCGGGATTCGATACTCATGCATCGAATCACGAAGGTCATGTCACGCAATGTGAAATACTCGACCCGGCACTAGCCACTCTTTTAAGAGAACTCTCGGATCGAGATTTACTGGAGTCAACAATCGTCCTCTGCATCAGTGAATTCGGCCGGACGCCTTCGATCAATCCGGCAGGCGGACGAGATCACTGGCCAAACTGGTTTTCGTGTCTGGTCGCCGGTGGTGGATTTCGTCAGGGCACACTGGTTGGTTCAACCCCGGCAGAGATTCCGACCTCAAAAGACGCATCTCCGACAGAAGCGATCACGATTCCCACTCTCTATGCGACGATCATGCGCGTCATGGGCATCGATTTTTCAAAAGAAGTTCTGACTCCCATAGGCCGGCCCATCAGATTCTCAGATGCTGAACCGGCCGACTGGTTGTTGTCATGAATTGCTCACAGAATCGATTTGCCGGGCCGCCACAAGCCCTCTATGATCCGCCGCATGATTACAGCAAAGCGACTCGAATTTGAATCCAGCGTCGTCGTCATAGGTGTTGGCCTGATTGGCGGTTCAATTGCCGCCGCTATTCGGCAGCGATTCCCGACTTGCAGGATCATGGGTATTGGACGAAGTCGTGATCGATTAGTCGCAGCTCAGGCGGCTGGGCTGATTGATCATTTTGATGTCCGTATCGCCGCCGAATCATTTCCGTCCGGCAGCCTGTCAGTGGTTTGTTTACCGGTAGACCGTATCGCTGCTTCGGTACGAGAGATTCTGTGTCTTGCTGACGACCAGTCAGTGGTCACCGATGCCGGGAGTGTCAAACAGCTGATCTATGATCAGTTGCATGAAGTCCCCGCAGCATTCGACAGATTCGTGGGATCGCATCCAATTGCCGGCGCAGAACAATCGGGTTTTGAGCATGCCCAGCCCAACTTATTCGACGATCGCATGTGCGTTGTGACTCCGGAATCAGGCCCCGATAAGGTCGTCGAACGAGTCTGTCGGTTCTGGAGAATGCTCGGTTGTAACGTGGCGAAAATGTCCGCAACCGTACACGATCAGATACTGGCACACACCAGTCATCTGCCGCATTTGCTGGCGGCAGTCAGCGCTTCGGCGGTGACAGCCGAAGAACTGAAATACACGGGGACTGGCTTCAGGGACACGACAAGAGTTGCTGCAGGATCATCTGAACTCTGGACAACCATACTTCTCGGAAATCGCGGCAGCGTTCTGGACTCGATCAGAACAGCATCGAAAATCCTGATTGAATTTGAAAATGCCATCGAAAAGAACGATTCGGATGCGCTGCGCACGTTGCTGTCAGACGCAGCAAAGCTCCGTCAGATGCTGCATGAGACAAAATAATGATCAGAGTTCGCGGATTTCGAATCGATCAAGTCCGAAGGAATGAAGCAACTCAATCAGCCGCGAAACACGCTGGTCGACGCAACGGCCTTTCTGGACAGCTTCAGCAATAATGCCGGCAGTCAACGTCGCGACTTGACAAACACTCATTGGCAGTTCGTAGGGCTGCAGATCCGCAAAGAACTCGTCTTCGCTGCAGACTTCACCAAATTTATCGCCGCGGTAGAGGAATTCCACCCCATAGAGGTCGTTACTCCACTGATATGCAAAGGGTCCGAACTGGCGTCCCCGGAATGTGACCCAGAACTGATCGTCATTCAGCAAAATCTGATTGTCAGGTGAAACAGCCACAAGAACGCATCTCGTGTTAACGATTGAGAGAAAAGCACCAGCACAAAAATCTGAAAGTGCCATCGGGACACTTCAGTAGGATGACTTCAAATCCGAAAACAGGACAGACTATTTCTCGAAGTCGCAATGGCAGGTTTTCTGCCGCTCGATCTAAACCGCGGGGTTGACAAGAGATTCATTGTCTGATTATCAAACGCGTCGCTAGACGTTCCAGGTTACCCAAACCATTAAAGATGCAGGACTTACGCGAGGTTGCACGTCATGGTAATGACACTTGAAACTGCCGAAACGCTGTCTGACGAGGCATTCGCGTCGGCCGACATGATGATTTCGACTCTGGAAAAAGTAATCAGTCCCGTCATGAAAGACGACGACGATGACTTCGATGCCGACTTCGAAGAAGACGAAGTGGATGACGAGGAGGAAGATGAAGACTTCGACGACGATGTCGACGACGATTTTGATGACTTCGAAGACGATGATGAAGATGATTTCGACGACGATGACGACGATGATTTCGACGACGATGACGACATCGACGGCTTCGAAGATGATGATGACGATTTCTAAAACTTCGCCGCGAAGACTCAGGGGTACTGCGGCGTGACCACGCGCAGTGTCCCGGGTATCGCAGTGGTCCTGCAGCGCTCACGCGACAGCTTTCAGGTGCCGTTGGGTGTCAGGTTTGCCCCGTTGCTGAAGAATCGATGACAGACGGACAAGGCGTGCTTCGCCATGCGGGGCACGCCTTTTTCATGCTCGATCGCTAACGCTTGCCTACGGAACAATGAAATGCTCGAACTGTTTGAACAGATTGAATCATCCCGGAAATGGATTCAGGAACGCTGGCCGCATAGTGCAAAGGCCGGACTAATACTCGGAACCGGCCTTGGCGATCTGGCCCGAAAAATCGAGGTCGAGGCCACGCTTCCCTACGAGGACATTCCACACTTTCCAAAATCAACCGCTCCAACTCACGCCGGACAGCTTATCTGTGGCAGGTTGGAAGGAATTCCTTTAGTCGTCATGGAAGGAAGAATTCACTACTACGAGGGCTACTCACTGCAACAGGTGACATTTCCTGTTCGCGTCATGAAGGCAATGGGGGCAGATACGCTCGTTGTCACGAATGCTGTTGGAGGCATGAACCCGCAGTATGAACTGGCTGACATCGTAATTCTGGAAGACCACATCAATCTGATCCCGGATAATCCACTGCGTGGAATTAACGATGATCGACTTGGTTGTCGCTTTCCGGACATGAGCCAGCCATATCACAAAGGAATTGTTCAGGCCGCAAAACGAATCGCCCTTCAACTCGCAATCCCGGCCCACTCAGGCGTTCTGGTCGCCGTGCCGGGGCCCAATCTTGAAACCAGGGCCGAATACCGCATGCTCAGAGCAATCGGGGCTGATGTGGTCGGTATGTCGACAGTGCCCGAAGTTATCGTTGCAGCCCATGCTTCAATGCGAGCCGTCGCTTTTTCGATCGTAACAGATATGTGCCTTCCGGACGCTCTGGAACCAGCCGACATCAGCAAGATTATTGCCGTTGCAGGTGAAGGAGGAGAGCGACTCGAGAAACTGCTTCTTCAGCTGTTCCGGTCAGATGAGTTCAAAGCTTCAACTTAAAACTGGCACTTTCGCCAGATGACGCTCAGAGTTGACTGACCAGCGATGGACCAGATCACAGCATCGCCGAAGTTCTGAAAAGTCTCCACAGCAGCTGAATTTGATCAACCTCGGGCCATAACGCGAAGCGAAAAAAGGGTGACTGCTCGCCTCGAACAGTCACCCCTTTGCGTGGTATCAGATTCGTCAATTGCCCTTAGTTTGAAGGGCTTGCATCATTGTTACCGTTGTTGTCAGCAATCGCATAACCAACACCGCCAGCAATTGCCGCTCCCAACAGCGTGCCGAGGCCACCGCCTCCTCCAAGCCCGCCGCCAGCGCCACCGCCCAGTCCGCCCCCACCCAGGCCCCCCGGCGCTGCTCCACCCGGAAAAGCTCCTGGTGTCATAGCCGTTGGGTCACCCGTTGGTGATTCCGGATTGGTCGGTGCATCAATAATGAAATTCAGTGGGTCCACTGCGGCACCTGCCAGGTCGAGCGTTTGCGAAACAAAAGCGGGTTTGTATTCCGAATCATTCGCAGCTGGTCCAAGTACATCTACACCAACGGCCAGCACGCCATCGTCCCCAACACCAACAACGGAGTAGAATCCTGGTGTGAGGCCGACCAGCCGAAAGCTGCCGTCCGCGTTGACAGCAGTCGAGCCAATGATGGTGTTGTCCATCACGAAGTAGACCGTGATATCGCGAACTGGCCTCAGATAGCCATCTGTCGTTTCCAGGAGGTTAACTTCGCCCACCAGATCGCCGTTGCTGCGGAGCTGGACCTGATGCCCATTCAGCGGGGTCGATTCCGGGCCGGAGCCGAATGAGTGATCTGCCCCGGGAACTGTCGGCACTCGAGAGGCGATGACCGATTCTCGGGCGGCGGTGTTCGCGTATCGCCGTTCGATGAGATCACGGACAGTCGGGAAATCCCTCGGGAGAACCGAAACCGTATTGATTTGAAGGTCAAGTGACACAGGCGAGGCTGCATTATCTGCAACGGCATCCCCCGGTTCCGGACCTGCAACCGCTCGGAAAGAGTACAGTGCGTAACCAGTTGTGCCAGTGGCAATCAGCCCATAAACGCCGGGCTCCAGCCCCTGAACAGAAAATACGCCTGCATCATCACTGAGTGCAGAGGTGACCCTGCGGCCATCTTTTACGAGGGTAACGGTACACCCTTGTGCAGCAATCAACTGTCCATCCACTGGCGAGAACCGACTGAGCCTGCCAACAACCCGGCCCTCTGAATGCAGGACAACATCATGCGATCGATCATGCAGGACCTCCTGGGGCGCAGGCGATGCACTTTCCGCCAGCACAGGGACCGCATCCTGACTTGCTGCTGACTGCACGGTGGCAAACATGGATCCGGCTGTAAGTGTTGACGCCACTGACAATGTGATGGCCGATTTCGCCGCTCGAACGAATTTCATGACATCCCTACCTGTAAACGATATCTTGGAGAATATTGAGGGAAACATCCTTCATCAGCCAGCCTGGCCCCACGCGGCTGGAAATGATTCAAACTTCCGTACCGCCGTGTACGGACGCAGCAGATTCCTCCACTGCCCGGATTATCCAGCCCTCCAGGAAGGCAACGCAACTCGAAACGTCATAAAATGAAGAAAACCCAGAATCTTCCTGTCCCACCCAGAACTCCAAAGCGTTTCCACTGCGATCTCCGGCGGGCGTAAGACTATTGCTGAAAAGATATTATGCGAATTACAACATGGAACGTTAACGGCCTCAGAGCCGCCATCAAAAAAGGATTCATGCAACATCTTGATGTGATCTGCCCTGACATTCTCTTGCTGCAGGAGATCCGATGTCATCCGGAGCAACTACCGAAAGAATTCCAGGACCCTGAAGGATGGTGCGTCCATTGGCACCCGGCTCAGCGCCCAGGGTACTCCGGAACCGCGATCTGGTCCAGGACACCCGTGGACGACGTCGTGCGTGGCATCGAGGGCAATGCCGACGAGGAGGGGAGGGTGATTGCTGGCAGCGTAAAGGGAGTCCGACTTGCCAGTATCTATCTTCCGTCTGGTTCCTCCGGAGACGCTCGGCAAAAGATCAAGGAGGACTGGCTGGGCTTTTTTGGTGAATGGGGTGAAGCTCAGGTCGATTCTGCTCCGCTGATTCTTGGTGGCGATTTCAATATTGCCCACACAGAACGGGACATTTTTCACGCCAAATCGAACCAGAAAACATCTGGTTTTCTGCCGCACGAAAGACAATGGTTCAGCGACTTTCTTGATTGCGGCTGGGATGATTTGGTCCGACGCCACTTCGGCAATGTGAACGGTCCTTATTCCTGGTGGTCAAACCGGGGAAAAGCAAGAGAACTGGACCGCGGATGGCGAATTGATTACCTGCTGGCGAATCGTAATGCATCCACGATGTTTCGGTCGGCGTCGATTCACCGCGACGGAGGACTCGAAGTAAGCGATCATGCCCCGGTGACAATTGAAATTGACGAAACCATGCTCCGAAGAGACTAAATCCCCAGGTTTGCCAGTCCATCAGTGATGCGTTCCAGCAAACCTCCAATGATGGGATGGTGCACTTCAAAATCAACGACCGCCTCCTGAAGCCTGTCCTTAATCGTGGCGGCATCTTCCGGTGCGCTGCCATTCGCGAGTGCAAGCTCGATGTCGGCGGTCAACGCCTGCAACTGCACACGCGTATCGTCAGTAAGATCCGGAGAATTCTGCAACTCCTCGCGGATCCTTGAAAGTGCGATCAACATTTCATCATGGTTCATAGTCAGGCTCCCGGAGCTTTGGTTGAAGACTTGCCAGTATCGTTCTCAGCGAGCATGATTGCCAGCCGATACGATTTCTGCCTTCACGTATTTCTCCAAGTCACAATCAAAACGGATTGTTTCAATGACTCAAAGTTCTTTCCGCAGTCGGCTGTTGAACAAAGAATGCCTTATCGGGACGATGGTCACCCTGCCCACGGCATCCACTGCCGAGATTCTTGCCGACGCTGGATTTGACTGGTTGTTCATTGACGCAGAACACGGCCCTCTGGAGATTTCCAGTATCCTGAGCATTCTTCAGTCCGTTGGTCATCGGATTCCCTGTCTCATCCGTATTGCTTCATGCGATGAAATCGCCATCAAGAAAGTCCTCGACCTGGGAGCAACCGGAATTATTGTTCCGCAAACGAATTCACTGGCACAGGTGAAAGACTCAGTCCGCTTCGCCAAATATCCTCCGGAAGGCTCACGCGGAGTAGGCCTTGCCAGAGCACATGGATACGGATTTCGTTTCAACGAATACATCGAATCAGCAAATCGCGAAACCGTCGTCGTGGTTCAGGCAGAACACAAGAGTGCCGTCGAATGTATTGAAGAGACTGTCCGGGTCCCTGGTATAGACGGCGTTCTGCTGGGACCATACGATCTGTCCGCCAGCATGGACAGAATGGGACAAATCAACCACCCCGATGTCGTGGCGGCGATCGATCGTGTAACGGATGCTTGCCGATCGTCGGGTGTTCCGTTGGGCTACTTCGGGGTCACAGCGGAAGCTGTTTCTCCCTACATTGAAAAAGGCTATTCACTGATCGTGGCAGGCGTTGATGTTCTCTTTCTGGGACAAAGCGCCCGGAAAATGGCTGCCCAGCTTAAACAATGAGACTCAACCAGTGCATCGTCAAAAACAGTCAATGGTGGACTGAAATCAATAACACAGAAGGTCGAGTGTACTATGGATGCCATTGATATTTTCGGGGGACTACTCAGAAAACGGTCTGGTTCTTCTGGCCTCGGAGGTCAGATTCTGAAGAACATTCTCACGGGCAGCCGGTCTTCAGCGCCAGCACCCGGAAGTCAAACGATTCCCCAGCGTCCCGCAGGCGCGCCTGTGATACGCGATGCCCCAACGCCGACTTCCACACACCGAACACCCCGGGATGAACAGCTGGATCACTTCGAAGATATGCTGCGACAGGCACACGGTCGCGGTGAACAGCAGAATCGCTCGGGACAGCGAGACCCGGCCCCCGGCACTTCTCGCTATGGCGAAGCAGAACAGTCGAGTCGATTGAGTGACAAGTCCGAATTGATCGTGCGTGCAATGATCAACGCAGCAAAAGCAGATGGCAGAATTGATCAGGCAGAGCAGGACGCAATTGTGAGACAACTGGGCAATCCAACTCAGGCCGATATCGAGTTCCTTCGCAGAGAGTTTGCTGCACCTCTGGATATCAGGGAATTCGTCTGGTCAATTCCTCTGGGAATGGAGAACGAGATCTACGCCATCTCTCTGATGGCAGTCAACCTCGATTCCAGTGCAGAAGAAAGATACCTCATTGACCTGGCCCACGGGCTGAGAATTCTGCCAGCTGTTCGAGATCAGATTCACCAACGATTTGGCGTGACATCTCTGCCCTGAAACAAAGGTTTTTGGGGACTCGAATCGTATTTCTGTTCCAGTTTTTCCGCCCCACTGCCGTCAGATGATGTGCTGAGCCGCTGTTTCCGCTCACTGTTGCCATCGTGACGATTCCTTTGTGACCATGCGTTGAAATCTGTTTCTTTCGGGGAGTTGCCATGTCGCCGGATATCAGCGTACTCGAGCTCTTCACGATCGGTATCGGGCCGAGCTCCTCGCATACTGTCGGGCCGATGCGTGCTGCCAGACTTTTCGTTCAGCGACTCATAGAAGCGGGCGAAATCGGGAGCACAGATCGCATCGAAGTTTGTCTGTACGCGTCCCTGGCGTTTACCGGCAAAGGACACGGCACGGACAAAGCAGTGCTACTGGGACTCGAAGGCGAAAGTCCGGAAGAAATCGACGTCGACAGCATTCAAAGTCAACTCGATCGAATCCGTACAACCCACAAGTTGCAGCTGACTCCGGAGCGAAGTATCACTTTTATCGAAGATCGTGACCTGATCTTCCGTCGCAAAGAATCGCTTCCTGCCCATCCGAATGGATTACGATTTACCGCATTCAATCCTGACAACACGATACTCCTGACAAAGACATACTACAGCATCGGTGGTGGCTTCGTTGTTGGAGAGAAATCGGCCGAATCAGACCAACTCACAAGATCTCAGGTAGATCGACCATTCCCCTACCGATCCGGTGCTGATCTCCTGAGACTTGCGGCAGACAACGACCTGAGTATCAGCGAAATGACGCTCCGAAACGAAGCTTGCTGGCGTCCGGAGGAACAGACTCGGGAAGGGCTGATAAAGGTCTGGAAGGCCATGCAAAGTTGTGTTGAGCGTGGTTGTCGCGAAGAAGGCATTCTGCCCGGTGGGCTTAAGATCGAACGACGAGCCGCAACGCTGTTTCGAAAGTTGAGCGCGGGTAGTCCGGCTGCGATTACAGATCCGCTGATTCCACTCGATTGGGTCAGCCTTTGGGCACTGGCGGTCAATGAGGAGAACGCAGCGGGCGGCCGAGTTGTCACCGCACCAACCAACGGCGCTGCAGGCATCATTCCAGCAGTCCTTCACTATTACGTTCAGTTCCACAATGCCAGCCACGAAGATCGTATCGTTCGCTTCCTTCTGACGGCAGGAGCGATTGGCACACTCTACAAATTGAACGCATCAATCTCCGGTGCAGAAGTCGGTTGCCAGGGTGAAGTGGGCGTCGCCTGCTCAATGGCCGCTGCTGCACTTTGCGAAGGACTTGGTGGCACCGCGGCCCAAGTTGAGAACGCCGCTGAAATCGGGATGGAACATAATCTTGGCCTGACCTGCGATCCCATCGGCGGTCTCGTTCAGGTACCTTGTATCGAACGCAACGCCATGGGGGCGGTGAAGGCAATCAATGCCGCTCGCCTCGCACTGGGTGGAAACGGCAAGCATTATGTATCACTTGACCGAGTCATCTGCACCATGCGCCGAACGGGGGCGGACATGAGCTCAAACTACCAGGAAACGTCTCGCGGTGGACTGGCGGTCAATGTCACGGAATGCTGAACATTCATCGGCCGAATAATGAAACAGACCGAAATCCAACTAACATATCTCTGCATCGGATCATAGCCGCCACACGACATTCAGACCAACACCAGTCCCGCTACTCTTCGAGTTGCATACGATATTCCCGGAACGGGAGCATGCGATCAATGGGTGGGTTGCGATGCGGAAGAGAGTTTGCCAGCATCGGCCAGCAGCAGCCGGGCTGTTTCAAGACTGCTCCTGCGGAATTCAAATTTCAGCTCTGATTCGAGCCTGGAAGGTGAGATGACCCACCGATACCTGATGAAATACCACAGGCCGGAGGGAAATCGATACAGGGGCAGTCGCAGAGCCCACCAGCAATTCGTAAAAGCACGACAAACAACCAACGGGACAGAAACACAAACCCGATTGCTCAGGCGAGCCAGATCTCTCAGGGTCAGCCAATCGCCTGGCGCGACATTAAACGGCCCCTGACCATTCTGTTCCAGAATCGTGACAGTCGCTTCTGAAACATCTTCGAGATGGACGAACTGCATTTCTGTGTTATTGCCGCCCGGCAGAACAATAATCGGGCCATGTTTGATGAAGTCCGTCAGATAGTTGGAAATCTCAGGACCGTAAATGATGCAGGGGCGTGTCCAGCTGACTGCAATTTCCTGGTGAGATTCGGCAAAATCCTCCAGCAGCGCTTCCACCAGGACTTTGTCTTCGGCATAACGGTATTCAGTTCGAGCCCTCAACTGCCAACTCTCGGCCATTGGCAGGGGATTATCCGGCCAACCTCCATACGCAGTTGCACTGGAAGAAACCAACAGCCTCGCGGGTGCGATTTCAGAAACGGCCTGAAGCAGATTTCGCGTACCTTCTACGTTGATTCGATGCATTCGGCACTCGTCGCGCATGGGATTGACGACAAAGGCCAGGTGGATCACCGTGTCGGGACCAAACGCCGTCAGGTGCTGACGAAGCTGTTCGCTCAATACGTCGCACTGGACGAACTCATCTGGTTCATCCGTAAGCGGCGGCGTAATGTCGAGTCCCAGAATGGTCGCCTCCGGAAATCGCCTTCGGATCGCCTGAACCACACCGCGCCCGTAGAATCCTGAACTTCCAGTGATAGCGATGCGCTTCAGGGTCATGGAGACGTGCGCTCCCTTTCGGCTATATTTGCGATCAGCGCCCGGTCAGGCCACCGTGAATTGTGCTGGTCTGCTCAGAGTAGACGCAATCAGAATCTATCCGGATTCCGGGATTGGGAACAAGTGCGAATTGCCCCAAGGCCAACGTGTTCAATGCGGCTGCTGCCGACACAATGCTCCTGAAACGACCTGTGGGCTGTGAGCAGCGATCTGCAACCACGGTCACAATCCATCCTCGTGCGATTAACCCGTGCGTCGAAGCAGCCTGAAATTACGGATTCATGAAATGTCAAAAAAAGTCATATTCTTCGACATCGATGGCACAATGCTCAGCACGGGAGGGGCAGGGCAGAAGGCGATGGAGCTTGCGTTGATCGAAGACTTCGCAATTGACTTCCCGTTCGAAGGAGTCTTAACCGCTGGCAGGACAGATGCGGGAATCGAAGATGAGATCTTCGCACGCTATGGGCTAAACGACACGCGATCAGAGCGGGACCGTTTTCGTCGCAGTTACCTCGATCGCCTCCCGGATTGCCTTCGCGAATTGCAGGGAGCCCTTCTGCCCGGAGTCCGAGAGCTGCTGGAACAACTGGTGGCAGACAACCAGTTTCATTTAAGCCTCCTGACGGGCAACTATGTCGAGGGTGCGCAAGTCAAACTTCGCCATTTTCAACTGCATGAATTCTTCCGGGGATGTGGTGGATTCGGAGACTACCATCCGCAGAGAAATGACGTCGCCCGAGTTGCCCTCGACAGCGTCCGAATGCATCTGAGCCACAACGTGCCCGGCGAACACACCTGTGTCATTGGAGATACTCCAGCCGATATCAAATGTGCTCGGGCCATCAATGCAAGTGTTATCGCGGTCGCTACTGGAGTCTACAGTGCTGAACAATTGCAACCTCACAGTCCAGACCATCTGTTCCCGGACTTGCATTCCACGGAAACCGTGTTAGATGCACTTCGGAATTTTTGAACGTATCTCGTCCCACGGGAAGCTCAACAAGATCAGGATCGGACGATCGTATGAATGAAGAGAACTCAGAACAGACCTCCGATCCACAGGCCGTGCTGAATTGCAATTGGCTTTGGAGTCTCGTTCGAATTCCCGTGTGGCTGTTGTGTCGATGCTGGATCCGACTTGAAGTCACTGGCCAGCAGAATCTCGACCCGACGCGTGGCGGCCTGTTGCTGATCAATCACCAAAGCTACCTTGACCCACTATTGGTTGGCGTTTTTCTATCGCGACCCGTGGCTTATCTGGCGCGGGACAGCTTGTTTCGAGTGCCCCTGCTTGGCTGGCTCCTGCGAAACACATACGTCATTCCCATAAGTCGTGAATCTGTTCGCGGCGGCAGTATTCGAACGGCAATGGAACGCGTTGAAGAAGGCTTTCTGGTTGGGATCTACCCGGAAGGTACACGATCATCAGGGGACGATGTGAAACGGTTTCGGCCTGGCTTTCTGGCCCTGGTGCGGCGAACAAGCCAGCCGGTCTATCCTGTCGCTATCGCCGGCGCAGACAAAGTGTTTCCCAAAGGCGCCTGGTTCATTCGACCTCGCCGCATCCGACTGATCTACGGCAAACCACTGTCCGAGCAGGATCGCCAGCTCCTGCAGAATGGTTCTGATGACCACGCCCTGGCAGAACTTGCCAGAGAACGCGTCGCAGAATGCCATTCGGAAGCATTAGACTGGCTGCGTACAGGCAAACAGCCACTTGTCGCCGCGAAATAATGATCAGCGAACCGTAACAACCTTGATGCGGTTCTCGATTTTCTGCCCAGGATACATTCTTCGCGCTGCCGACGTTGCAACCTGTTTTGCGTACCAGGACATAGCCCGGCCGGTCAATACAACACATTCCAGTTCGGCCGTCAGATGAAAATCATGGATGACCGCATTGCCGAGTTGGCGGATCAAGTCCATACACCGGTCTGTTTCAGGGCTGGTTCGGGGTTGAATTTGCATCGAAATCCTCCGTGATGCCTGAACTCAAGGGACCAAAGATACATTCCTTCGCAACGTATCCTCGCAACAGGAACAGGGAACAGGTTACCCTTCGTTTCACCAATTGTGCAGACCAGAAATCATGAAATGTCGATTCACCTGACAGGAAACGACACTTCCCGAATCACGTTGGAGAGGATGGGCTAAGTGAAGAATCAGGTAGCATGTCTGGATGTTCATCCATTCGTGGAGGAACTCCCAATTTCTCCAACGGCATCGACCTTGTGGAGTTTCAGGCGTTCCCGAAATGCGAAGGCCGCCCACAGCCATAACAGTCCTGCTACCCACCCGGCAAAAACGTCAGTTGGATAATGCACGCCCAGAAACACACGGGTGACTCCAATCAGAATCGCAAGCGCGAGAGGTCCAACCCGGACAAACGTCTGAACAGGACGAAGTACACTTAGCCGTGACATCAGCAGTCCGGCTGCCGGATACACGATGATGGACATCATAGCATGTGAGCTGGGGAAGCTGCTTGATGATACGTGGGCCAGGTGCGGGACGACATCCGGTCGTGTTCGACCAACAACGAATTTCATCAACATCGAACAGCCGTACCCGCCAAGCACCGTCAGCAGGTAGAATCGCTGATGTGAAGGTGCGACACGACGGAGAACGAATGAAACAGCTGCCGTCACGCCAATCAACACTGCGTATCCTCCAAGCCCGGTCATGTCGCGCATCGCTTCACCCAAAAATCGCGGACCGGCTACGCGTGAAAGATCATCATTGCTGCGCAGAAACTGAAGGACTCGGACATCAAGGCTGTGTTGGTTATTGCCGCCAGCCAGCGAAGTCAGCTCAAATGCTCCCCAGGTGACAGAGATGACAAACAGCCACCGTATCAAGAGTTGATTTTGTGTAGTGGCGTCCTGCATCGGTTCGTCAATCTGGACATTGAAAAGGCAATTCCCGGATCGGGGTTTCATTCAGAGTCTGTGGTTCGACGCTTCCGGAACTCATCCAGTCTTTGACGAAAGACAGCTTCGCGGCCCCGTGGCACAGGTTTGTAATACGATTTGGTGACGCCCAGATAATCCTGGGGAAGCCAGCCCTCGGTTGAATCATGCGGATACTGATACCCCTGACCATGTCCAAGCTTCTCGGCCCCTTTGTAGTGGCCATCTCGCAGATGCATCGGAACGGGAAGTATCGATTGAGTTCGTACATCGTGCAGGGCCGCATCGATTCCGGCGTAGGCGGCATTCGACTTTTCAGCGCATGCCAGATAGGTCGCAGCCTGTGCAAGATTGATTCGACATTCGGGCATTCCGATCGTTTCGGTCGCCTGAAATGCGGCTGTCGCGACCATGATGGCGACGGGGTCGGCATTTCCGATGTCCTCCGAAGCAGCAATGACCAGCCGCCTGGCAATGAATCGTGGATCCTCGCCCGATTCGAGCATCCTGGCCAGCCAATACAAGGCAGCATCGGGGTCACTGCCCCGGATACTTTTGATAAACGCGCTGGCGACGTCGTAGTGATCATCCCCGGACGAGTCGTATCGGACGACACGTTTCTGCATAGACTCCTGAGCGACCTCGACATCAACATGTTGTGTCGACGCAGAGACACTCAGGACGGCAATTTCCAGGGCCGTCAGGGCACGACGCGCGTCTCCGTCGGATAATTGCGCAATGAGTTGTAAGGCGTCCGGTGTCACGACGGTTTTGTGCCCCGCCAGTCCAAAGTGATAGTCGGACATGGCACGCTTCATCACTGCGATGAGGTCTTCGGCCTGAAGCTCACGAAACTCGAACACCTGGCTGCGACTGATCAGTGGAGGGACAAGCGAGAAGAAGGGATTTGCTGTTGTCGCCCCAATCAGCGAGATCGTTCCACTTTCGACATCGGGCAACAGGATATCCTGCTGGCTTCGGCTGAATCGGTGCAACTCGTCGATAAACACAACGGTCTGCTGTCCTCGAACCGACAATCGCTGTTCTGCAGCACTCAGCAGTTCCCGAACTTCTTTCACCCCGGCAGTCGTGGCATTCAGGCGTTCGAATCGGCGCTGAGTGTGCTTTGCAATCAATTCGGCCAGCGACGTCTTGCCCGCCCCAGGGGGACCGTAAAAAATGACGGAGCCGATCCTGTCAGCATCGAGCATACGACGAAGTAATTTGCCTTCGCCAAGAATATGTTGCTGTCCGACAAATTCGGAAAGCTGCTTCGGGCGCATGCGGGCGGCAAGCGGCCTCGCTCGCTCTCGGTTTTTCTTTTCTTCGCCGTCAAAAAGACTCATCGAAATCGCTGCCGAAGTGTGAAAGCTCGAGGTTCCTCCAGCCAGATTCCAGCAACTCAGTACCTGGGGGTACCGTCTTTTCGAAGATGTTGCGTCACATGGGGCTCATTCAGACAACGCTCACATGGGCCCGGCCCGGACCAAAGCGGCGTCACGCCAGGTATCAGGAACGGTGACCGGCAGGCGGCAAATACCGTTTTGCTGCAACCTGCGGACTTCGCTAGTTCACAGAGTTAACCTGGCCTCGGACTGGAACGGTCAGGGGTTGTTCCCGATTCGCGATCTTCACAAGCAGGTTCTCTGTAAACTTGCCTGTGCGTTCCGGTGCAACAAATCTGACCTTCAGGATGTGAAGTCGTTCAGCCCCTGCAGGAACGTCTGCGCTGAAACAGCCATCCATCGCAGCACAGTCTATTTCCTGAATCACAAAGGCCTCTTTCCCCTTAATTACGAGCTGGACTGTTGTTTCCTGGCCGGGTGAAAGGGGACGGATATTGACTGTTTCAGGGGCCACAGTGATATCTGCAATCACGGTACCTTCCAGCATGAGCGGAACGTAAGGATTGGCCGCATCGTCGGTCACCAGCGTGATCAGGTCCCGAATACGCTGTGGAGCGGCATTCGGGCTGAGCTTCACCGTCAATGCATAATCGACTCTTCCACCGGATCGCTGGATTTCTTTCAGAGATGCAGTGACATCACTGTGTCCGATTTTGACATCATTGATTTTCCAGTCGGAACGGCCCGCGTAAGCCACCTTCACAGTGACCTCAGAACCCGCACCAAAATCCACAGAGCCAAAACGAACCATGCCCGGATCGAAAACAACATCCGTTCGGATGTAACCGGAGACTGGTATTGTCACTGAAGAATACTGCGGACTGTCAAAATGGATCGTCAGCGACGTGTCACGTTTCTTGCTGAATTGAACAGTGTTCAGTTTCAAATCGAATGTAACAGCCTCGCCGGGCTGAAGAAGATTCGTTGAGAGTTTACCAGCCTGAATGCAGGTACAGGCCGTTGTAACGGCGCTGATGTGCACCGCGGTACCGGTCGTGTTGTTGACGGTAATCTGTCTGACCGCTTCTGATCCCGTTGCGACAACACCATAGTCGATACGCTGGGTATCCACCAATTGTGATGCCCAGTCGCTCTGTGCTGCAGCACTCTCGAGCGCGCAACAGATCACGACCAGCCCCAGCCCAAATCGTCCCATCGTCCTCAACATGGCAAACACCTTGTCCTAATCCTGCGGAGTTGAAGTGCGTGGACTTCCGTCCCATCGATGCCAGATCTTGAATTGCACCTGTTCCCCAACAGATGCAGTGATCTTCGACAGTAGCCTCCTGAGCGGAACTGCCTGTAACCTATCACGGGTCATCGCAGTAACCCGCAAATCCCCGATTAAGCTAATCTACGCAGACCGCCAGCCTTCTTCGGGAAATCGTCGAAGCTGACCGCTTAACATTAGAAGCAGCACCACAATCTGTCAATCGGCGAAATCTGCTGCCTTATTTTCCCTATCTTCCAGAATGGGAGGGTTGTCAGGGCATGGACACGATGGAGGCGCTCAGACCGCCGGCCGCTGGTACGTAGGAATGTTCCGCATAGTCCATGACCATACGATCTGCGTTGAAACGCCACCCCAAAGTTCGAATAGCTCGCTTCATTCGGGTGATCCACGCCAATGGAAGGTCGTCGCGATCGCGTTCGAAATACAGCGGAATCACCTCTTCCGTCAGCACACGATACAGGTCCTGGCCGTCGCGAGCATCCTGAATCTCCTGATTGCTGTGTGTGCGCCCGGTACCGATGGCAAAGCCGTTTTGTCCGTCATAAGCTTCCGCCCACCACCCATCCAGAACAGAACAGTTCAGCCCGCCATTCAGGACAACTTTTTGTCCGCTGGTTCCGGAAGCTTCCAGTGGCCGCCGGGGATTATTCAGCCATACATCGACCCCCTGCACCAGTTGTCGCCCCATGTCGATATTGTAATTTTCCAGAATCAGCACCCGGCCGCGGAAAGGAGCTTCCCGAGTGAGCTTGAAGATTTGCTGCAGGATTTGCTTTCCATGCTCATCCGCCGGATGTGCTTTGCCGGCAAAAATGAACTGCACCGGGCGGTCGACGTCTTCGATCAGGTTCGCGAGAAAATCGAGGTCCTTCAAAATCAAATCGGCCCGCTTGTAGGGAGCAAATCGGCGCGCAAATCCGATCGTCAAAGCGCGAGGATCAAAAAGGGACTCCATATCCAGAACAACAGACGGGCTTTCACCACGGCGTTTGGCCTGCTCCACAGCCTCTCGTCGAGCGTAGTTGATCAAACGGTTTTTCAGCGCAGAGTGAACCTCCCAGAGTTCGCCTGGCGTAATTGACTCAAAACTTCTCCACACATCCGGCTCACCTGTCCTCTTGTACCAGTCGACTGGCAGAACCCGGTCATAAAGGACCCGCATCTGCGCTGCCAGCCACGTTGGCACGTGGACGCCATTCGTGATGTGCCCAATCGGAACTTCCTCGACACTTCGCCACGGCCAGAGGGCAGCCCACATTTCCCGGCTCACTACGCCGTGCAGATTTGAGACACCGTTTGCAATGCGACACATCTTCAGAGCCAGCACCGTCATGCAGAATGTTTCGCTGGAGTTCTGGGGATCGACACGTCCGAGCCCCATGATCCCGTAGGTACCAAGCCCCAGCGCATCGGAAATCGGACCAAGGTGTTCGTCGATGAGGCCTTCATCAAAGCGGTCATGCCCGGCAGGAACCGGCGTGTGTGTTGTGAAGACACAACGCGAGGCGGTCTCTCGCATTGCACGTTCGAACGGTAATCCATCGTCCTGCATGCGCTGACGAATGACCTCCAATGGTGCAAAGGCAGAATGCCCCTCGTTCATATGGATCACGTTCGGAAGTATACCGATAGCTTTTAATGCCCGAACACCGCCAACGCCCAGAAGTAATTCCTGACGAATACGCGTTCGATGATCGCCACCATAAAGGCGGCTGGTCAACTCGCGGTTCTCCTGTGTGTTCTGCGCGATGTTGGTATCCAGCAGATAGAGATCAATTCTTCCGACTGCGAGGTGCAGAATATGGGCGTAGATGGGCCCCGTCCGTGTTTCGACAGAAACGACAATCGGGCCGCGAGCGTCGCGCTGTACGGTCAGAGGCAAAGACGTCGCAGAGAGAGGAGGATAGGCTTCCTGCTGCCATCCCTCCTTATTGATTGCCTGCGCAAAATATCCTTCGCTGTAAAACAATCCCACACCGACCAGCGGCAACCCCAGATCCGAAGCACTTTTCAGATGATCTCCGGCAAGGACACCCAAACCGCCCGAATAAATTGGCAGCGATTCATGAAGACCGAATTCCGCAGAGAAGTATGCCACGGGCCCCTGACCGAGAATATTGGCATGTGTCGAACCCCAGGTTGTGTTCGATTCCACATATTCACGAAATCGACGGTACGCCCAGTGAATGCGGGAATGCAGTACACCTTCGCGGGCTCTCTCTTCCAGTTTCTCCGGAGTGTACTCCTGCAGTAACAACACCGGATTATGATTGCAGCGATCAAATAATTCCCGATCGATCAAACGGAAGAGTTCAGTGACTTCCGGATCCCAGCTCCACCAAAGATTGGATGCCAGCTTAACCAGCTTTTGATGAATCGATAACTGCGTTGGCTTCTCGACCATGAACTTCACTTTCTTCCACCAGTGATTTCCCGATGGACGATGCCGTCAGGAGTCTTGTATCGTCACTTGTCGTCACTGTCAGCTTCTCTGTATTCACCGGAATTAGCTGGATATGACTCTGGTTGAGTTCTCCCACAGCTTCCGCATCCGATGCGAGCAGGAGTATAGTCGGAAGCCTCGCTGCGTCGAGTTGACCGGAAAACCGGATCGGAATCGTTTTCCAGCCCCCCCGGAATGCAAAAACGCCCGTCAACTGACGGGCGTTTGAAATTCACTGCAGCCATCAAGTGTTCTCGATGAACGAGAGAAGACCTGACTAGCGGGACAACTTCACGTGGGCTCGCTTTTGTTTGCGAGCCTTGGAGCTGGCTGGTCGCGCACCATGATTTGCTTTGTTCAACTTCCGATTTGTCTTCGCCATTTTCACTACTCCCACAAAAACGCTGTTAATCTTTGACTTCTTGCGGGACAGGTCCACCGCAAGCTTCTTATTTCAAACCGGCCTTTGCAGACCAGAATCGACCGGACATCGCATGATTCCGCAGCCAGAACTGCTGGAATCGGGTGCGTAAGGTAACAACGGTCGGGTTTCGTGGGAAATCACGATTTTCAAATTCCCGAGAATATCTGCTGGTCGCGAACAATCGATCCGGTCGGAATTTCTGTCTCCCCCACAGGAAGACCTCAATTGCCTCTCCGGATGGCAGTGAGGTGAGAATTGACGTATTCTCACGATTGTTTTCATCTCACACCACCAGGCCAACTCGTTCTCGCTCTGGCGGAACTTCAGGAATGGATGCTCATGCCGCCAGCCACCTCCCCGGAGATTGATTCCGATGTCCCCGAGTTTCTTCGAGGGCTGAACATTCAGCAACGCGCCGCCGTCCTGCATGGTGAATCCCCGCTTCTGATCATTGCCGGAGCCGGTACGGGCAAGACAACAACGCTGGCGAACCGGGTTGCCTGGCAGATCGTTTCCGGCATTGACCCGGGGCAAATTGTACTGCTGACATTCACCCGTCGCGCGGCTGCGGAAATGATGCGACGTGTGGAAGCCATCCTGATGGGACTCGATGCCGCAGAACTCGGGGATCCCGGTATCACTCAACGGTCGCGTATTCGACGGATCCGTGGCGGAACATTCCATTCTGTCGCCACCACGTTATTGCGGCGACATGGCCAGATCATCGGTCTGTATCCGGACTTTACAATCCTGGATCGCGGTGACGCCGAAGACCTGCTGAATGTCGTTCGGTCGAAACTGAATCTACCCAAATCGGGTAACCGGTTTCCGCTGAAAGGCACATGTATGGATATCTACAGCCGTTGCGTGAATACCCAGAAACCCCTCGAGGTCATTCTGAAAAAATATTTCCCATGGGTCATGGAACATCAGGACAAGCTGGGAGAACTTTTCAATCTCTATGTGAATATCAAAGAGCAGCAGCGAGTCCTTGATTTTGACGATCTGCTGCTGTTCTGGAATGCGCTCGCAGAGCATCCGGACGGCAGTGCGATTCTGCAACAGCAGTTCCAGCGAATTCTTGTGGACGAGTATCAGGATACAAACACCCTACAGGCACAGATCCTGAAGAACATGTGTCCCGAAGGGAAAGGCCTGACAGCAGTTGGTGATGATGCACAATCAATCTACTCCTTCCGTGCAGCAACAGTCCGGAACATTCTGGACCTGCCCAAAGAGTTTCCCGGCACCGAAGTGATTCCACTGGAACAGAACTACCGCAGCACGCAATGCATTCTGGATGTCACAAATAAAGTTATCGCGGAGGCGACCGAACGACATCACAAGAATCTCTGGTCTGATCGCGGCCCGGGCGCAAAGCCTGTCCTAGTCACCTGCAGTGACGAGGATACACAGAACGAATATGCGATCGACCGCATTCTCGAGCGACGCGAACACGGCGTACCACTCAAACAGCAAGCCGTGCTGTTTCGAGCATCCCATCACAGCATGGCTCTGGAAGCAGAGCTGGGACGGCGCAACATCCCGTTTCAGAAGTACGGCGGGCTCCGGTTTCTGGAAACAGCCCATGTCAAAGATTTGATGTCGTTTCTGAGACTGATCGAAAACCCGATGGATGGCGTCGCGGGGTTCCGTGTGCTGATGCTGTTACCAGGAATAGGCAACAGCAAAGCCGAATCACTTATGGAATCGCTCCGTGAGGCCGGTGGGCACTTCGAAGCATGGTTATCCTGGACACCTCCCAAAGCAACACGGGAATCCTGGCCGCAATTTGTCAGGATGCTGAAAACCCTTGAACAGCGAGGACGAGACGACGAAGGCGGTGTTGCATCGGATATTAATGCCATTCGGATGTTCTACACACCACTGCTGGAGAGCCGTTACGATAACGTAAAGGCTCGCAGCAACGATCTTGAACAACTGGAGGTCATGGCAACGCGCTACCAGACCCGCAATGAATTTCTCTCTGAAATGGCGCTGGATCCGCCAACATCAACGCAGGAACTTCCCGCGGACCCATGGCTGGATGAAGACTACCTGATCCTGAGTACGATCCATTCTGCAAAAGGACTGGAATGGGATTCTGTATTCGTCATTCACGCAGCGGATGGCAACATTCCATCCGATATGGCGACTGGAAGCGAAGAAGAAATCGAGGAAGAGCGACGTTTGTTTTACGTCGCAATGACGCGGGCAAAGAACAATCTTTATGTCATGCGTCCCGAACGCTACTACTTTCATCATCGACGTCGCAGTGATCAGCATTCACTGAGCAAGATAACGCGGTTTCTGCCTCCGGACATTCAGGCAACGATGGAACGTGTCAGCCACGGCGATGTATTCGGAAACCCGTGGGAACGCCATCCTGGAAGTGGCAACCGCATTCAGGGGGACACCAGCGAAATCCGCAGGAAAATTTCGAAGCTCTGGGGATAGGCTATTCTGGCGTTTTCTGGCGAGCGGCACGTGGAGCACACCTTCTGCAGATACCTCCTGCCAGTTGGCAAGTGACGCAATGACTTCCAACAGCGCGCGAGGGAACGGCGTACAAAATGAATGCAGAAACAAATCGACGACTGGTCGCTGAAGGCAGCCGATCAGGCTGATTCGCCGCTCGGGTTGACCGTTTGTACCATGAAAACTCCACGAATCAGGAAAACGCCATCTGGCCTGCACGAAACACCGTCGGCTCTGGTCACAGCAATAATCAGGAATTGAGACTTATGCAAAATCATGCTTACGTAGAACGATTTGTCAGTTTGCTGGATCCGGAAGCAAACACGATTTTCAACATGTCGGTGGATGACGCAGTCGCACTGGTCGGAACCGGTGACGCAGAAAAGGTTCGGCAGATCGACGGCCAGTTCGCTCTGGTCTATCGGAATGGAAACATTGTTCGCATGGCACGATCGATCGGTCGGCCAATGCGATACTTTCTTGCGAAGCAGGTCGCAGGCCCCTGTCTGGTCGTCGCCGAACGTATGGATCAGATTGTTGAATGGCTGGAAGCCGAAGGACTGCATGGGCAGTTCCATCCGTCCTACACTCGCATGGTTCCGGCGCACTACGTGATCGAGATCGCTCTGTTGGGATGTCCGGACCCCAATCCGACCTACACCCGATTCTTTACACCGGAACGCAATCGACTTTCAACGGATCTGAACGACATTGGCCGTCAGTATATCGGAACCATGCAGAATGAAGTCCATAAGTGGCTCGATACGATTCCCGAACAAGAACCGATCGGAGTCCTGTTCAGCGGCGGTATCGACAGCGGAGCCGTTTTCCTTGCGACGTATGACGCGTTGCTCAAGCGAGGTCAGTCACCTCAACGACTGAAGGCCTTCACACTTTGCGTCGAAGGGCAGGGCGAAGACGCCAGACAAGCGCACGACTTTCTCACACAAATGGATCTTGGATTGTTCCTGGAAGTGCTGGACGTACCAAAGTCTGCTATTGACTACCGTGAAGCCATTCGAGTGATTGAAGACTACAAACCGCTGGATGTTCAGGCCGCCGCAATGGGACTGGCCCTGTGCAAAGCCATCCGCCAGCGATATCCGGACTGGAAGTACCTGATCGACGGCGATGGCGGTGACGAGAACCTGAAGGATTACCCAATCGAAGAAAACAGCGAACTGACAATTCGAAGCGTGTTGAACAATCTCATGCTTTATCACGAAGGCTGGGGAGTCGATGCAGTCAAGCATTCACTGACGTACACCGGTGGTCAGAGTCGTGGACACGTGCGCAGCTGGGCTCCCGCGTCGACACTGGGATTTCGCGGCTTCAGCCCGTTTGCACTCCCCAATGTCATTGAAGTCAGCGAAGGCATTCCCTTTATTGAGCTCACGGACTGGAGCCACGAAAAACTCTATTCGCTCAAGGGGGAAATCGTTCGACGGGGGATCGAGCAACTTACCGGGCAAACGATGCCCATTTACGAAAAACGAAGATTCCAGCGAGGTGCTGTTCCGAACGAAACATTCGAAGCTCTGTTCCCGCACAACGAGCAACCGTACCGGCAAGCCTTCGCTGAGATCTTCCGGAATTAATGGTCGTGCCCCAGGCAACTTCAATCACGTCAACTTCAGTCACCGGGACAACCCCATCGCCCGTTTAAGATTGTTTTGGTCCGGTTTCCCCGTTCACTCGTTGCACGGCACGCATCGGACAGCACCTGTTGGACAGGGATTCAGCTGTACGAGCGTTTGGACATCGCAGGCAGGGCCGTTTGGCACATGGCTTGCATCGACTGCTACAATCTGACGGAACTGCCTTTGAGGCAGTAATTCAACGACAAGGGACAAAGCCATGATGTACTTCGACATGAAATATATTCTGATGGTGATGATTCCGGGACTCGTAATGTCCGGGTTAGCCAGCATGCTGGTGAAGTCATCATTCGCAAAATGGTCTCAGATCGGTACGCGTCGCGGATTCACCGGGGCTCAGGCTGCGAAAACGCTGCTGGACGGAGCGGGAATTCACGACGTTCAGATCGTCCCCACCAACGGATTCCTGAGCGACCACTACAATCCCTCAACCAGGACTCTTGCGCTGTCTGAGTCTGTCTACGCCAGCCGAAGCGTTGCCGCCGTGGGCGTTGCCTGCCATGAAGCCGGTCATGCCATTCAGCATGCTAATTCTTACGCCCCGCTCTGGGCCAGATCTGCGCTGGTGCCGGCCATGGGAATAGGATCCAGCGTCGGCCCCTGGGTAATTTTTATCGGTTTGGCCATGCACATGCAGGGACTCGCTGTCATTGGCTGTCTGCTGTTCGGTGCTGTCGTGCTGTTCCAGATAGTGACACTACCGGTTGAATTCGATGCGAGTGCCAGAGCAAAGCGGCTAGTTGTGGAAGCCGGTATTCTTGATGCGGATGAGCAAATCGGCGTCAATCGCGTTTTGAACGCCGCTGCGTTGACCTATGTCGCCGCCGCAGCATCCAGCATCCTGACGTTGCTTTACTTCATGATGCGGGCAGGCCTGCTGGGGGGCCGACGCGATGACTGAACAACTTCCGGTGTCGTCAGCATCCATCCAGGAGTTGCTGTTGAGGAATGACGGAAGGAGCTTCTGATCACTGGAGTCAGCCCGCCGCCGGAATTCTGTTTGACCGAACACGGCCCATGAATTTTTCGGACCGTTCCGGAAACAAAACTGAAAAGCAATTGATCCAGACCACAATTTGATTTCGTTTCTTCGACGGCTGAGACTTCGGTATGATGTTTCAGCCGTTCGTTTTCTGTCGCTCAGGAAACCAGGTCCCGATCTGCGGGTTGCGACAGCCGAAAATCATCCGCTTGCAAAGTCAGGACGAATCCCCATGACCGACCCGTCTCATTCAAATCAGCCAGACTCCACTCAGACAAACTCAACACAGGCAAACTCAACACAGGCAAACTCAACACAGGCGCAGGCAAGTCAGTCAGCAGCTCCGGATCCGACCGGCGCAGCGGGTTCGATTTCCGACAGCATTCGTGAAGTCATCGAATCGGGAAAAGACGTCGCTCAAAACGTTCAGGCCCTGGTCGTCAACTTGCTCCAGCAACAATCCGGCCCCATCGAAGCCGCCAGGTCCTCTGTCACTGAGATGCTGAAGACAGCGGAAGACGTGGTCCAGAGATCTGCCCCCGATTCTGCAGAAAGCGTCCTGCGGAAAGTCATCGAAGGAGTCACATCCGGCGTCCAGACAGTGGCCCAGTCTGCAGGTTATGCGGTCGAGGAAGCCCGTGCTCGCGGAGAAAGATTTGCCGGTGAGGATCTGGATTTTGCAAAGCAGAATCTGAAAACAGCCGGTGAGATGCTGACGGAAACCCTTCGGTACGCCGCCGAACGAGCAACGTTCGAATCCAGAACAGCTACCGCCGAACTTCGCGCACACGCAGAACGCGCAGTCGACGCCGTCAAGCCGACAGTCTCCTCAACAGTTGAGGCGCTTCGAGATGCTCCGGTTCAGTTGGCGTCCGAAGCCACGACAACCGCAGTCAAAGGCGGTCGGTTAGCGGCAGGGGCCTTGTTGAATGCGATGAGTGGGATGCTGGCCGGAGCAGCCGATCTGCTGGACCCGGAGCGAGCAGGAAATAACGCACCAGCGCAGAATGCTTCCGGAGAAACGAACGCAGAGCGAGCGGAATAGTCGTGCCCGACCCAATTGGAATCCGGCGGCGCATTCGAAACACAAAACGCGCGGCCGAAGTACTGGCCGTTCTGGCCAAGCACGGTTTTCTGCAGGTGCTGTCCGAAACCGGAATCGAACGGATGATTGAACGGGGGCAGGAGATCCTGCTCCGTTCCAAGCCGGAAGATCGCGCCGCATCCACACCTTTCACTGTTCGTATCCGTGAAGTGCTTGAAGAACTTGGTGCAACGTTTATCAAGCTTGGACAAGTCCTCAGTACTCGACCAGACCTTGTTCCACCCGAACTTGCTTCAGAACTTCGAAAGCTGCAGGCGAACTGTCAGCGAGTTTCCTACAAAGACATTCAGAAACGTCTGGAGGAAGAATTCGGGGAGCGTCTGGGCATTCTGTTCCAGTCTATCGACGAAGAACCAATTGCTGCCGCCTCCATCGCCCAGGTACACGGAGCCATCCTCGCCGATGGCACCCCGGTTGTCCTGAAGATCGCTCGTCCAGGAGTGGATGACGTGATCGAATCGGACATGGACATCCTGATGGAGCTGGCTCGACTCACCGAGAAATACTTCAGTGAGCAGGGTTATAGCCCCACAGAAACCGTGCGTGAGTTTCAGCAGGAACTCGCTCGCGAAGTGGATCTGATTCACGAAGGCCGAGCGACGGATCGCTTCCGACGGAACTTTGGTGACAACGATCGGATCCGATTTCCCAAAGTCTACTGGGATCAGACGACTCGACGCGTGCTGACTCTGGAACGCATTGAAGGCACGCTGCTGTCCCATCTGGATCCGGAGTCACTCTCGCCGGAAGAACGTCGTCGCATTGTTTCCGAAGGCTCAGAGGCTGTCTTTCGTCAGTGTCTGGAGCATGGATTCTTTCATGCTGACCCACACCCGGGCAATATTATTGTTCAGCCGGACGGCGCGATCTGCTTCATCGACTGCGGAATGACGGGGCGCATCGATAAACACACAATGCAGCAACTGGCAATGCTGGTCATGTCTGTTGTCGCTGCAGATCTGGACAGTGTCATCGAAGTAACGATGCAGTTATCTGATGCCGATTCAACTCTCAAGTTCGATCGGTCGTTCCGCCGGGATGCGTGGAGTTTTGTCGCACGTTTCGAGGGGGCCACCATCGAATCGCTGGACATGGCCGCACTGCTGGATGAATTCTTCGAGCTGCTTCGACGATACAACATTCGGTGCCCTGCGGATTTAGTATTTCTGATTAAAGCGCTGTCTACAATTCAGGGCGTCGGACAGGCGATTGATCCAAGGTTCGATCTGATCGCCCATGTTCGTCCACAAATCGAAAAACTGATCCGCGAACGTTATGGCTTCAAGGCAGCCAAAGAACGTATTCAGACCGGAGCCCTCAGGTACCTTTCTCTGCTGGAGGATCTGCCGGACGAACTTCGCGATGTGCTCGATCAGGTCCGACGGCGCGAATTCAGTGTAAATCTGAAACACCAGGGGCTCGATCGGCTCAACGACAATACAATCGAGCACGCCAGTGGCACCATCGCAGTCGGAATGGTCATTGCCGGAATGCTGGTCAGTTCGTCAGTGCTGATACTTGCCGAACGAAACATCGAAGGCTTTTCCTGGCTGAGAACCCTGGGAATCACCGGACTGGTCTGTGGTGTTCTGCTGATCGTCACACTGCCTATTCGCTGGCTCAGACGGAAGAAATGATGCAGTTTAGCGACGAGCAAATCATTGCTGCTCGGGGTGCTCGCTCGATTCCTGCCCCCTGGCGTCCGTATCACTTTCTCGCGGAAGAAGAACGCACTGCCACCGGCCTGATAGAAGACGTTGCAACGATCTTTCTGACAAACCGGGAATGCCCATTTCGATGTCTGATGTGTGATCTCTGGAAGAACACCACGACCGAAACGGTACCGCTTGGGGCTATCCCTGCGCAGATTGAATTTGCTTTGCAGCAATTGCCATCCTGCAAACATATCAAACTCTATAACAGTGGCAACTTCTTCGACGCAAAAGCGATTCCGCGGGCCGACCATCCCTTAATTGCTGCTCAGGTATCGCACTTCCAGACCGTGATCGTTGAAAATCATCCCAGACTGTGCAGCCAACAGTGCGGTGAATTCCAGAAGTTATGCGGTACGCAGCTTGAAGTAGCGATGGGCCTGGAGACTTCCAACAAATCCACGCTTGCCACTCTGAACAAACAGATGACAACCGACGACTTTGCCCGCGCATGCGAATTGCTGCAGCGGGATCAGATACGACTGAGATCGTTTGTATTACTGCGACCGCCCGGTTTGACGGAAGAGCAGGGCATTGAACAGTCGATCGAATCGGTTCGTTTTGCTTTTGACTGTGGCGTCCAGTGCTGCGCGATCATCCCGACGCGAAAAGGCAATGGCATTCTGGATCGGCTGGAGAAAGGAGGTCTGTTTGCGTCCCCGAGTCTGCGATCGCTCGAGAGAGTCTTCAACGAGTGCCTCTCCTGGAATCGCGGCAGGGTCTTCGTGGACCTCTGGGATATTGAACGATTCGCAAGCTGTCATGAATGTCTGCCGGCCAGAATCCATCGCCTGCATCAAATGAACCTGCATCAGCAATTGAGGCCACCAGTGGTTTGCGGTTACTGTCCGTAACTCGTTAAGCCGAAATCCTGACGTCGTGCCTGCAGGTCATTCTGAACAGGGCATCTGCATCTTCTTTCGGGATCGCTTTATTCTGAAGGGCTCTCTGGATCCGTTCGCCGGATAAACTCAGCGATGATTTTTGCGCGAGGATCAGAGGAGTGCTCTTCGAGGTGGAGCAACTTCTGTTTGTTTGCGGCAACAAATTCAGGATCCAGTTCAGCCGCGTGTTCGATCACTTCCAGCGCTGCCTGAAGTTGTGAATCGTTAAGTCGACTCCACTGAATCAGCGACCAGTCGTCAAATCCAAAGTAGTCCATGAAATTGTTCAGGCACGCCTCCCGGACCCAGGGCTTGTAGTCGCCTTTGAGGACGCTGGCTGCTTCCTCAACAGGATGCGGAGTCATTTCACGCCAGCTGACAGCCGGAGGTGGATTCCAGTGGCGAGGAAAATCGCTCCGATCAAATTGCGACATATACTGCAAACCTTCTTCGATCTGATTCGAACGAAGCAGGTCTTCCGCAATTGTTCTACGCTGTTGCTGCGGCTGTCCGATCGAAAGCAAATAAGCAGAGAACCCGGCAAGAAGCACAATCGACAGCCATAAAGTCCAGCCAGCGTTTCCTGCACGAAGTTCGTCCGGACTGGCTGATGAAACGTCGACTTCTCCGGTCAGGGCCTCGCCTGGCCTGTCACTGCCATCGCTTACTTTTGCGAATCCGCGGCTGGAAAAGATGTTATTGATTAAGAGGATTGGCCAGAGAATCGTCGCCCCGACACCAACATTGATCGCGGTACCAAGAATCAACTTGTCTCGCGGACTCAGCCGAACTCCGCCCATGATGTTGAACACTGGCAGGGGAGTCAGCAGCAGAACGACAAGCACAATCGTGTCTGCAACCATCAACACGCGAATCATCGAAACAAAGAATGATGTTTCATTGCGAAGACTGATGACCCGGCTGATGAGCAACACACGCCAGATTGAAACAACGGCCAGTAGCCAGAGGTTAGCGACAGCCGCATCCCGTGCGGATAACAGGCGCTCTACCGGAAAAGCATACAACCAGACAAGGGGTCCCGTCAGCCAGAAGAAGGCGAGAAACTGGCGGTAGGTTAACGGCTGTCTGCCAGATGGCCTGAAGAGGCAGAGGTAACCAAATATCAGAGTCGCAGTGAACAGGGACGCCAGCACCGGTACCAACAGATGTATCGGTTTGCTCAACAGATCGACACCATCGTAATCCCGGGCGAAAGGAGCCAGCAAAACGAAGCCCAGGCCAACCCAAACGGCGCTGCGGCATGAGGCGATCTGATCAACAGCCCTGCGATCAAAGCACAGGAATCGAATCAGTGTCAAAAGATTCATAATCGGTGCCTCAGATTAATCTGCCAGATTTCATCTCGAAGCCTGAGGCGACGTTGTACGGCCTCCGCGCGGAAAACGGATTCCACCGCCCGAAGAAAAGCCAACTCCAGCTCAGCCACTGTCATTTGATCCGGTTCAAATGTGACATCGAATAAAGTGTAGTGCGACCAGTCGCGAGCCTTCAGCAGCCGACCAGCATGGTCTAATCGTCGATAAAGATCCGTGCCGGGAAAAGGTGTTTGCAGTGTGAGCTGAACCTCTGCAAGCGGGCTCGCATCAATAAATGCAATCAGCCGGTCGATGGATTCCTGTGATTCCCCGTCCGCTCCCAGCACAAAGCAACCATTCACGGCAACACCCGCTGACTGCAGATTGTCAATTGCTTTCAGGATTCGATTCAGATCGGCCTGCTTATTCCCCATACCCGGATAACGAAAACACAACGATTCGATTCCGACCAGAATCTGCATGCAACCTGCAGCTGCAAGCTGGTTCACAAGATCCGGACGTTCTCCAATGCGCCAGTCGGCTTCCGTAAACCACCTCGCCCCGGATTCTTTCAGTACTTCCAGCAATGCGTTTTGATCACGACGGCCAGCGAATGTGTTGTCATCAGCCAGTTCGATGAGCGGGCGAGGCCGGAGGGTCTTCAGCAACTGCAATTCACGAGCAATGTGACTCAGCGGCTTTTCACTGAATCGACCAAGCATCCGACTGGCCGCGCAGAATTCGCACGCCAGCGGGCAACCTCTCTGTGTCTGCAGTGTGAACCGATGAGGTCGCTCGGGCAACAAATCAAAACGCGGAGTCGGCCAAAGCGTTTGCGCGGCAGCAGTTGCTCGATATATCGGCTGCAAACATTTGTGTTCGGCATCGCGGCACACCTGAGTCCAGACGCTTTCTCCGGAGCCAACGACGACAGCATCAAATTCCGTCTGTAATTCGTCAGGAAGAGCAGTCGCGTGCAATCCGCCAATAACTGTCTGCAAGCCATTACTGCGCAGCGATCTGCTCAGCCGGATTGCATCATTGACGGACGCGGTCAGTGCGGAAACAGCGACAACATCCGGTTGGTGTTTTGTAATTCGCTGAATCACCTCATCGCTAATCTGCGCGATGGGTTGATAACAGCAGGACCAGTCTGGTGGCAGCATGCCCGCCAGTGTCAGGACACCCAGAGCAGGCAGCTGTCCAACAGCAGAAGCCCTTGGACCGAGTCCGGGCATCGACATACCAAGCTCGGCAAGCTCTTCTGCACGAATCCGGAAGCCGGACATTGGGACAAAACATACGTGGGGCATTTTGAACGCGTTCAGCACATGCATGTCATGAGAAACAACGTCCTGTGATTCAGCATCTAATGAACCCGATTGTAGCCATTCAGTGCAGCAACACGGTAGGCTTCTGCCATCGTTGGGTAATTAAACGTCGTGTTGATGAAGTACAGGAGAGAATTCGCACTTCCTGGCTGAGACATGATTGCCTGACCGATGTGAATGATTTCGCTGGCGTTCACACCGAAGCAGTGGATCCCGAGAATCTCCAGGGTATCACGATGGAAAAGCAGCTTCAGCATTCCGACGGGTCGCCCCATAATCTGTGCGCGTGCCAGATTCTTGAACATTGAATGGCCGACTTCGTACGGCACGCACTCGTCTGTCAATTCGCGTTCGGTCTTGCCAAGAGAGCTGATTTCCGGACTGGTGTAGATTCCTGTGGGAATATCCTGAATTCGAAACTGGTCAGAATCACCATTACCAAGGTGGCGAGCTGCAAACCGGCCCTGAATATAAGCGGCACTCGCGAGTGAAGGCGGACCAATCACGTCACCGACCGCATAGATATGCGGCTGGCTTGTTTGAAAATGCTCATTCACGTTGATTTGACCGCGGTGGTTGGGTTCGATTCCTGTGTTCTGAAGCCCAAGGTCTTCTGTGTTTCCGGCTCGGCCGTTCGCAAACAGAATGACATCGCTCTTCAATTGTTTGCCAGACTTCAGGTGAGCGAGCACGTGGTCTTCGAATACTTCGATCCGGTCGAGCGTTTCGTTGTTTCGAATCCGAACGCCGGTATCCCGCATGTGGTAAGCCAGAGCGTCGCAGATTTCGTCATCCAGAAACTCCAGGACTCGCTGACGCGTGTTAACAAGATTCAGTTTGACGTTAAGATTCCGAAACATGGACGCATACTCGCACCCAATCACTCCGGCCCCGTAAATCGTCATTGATTTCGGCGTTTCTGGAAGGTCTAAGACCGTGTCACTGTCGAAGACTCTCGGATGACTGAAGTCGACACCGTCCGGCCGGTAGGGGCGAGATCCCGTTGCAATGACGAATGACTTCGCGTGCAGAACGGAGATACTTCCATCAGCGTGATCCACCTGAATTCGATTCGCGTCCAGAAACCGGGCTTGTCCCTGAATCACATCGACTTCGTTGCGGTCATAAAAACTCTGACGCATTGAAACCTGTTTGTCGATAACAGTCTGCGCGCTTCGTCTCAGGTCTCGAAAGCCAACATCAATGTTGATACCAAGCTGCTTAAAATGGCTACTGGAACTGACCTCCATCACTCGATAAATGGCAGCCCTGAGTGACTTGCTTGGAATTGTGCCCAGATGTGTGCAGTTGCCGCCAATGCTTTCCATCCGCTCGACAGCGGCGACGCGTTTCCCCTGCTTCGTCGCTTCCATTGAGGCACCTTCGCCCCCGGGACCTGTGCCAATGACAACGACGTCGTAGTGTTTCTCAATCGGGGCTTGCATTGTTCAGTTCATTCTGAGATTGAAGTATCAGAGGCGTGCAGAAGATTTCAGAACGCCTCGGATCGATTTCAAACGGATTCTTTCGAATTTCATTCATTCAGGAGACCACAGTGGCGCAGCAATGCCGCGGCATTGGGTTCGCGGCCTCGAAAATCACGAAAGATATCCATCGGATGTCGACTGCCCCCTTGCGCCAAAACCGTATCGCGAAAGCGGTGTCCCGTTTCGCTGACAGCTGTTTCATTGTCGAGGCCCGCCTCTTCGAACGCGGCAAAGGCATCCGCGCTGAGGACTTCGGCCCACTTGTAACTGTAGTATCCTGCTGAATAGCCACCGGCAAATATGTGCTGGAAGGAACACAGGAAGCGGTTTTCAGGCAGCGGAGGCAGCAGACTCGTTCTTTCCGCTATGCGCCGTTCGATATCGAATGGGGATTCTTCCCCGTCCGGCTTGTAAGCTGCATGCAATTCCATGTCGGTCATGCCCAGACTCAACTGCCGAAGCATCATCGACGCAGCTCGGTAGTTCTTGGCGCTGCAGATCTTCTGAAACAGATCTTCCGGCAGTGTTTCGCCGGTTTCGTAATGCACTGCCATCCCCATCAGAGTTGGCCGATGATAACACCAATTCTCCATGAACTGACTGGGCAGTTCCACGGCATCCCATTCGACACCACTGATACCCGCAGCATCACGGTAGTCAACAGTTGTCAGCATGTGCTGCAGGCCATGACCGAATTCGTGAAACAAAGTCTCCACTTCACGGAAAGTCATCAATGACGGGACATCATCCACCGGTGGCGTTCCGTTGCAGACAAGATGAGCCACCGGAAGACGAAGCTTTCCCTGATACATCGAGCGGGCTACGCAATCGCTCATCCACGCACCGCCGCGTTTATTTTCGGGACGCGAATAGGGATCCAGGTAAAAACCGGCAATCTGACTGCCGGAATCATCACAAACTTCAAAGTAGCGTACATCCGAGTTCCAGACCGGCGCTTTGCCATCGGCCTGACGCACCGTAATACCAAACAGGCGATGACAAAGCCCAAACAATCCATCCAGAACTCGCTCAAGGGAAAAGTAGGGACGTAGTTCCTCGTCCGTAAAACTGAACCGTTTTTCACGTAGACGTTCGGCCCAGTAGGCAATATCCCAGTGGGCAAGAGGAGTCACCGCACCACTGGCCGCCGCAAACTGATTTAACTCAGCAAGTTCTTCTTTTGCAGCTTCGTAGGATGCATCATAGAGCTGGTCAAACATCTGCTGAACAGCATCGACGCTGGCGGCCATCTTACGAGACAAGCTCAGGTCCGCATAAGATGCGAAACCAAGCAGTGCCGCCTGCTCTTTTCTCAACGCCAGAATCCGAACGATCAGAGGACAGTTGTCGGTCTCTCCGGTGGAGGCCCTCGAAATGTATGCGCGAAACACTTTTTCCCGCAGATCACGATTCTGGCAGTGTTCCATGAACGGACCAAAACACGGGAAATCAAGAGTAACGCGCCACGGTCCGCCCTCCGGCGTTGCAGCCGGTTTGTCCCGATTCATCTCTGCGCGGGACCAGGCGGCAGCAGTTAAACGTCGCAAGCTGGACGGCAGACCGACCACATCTGAAGGTTCCGTCAGATCCAGATGAAAGGCCTTGGTCGCATCCAGGACATGATTGGAAAAATCCGTTCCCAGCTGTGACAACTCCTGTTCGATTTCATTGAAGCGTTCACGCTGCTGACCCTGCAGAGCAATCCCGGAAAGCTCAGCACTCTGAATGGATTTCTCTATGATCCGCTGCTGAGCATGATCCAGCAATTGCCACTTGTCAGAGTCTTTGAGTTGACGAAGTCGACCATAGATGGCTTCGCTCTGGCGAACCTCCAGACTAAATTCAACAATCGATGGCATCGCTGCTTCATGTGCACCGCGCAAGTCATCGGCATTCGCAACGCTGAGCAAGTGGCCGATCGGTGACCAGCCATATTCGAACATCAGATCAATTTCTTCCATCGGCTCCATCAGAGACTGCCACGAGCAATCACTGCTGGCTTCAATGGTTTGAAGGATTTGCCTGCAACGATTCAGCATGACGTCAACAGCCGGTTGGATGTGTTCGGCACGAATTCTGTCGTAGGCGGGAAGACCCTTTGCAATCAGGAGTGGGTTTTCAGAATCAGTGGCACTCATGAGAATTTCTTTTCAGATGTTGTCGGACGAACGTTGCCATCCATCGCGGCCTCTCTATCGCGGCAGCGTCGGGTTAAACGTGCAAGCTTGTACCGTTTTCACAGGATCAGGCTGAGTTATCGTTGGATTACGGTGGTTACACCAGAGGCATCAATTGAATTCCCGCGAAATGAATGTGCGCAGGCCATCTTGAGGTTGGCTGTCAACTTCCACTTTGCAGGAACATCCCGCATCACGGCGTTCGTCTGCAGATTCTGCTTCGTTTCCGTTTTCACGATTGCGGAGTTTGATATGCTAGCGCTGGCAGGCAAATGCCAATTTGAACGCGTAATGATCGTCGAACAGAATGGAAGAGAGATTGAAGAGAATCTGGCAGATTGAAAAAAGGTCGATGGATCTTCAGACAGTTGCGTGAATCGCGATTGTCGAGATGCCGGAGGCTGGGTATAACGCTAGCCAATCTTTTCATGATCGCTTTCAGGCAACTGATTTCTTCCTCTCAGTTGCCGCCGGATTTCCGGTTTTCACCCGGCGGTCTTTCAGATTCATCCCGTATTTCGCATCCGCAAACCTCTCCAGATCTTCTTCATCAGAATTCATTGTGGATGCCGATTCGGGTCAGACACTTAACTCAGGGTAGCAACGTTCTCATGCTGAACCATCACATCGATCTTGTTCCTGGTCAGTCAGTACGCGTCGGAAACGTTCGAGTCACCCTGGTGAGTGTGAATGGCGATCAGGTTGCAGTTGAAATTGATGGCGATAGCGGAACAGAACTGTTGATGCTGTCCGAAACTTCCAATGCGGTGTCTGAAGAACTGGAACTGGCCCTGGCCTGAAAGTTCTCTCCAATTTCGAGATCCGTGCCAGGAGTCCACAAAGGCATCCTGGTGACTGGGCAGCCTGACCTGTTCTCGCAAGAATACTGCCGTTCCCAATGTTGCCGTCGACGATTGTCGTCAGGTACCCTTTGGTCCAAACGGAAAGCCCTTCGCGATGACGCCCGCCCAACTACGCTGTGCTCGAACTACTGGTCACTTACAAACTGTCTTGCCTGCTCCATTGTCGATGACATCGCGAGCAATGGTAACGATGTTTGTACTTGTGATGGCCGCGGCATATCAAACGGTATCTGCATGGGAAAGCCCGTTCGATTCCGTTGCGCGCACGATTCACATCCAGAAAGACATTGCATGCGGAATGGGTGGGGACCAGCCACTCAAACTGGATCTGGCAACCCCGCTCGAAAAACCAACTGACGGCTTATCCCCCTGCGTGGTCGTCATTCATGGCGGAGCGTGGCGAGGCGGTAAGAAAGAACAATTTCATCAGTTGGTGCAGCAGTTCGCAGCAAGAGGGTACGTTTCAGCAAGCCTGCAATATCGCCTCTGCCCGGAACACACTTTTCCAGCTCAGATCGAAGACGTCAAATGTGCAATTCGATTCCTCAGAGCCCATGCAACGGATTACGGGATTGATCCCGAACGAATTGGAGCCGTTGGTTTTTCCGCGGGTGCTCACCTGAGCATGATGTTAGGTGTGATGGACCAGCAGGATGGTTTTCACGGAACCGGTGGCTGGGAGGAGCAAGCGGATAAGGTGCAGGCGGTTGTTGCATTCTTCGGACCAACACGGCTGGATGCGGATGATCTGCCCGATATCAGTAGACCGCTGGTTCATGATTTCTTAGGAGGATCAGCCGCTGAAAAACCAGCAGAGTACAGAGCAGCCTCTCCAATTTCCTGGGTCACAGGCAATGATGCTCCGATGCTGCTGTTCCAGGGCACTCAGGACCCACTGGTTCCACACACGCAAGCCTGGTCGATGACTCAGAAAATGCAGGAGACGGGCGTCGCTGGTCGTGTGGAATTGCTGGTCGGGGCAGGGCATGGCTGGGGTGGTGATGAGTTGACTCGAACTCTTGAGGCGACGATGTCATTCTTCAATGACAAACTCAAACATGAGCCGCCGCAGACAGCAGATATCGAAGGGCCCGGACAAAGGGTCAATCTGGCTTCTCAGGATTCAGCCTCCATCAACCCCGATGCCTGCAGCGCGATCGAACAGCAGGAACTCACAACAGAGGCCGCAGTTACCTTGTTTGATGGAAAATCATTCGACGGATGGAACGGTGACCTCACAGTTTTTCGAATCGAAGATTCGGCAATTGTCGGTGGGCAGACGAGGGAAAAAATCCCGCACAACTTTTTCCTGTCAACAGCGAACGAGTATTCCGACTTTGAACTGAATCTTGAATTCAAGCTGGTTGGAGAAAACACCAACGCTGGAGTGCAAATTCGGAGCAAGCGGATACCAGATCACCACGAAATGATCGGTTATCAGGCCGACCTGGGTCAGAATTATTGGGGGGCACTGTACGACGAATCTCGTCGTCGCAAAATCCTGGCAAGCCCTGATGCGGATGAGCTGGCGAAAGTCCTGAAGAAGACCGACTGGAATCAGTATCGAATTCGCTGCGAAGGAAAACGCATTCAGCTCTGGATCAATCATCTGAAGACCGTCGATTACACGGAACAGGACGATACCATTGAACAATCAGGCTTGATTGCCCTGCAGATTCATGGCGGGCCTGCCGGTGAAGCCTGGTATCGAAACATTACAATCCGACGACTGCCATAGGCGAGCAAACACTTAATCCGCTCCGTGCCAGCGTTCTGAAGTACCCGCAGCCAATGTTCTGAACGAAAGTCATTTCCTGAATGCAGAATGCAACAGGAGGGACATTCTGCGGGACGGCATCCAATCCTGAGCGTTCATTTTCAACTTTCATCCAATCAGATCGTTTACTCCGAAGTCTCTCCGATGCCTGAACTTAACTGGAACAGTCAGCAACTCACTCACGGCTGGCAAAAAGGAATTCGTGCTTTCTACTACGCAGTGGGTATGTCCGACGATGATTTCAATCGAGCTCAGGTTGGAATCGGGGTACCGCTGCTGGACGGGAATACATGTAACGTACACGCATATGAATTGGCGAAAGAGATTGCAGAAGGCTGTCGGCAGGCCGGGCTGTTAGGGTTTCCTTTCGGTACGCCGGGGGTCAGCGACAATATCAGCCAGGGGCATGAAGGGGGCAATGCCAGCCTGCCGTCCCGCAATCTGATTGCGAACAGCGCCGAGTGTGTTATCACCGCTCACTGTTACGATGCGATGATTGGCATGCATCACTGCGACAAGAACGGCCCTGGCTTTGCAATGGCGCTTGCGCGAACCAATTACCCGGGTTTGATCATGAGCGGCGGCAGCATTCTGCCGGGTTGTTACAAAGACAAAGACATCACGATTCTGGATGTATACGACTCACAGGCCGCGGTTTCTGTCGGAGCGATGAAGGCAGAAGAATCTGATCAGATCATACGGCGTGCCTGCCCGGGGCCTGGTGGATGCGGTATCGCAGCCTCCTTCAACACGTGGGGAATTGCGATGGAGGCCATCGGATTGATGCTTCCAGCCAGCAGCTCGATCCCTGCTGTCGATCCAGCCAAGAAGGATGAATGCCGTCAGATTGGCCAGGCTGTCCGCAATCTGCTGGAGCATAACATTCGCCCTCGCGACATCCTGACAAAATCCGCATTCCGAAATGCGGCCGTCACAATTGCCGCCGCCGGTGGATCGACGAATGGAGTGATTCATTTGCTGGGACTGGCCCGTGAGGCCGGCATCGATTTCTCACTCAGAGACTTGCAGACAATCTTCAGAGAAACGCCCGTTCTGTGCAGTTTCGCACCCCGCGGTCCACGAACGATGGTTGATCTGCATAAGATTGGCGGAACTCCCGTCCTGCTGCGGCATCTGCTGGACGCCGGCTTAATTGACGGCACCTGCATGACCGTAACCGGAAAGACGATGGCCGAGAATCTGAAGAATATCCAGCCGCCGGGCGATGATCAGGACCTGATTGTCCCGGTGCAAAGGTGCTACAAGCCGTATGCCGACATGCAGATTTGCTTTGGCAACCTGGCCCCTGAGGGCATCGTGTTCAAAGTTTCCAGCCTGAAGAATCCCGTCTTCGAAGGTCAAGCGGTCTGCTTTGATGATCCGGTAGCCATCGTCAAAGCTGTGGAACAGAAGAAGATTCAGCCCGGCAGCGTCATCATCCTGCGATATATGGGCCCCGTGGCGTGTGGCATGCCTGAAGTTCTGATCGCATCGGCAGCGCTGGCGGTGCCAGAACTGGATGGCAAAGTGGCCTTCATTTCTGACACGCGAGTTTCAGGAGTCTCCCACGGTGCAATCGGCGTGCACTGCTCGCCGGAAGCTGCCGTCGGGGGCCCGATCGCGTGTGTCAACGATGGCGACATCGTTTCCTTTGATCTCTTGAAGGGAACAATCACTGTTCACATCAGCGACGAAGAAATGGAATCACGACGAGCCAAACTTCCCTCTCGTCCGGCGCGACAACCTGCACGGGGCTATCTTGCAGACTTTTCAGCAACAACAGCGCAAGCCAGCGACGGCTGCGTCTCGCGTGCGTTATACCCATCAACCTGAATGAAGCCTCATTCCTGACAAGGCATCAAACTACGAAAGCGGTAAGACGGGAACATCGGGGATTTGCGACTTGTTGAACAAATCACTGCAGTCCGAGGGTCGTTGTCGTCAGCAACACAAAACGACCTCGCACAAAGGATGATTTGATGACAACTCACCAGGAATCAATTCAACCAGACGACTCGACAAAACCTGCCCCGGACTCTGAAATTCAAAGGGTTCGAAAGCCGTTCTGGCAACAGCTGCTTCGCGCGATCTGCATTTATCTCGCGATCCCGTATCTGACAGTTGTGGTGATCTTCGTCGTGTTCCAGCGACGTCTGTTGTACCGGCCGACTCAATCAGAGGGGCTTTCCGCGGCCGATATGATTATCCGTGAAGCGGCATGTACGGACGTCGAACTGCAAACGCCGGATGGACAATACCTGCGTGGATGGTACGTTCGACGACAGTCTCCTGAAGAGCACCAGGATCGAGATCGCTACCTGATCATTTATTTTCCGGGAAACGCTGGCAATCGAAGTATTCGTGCCGATGTCCTCCGCGATTTTTCCATGATGGGTGCCGATGCATTGCTGCTCGACTATCGAGGATACGGGGATAGTTCCGGCACTCCATCCGAATTGAATCTTGCCGCTGACGCAGGACTGATTTGGCAATTTGCACAACAGAAGCTCGGCTATGCCCGGGACCATCTGATCATTTTTGGCGAATCAATGGGCGGAGCGGTCTCACTTTCTCTCTGGGATCCAAAACTCCACCCCGCAACGACACCTGACTCAGTTCAACCGCAGGTTGCGAAAGCATTAATTCTGAACTCAACTTTCGCTTCTATCCCGCGGGTCGCTCAGCAGACATATCCCATGTTCCCCTTTCGTTACTTCGTCCAGGACCGATGGCAATCCGAAGAACGTATTTGCCATGTCGACGTACTTGCGATTATTTTTCACGGCACGAATGATGAACTGATCCCAATTGCGGAAGCCCGTCGTCTTCAATCATTCGGACCGAAAGGCACCGAATTGATTGAGATTCCAGGTGGAACTCATAACGACATTCCCACGGAACAACTCAGACAAGTGATTCAAGGATTGATGGAATCCGCCGAGTGAGTTCGACAGGCTGGAAGGTTCGAGGTGCCGCAGCCGGATTAAGCGACCGTCCGGCATTTCTCCGAGATATGCATCGCGCAGTCATACCCGGTCGCATCGGGATTTATAACCGTTCGGAAGAAAACAGCACGTTTCACTCAATCGGCTTTTTCAGGATCAGCGGAGCCGTTCGGACGAATCATTTCAAAGTATTTGCGTATTGTTTGACGATGGCCAAGCGGTATCGACTCTGATTCCAGCACCGATTCGCTCATCGCTTCGTAGTCGCTGGCTTTGTCACGGTACGCCCTGACCGCTTCCTGTTCCTGCGGATCACCAGCCACATTTTCAATCTCAGAATCACCGTTTGCGGATTCCTGGCCTTTGATGTTCATTTCCGGGTTGGTCTTTAGTTTTGCGGTTTTTTCACCGGGATCGTTACCACTGGATGCAGTGCCTGCTTTGCTTCCGCCTTTCTTTTTGCTTTCGGCCTGGTTACGACATTCGCTTTCACACTCGCTCTTGCATTCACTCAGGCACTGACACTGTTTCTTCAGGAGATTGGAAAGCTTCTTGCGTCGCCCCCGTTTACGGGCTTCCCCGGCAAGTCCCTTCATGCCATCCTGGAACTGGCTTCGATTTCCCTGTGACAGCCCCTGACTCACCTGGCTTGCGGCATCCTGAGTCTTTGATTTTGGCTGGCCATCCTGACTCGACTGCTGAAGCTTATCCAGCTTTTCGGTCACGGCCTTTTCGGTTTTGCGATCGAGCTTCGGCATTTCCAGCTGCTCCAGCTGTTCAGCGGCCTTTTCCAGTTCTCCCTTCGACAGTGCCTCGCCAGCTGTCGCCATAGCATCCGACAGAGACAAGGCTTCACCTATTTGTTGAAGATCGGCGGCTGTCTGTGGGTCGTCCAGCTGTTGCTGCGCTTCCTGCAGCGAAGCTTCCATCTCAGACAGTTTCGCAAGTGCTTCTTTAGGATCGAGCCCCGGCTCCCTGAGTTGCTCAATCATCTGCTGCAGGTCGTTCACCAATTGCTCAAGCTCCGGATTATCAACTTCCTCCTTTAGCTGTTTGAGTTGTTCAAGTTCTTCCTCCAGACGATCGGATTGTTTTTCGATCAGAGCGTTGGGTTGTTCCGACGCATGCAATTCCATGGGAGGCGAGGAAAGGAACGCCAGGATGAAGGTAAATCCGGTCAACGACACGGCCAGTGGCCAGAGCCCCGGACTATGTATCGGGACCACCTGTTCCGGCACGATGGTGGCTGCGTGTGCTTCCGCATCCTGTACCTGCAATTGTCGAAGGGGCTCGTCCGACCGAACGTGAAGAAACTGTAGCGCTGTTTGGGTGCGATCTTTCAGGTTGCAAGCCCGATCAATTGCTTTGGCGGCGTCTCGAACTGACCGGCGAGTCAGGAGAGCAAAGACAACTCCAATCGCTGAGGTCAGCAGCACCGGCATAACGACCCAGCCCCATCCAAAAGTCCCCTGAAGCAGAAGTCTTGCTAATCCGACCGCGCACGAGACAGACCCACCCAGAATCATCCCCAAAGACAGACATCGCCATAACCATTCCTGCTGCTGTCGAGCCAGAACGGCCTGAATTCGTTCGTGAAGCTGAGTCATCTTGTTTGCCTTTGGAGGAGCCGGCGTGGGAAGCTTGATCACCCGAACGGGGTCCATAGTATCCGTCGAAAACTCATTTGAACAGACAATTCCAACCGGATGGAACTGTAGCTGACTGCCCGGTTGTCTTTCTTATTTCACGACATCATTCTGAGGCGAAGCCTGCCGAACGGTGAAATGGGTAAGTATCACATTGACGGATGCGACATCGTCAGAACACTTTGCGCCACAATTTACCTGACGGATGGCCGCGTTTCCGATCGCAAACGAATTCAGAAAATGAAACGCCTCTTCGCCGTCGGGGCGAATGAAGCAATCCATCTGGCCACCGCGACGAACGAGCCGCAGTTGTCCAGAAGCAGTTCCCGGATGATAGGTGATCTGATCCAAACTGTGGTTTGCCTGCCCCGGATGATTCCGCAATAGTTGAGTGTTGTGGCGCAACTGACCATTCTTATCGAGCCCAAGGTTGCATTCCACTCGAGTCTTTTGTTCGTCATCGAGAACTGCATCAAAGACAAGACTCACTCCCCATCCGTTTTTCTGGGGCGTAATGACAGCGTCCTGATAGGTTATCGTCATTTCACAGTCGCCTTCGATTCGCTGCCGAAAACTGATTCCGGGATTGTCTTGCCAGCGTTTTGTGTCGTGCATATGCAAATGCAGCCCCTGGCTGCTGGTTTCACTTCGGTCTTCTGGCCCAATCAATATCAATTGCCTGGCCTGAAGCGTCTCGCGAGGCTGGCTGAGATCTTCATCAACCATGACGACGCTGCCTGAAGCCGGCGTTGTACCGTCCGGTGCTGCCAGTACCTGATCAGCGATGGACGGAAGTTCTTTGGGCCATTCGCCTCGATAGAGGAGCTTGCGAACTCGACATTTCCGTCCCTGCGAATAGCGAAACAGACCGAACTGCCGTTCATTCGGTGGATCCGTAATCGTGGTTGTCGCCGCTTCGTGACCGTTGATGGAGATTGTCACGGCGTCACCCTTCAAAACCAGGCGAACCCTGTTCCATTCACCTTCAATCAGCCCGGGATCGTCCGTGGCCCCTTCAATCGGTGTTTGATTATCCGGAAGACGGTCATTCCATTTATGCTGCGCCCCGGTAATCTGATGCCGTCGAATACCGTCAGGCAACAACAGGAACGCTGAACTGCCGAGAGATGGATGAACTTCGAATTCACCAGGCTGGTACCAGGTCTCAAACTCAATGACACCATCTTCCAGCATGGGACGCTGGTAGATCATCAGGGATTCGCGATCACTGCTGCTGGTATTCGTATCAAGCTGACCAATAAGTTCATCTCCTACTCGTCTCCATGGCGCAGTGTCATCTTCTGAATCTTCATCCGTGCGAAACCATTCACCAAAGAAATCTGCCCGCCAGGATGACATACCGGCGATACGGATCAGGTCAATTTCATCAGGAATCTCGGGCTGTCCCTGAATCCGAAGGTTGCTGACATAAGCATAATTCGCCGCACTGTGAGTCTGCAGCAGCAACCAGGGATCCGGGTCCCCATCCAGCGTTTCCTCGTGGACAAGGACGCCGTTCGTGAATGTCTTCACCGTACGACCATCCACTACAATCCGGAACAGCGCCTGCTGATCCCAGCGGGGCAAATTCACTTCCCCCGGCTTGTCTCGGGAGGAATGCATTAACCGAGCGATGCGAACAGCTTTGAGGTCATACCGGGGTTCTGCAGAATGCATACCCCATCCGATTGAAACTTCTTTATGTCCGTGGGTGGTACGATAGGCTGTGATTTCAAACTGCCCCCTGAGCGGAGACTGAAAATACAGCTGACTCCATGTTTCGGCAGGGAAATGCTGAGCAACGCCTTTCGTCATCGACCATGTCGAAGGCCGACGACCTGAAAGCCGATGCTCCGGCTTCCAGTAAGGAACGGCCGACCATTGCGATGAACGCTGTTCCTTCGAAACGGGCGATGCTTCCAGGGACCGCACGTACCGTTCGATATCTCCGACTAACCCGTGGACAGTTTCGCGAAAGTGTTGATCGTGTGACTCGTTCTCAGAGTTTCGTTCGTACTCACGCAGTTTTCGGGCAA
This sequence comes from Planctomycetaceae bacterium, assembly GCA_041398825.1. Lineage (NCBI taxonomy): Bacteria > Pseudomonadati > Planctomycetota > Planctomycetia > Planctomycetales > Planctomycetaceae > Planctomycetaceae bacterium. The sequence continues at coordinate 307,689 of JAWKTX010000001.1, read as the reverse complement.
TATCGCTGCCAGCTGCCCAGTATGCCGGATGGTGCCCCGCAAACGACGCGACTACGAATTCCGCCTGACGCCCGCGGGCCGATGTTCCTTTCGGATAGGGTTGTCTGACGACCTGCCAGATTTCTCCAAGCAGTTGAGTTGCCAATTCATGCCTGCCGGACTCAATGGCTAGAAGCGTCTTCAATGCTGTCAGAGCATTCTGTTGTGGCGGCGTTGTCGGCTGACAGTTGTCCAGCATCGATGAAAGTTCATCGATCCGACCGCAAATTCTGGCGGTCCGGATAAGTTCGACTGCAGGGCATATGATCCGGCTCTCTGATTCTGAATGTGTCGGATCAGACGTCATTCGCACAAAGTGCATTCGGATATTTGGATGTGTCACCGAAGGTAAGACCCAATCCGCCAGATAATCAAAGGCTTTGTCCGATGGCATTTCCCGAGAGGCCATTACGATCTCACCAGCCAATGGCCCAATCGAGGCATCATCGAGAATCGCGGCGACCGGATAATTTACATCTTCTGTTTCGGCTGCTGCGACTTCCAGTAGTTCTTCTCCGGCAGGCAACACATCCGGCCAGTCACCCGACAATGTCAGATTACGAACCTTTGAGGACTGGCGTCGATAGCGAAATAGTCCAATTCGATGGCCGACCTCCGGCTCTAAACTGCGTTCACAAATCAAGGTATCGTTCAGAAAGACGTTGACGACATTTTCGAGCAGGTGAACGCGAACGCGATTCCAGTCGTTTTCCTTCAGTGCCAGTTGCCCGGAACTCCGCTGAATCTCAAGTTCGAAGACCGAATTATCCAATGCAACTTCATTGACGGACTGATCCCAGGAATCTGCAATCCAGTGCGATTCAACTCCGTCAGGTTGAAGCAGCAACGCAATTCGGCCGATCGTTGGGTGAGCCACCGTTTCGCCAGGGACACAGTAGAACTCGTACTCGAATGACTCTCCTGAGACCAATGGCCGTTGATAGTAGATCCAGCTTTGCTGATCATCCGCCGCGCCTTCAATCGCACGCCCGGTTAGTGTGCTGTCAGCAGCATTCCAGGAGAACTCCACTGGTTCATCCCGTTGGTAATAGCTGATGCTGTCGTTTTCGTCTTTCGGCATCTCAGCCATCAGTCGTTTGCGTGGCTGGGAATCACCAAATACGGAACAGTTCCATCCATCCATCTGATCGCCGATGACGAGTGCAACTTTTTTCGGAATCTCTACCTTGCCCTCAATCTGAATATTCCTGAAGGCACTTACCCGAGACCCTTCCGTATTCAGCAGCAACCAGGGACTTGTTGGGCGAAAGGGTTCTTCATAGACAAGATGTTTATTGAGCAGATAGCGAATGCTTCCCGGATCAGTATCGCGACTGCCCCTCACTTCAATGGTAAGATGATTATAGGCTGGACGGCTGCGTTTCATCGCAGGAGGTCGATGAATTGTTTCGTGACCGGACACCGATCGAATCGTTGTTTGTGAACCCGAATTCTGACCGAGCACGACAACCCCACCAAACCCTGCATCGCACTCCGCCCATGCGTCCTCAAAACACTCCATCGAAATGACAAAGTCACCTGACAGTGGATAGCGAAAATACAAATTGCTTCCACCTCTGCCGCCCAGTTGAAGAATCTGGTTTTCGTAGGCAGTCCACCAGGGATTCAAGTTGCCACTGGATTCGCTCGCATTCGCGGCCGTCCAGTGCGTGAAATCTGCCCCCGGTGCGAACAAATCCGGCTTTGAACCTGCAGAAACACGTCGGGCCCAGTCCAGGTTGATATCCTGCAGCATCTCATGTTGTGATGTGTCCCGCAAACGCTTACGAAACAGCGGCAGTTGATCTTCAAACACAGACACGAACTGAGGCGAATCCAAGCAGGCCTGATACACCAGATAGTCTCCGTGCGACGTCGGCCGTTGCTGGCGAGACTGCCCTGGCGCTGCCTTCATACGATCCTGAAACGTTTCCTGCAGCCCTTGAATATAGGGAAGACCGTTGGCGGTATCCTCCTGAGCAATCATGATCAAAGCCATAAGGATGTCTGCATAAGCAGCTTTTTGCTCTGCAAGCTTCTGAACCTCCTGCCTCAGATCTGCAAGCCTTCCTGCTCTTTTGCCGGACTCAACCAGTTCCGCCAGATTACTCAGCAACCTCTCGTTCACCTGAGTGGCAGCTTGCTCCTTCGAATCAATGAACAGCTCAGGAATAATCTTCGGTGTCGTAGTCTCGAAGAGTACACGCAGGGTATTTCGGCCCTGAACCGGCATTGTCCACTGATGCCACGCTGAGTAGCCATCGCTGGCAGGCAATCGTCTGACATGGCGCACCAAACTCGCCAGTGTTGTTCTCATGTTAGGTCGACCATATTCCTCCACCTCAAAATCCGTGGCACGACCAAGGTAATCCAACGCAATGCCGGGCATCTTCAATCCAGCCGCCCGCTGGGCAAGTTGTGCAAGATCCTGCTGTTGCCTGTACAGCCCATAGTTGCCGCTATAACGACTGTAGAAGGGTTGCCGGGCTGTCATTACATTTTCAAAGTATTCACTTACCGATTTCTGATCACCTGTTTCCGCCAGATGGCGATTCACAAGATCAGCCAGTTTTCCTCCAGGATCAGGTTCCCGGTTACCAGAAGAGGATGCCTGCAATTCAAGTTGAAGGATCTGGCGGAGAATCGGAAAAGAAGAAGATTTCAGCTCCCTGTTATCAAATGCCCGTAAAGCAGCCAGAAGTGCAAGATGCTGGTCGCTTGTAGAAAGCCCTTTCTGCAATTGCTCAGTAAGACCCGTCAGGCAGTCCATCACAGTTGGGTGATCCTCCTGACGAATTGCTATCAGGCACCGCAGGACTATCGCCGAAGTGCCTGCTTCGGACCGCAGGGATGTCGCAGACTTTAAATCGTCAAGTTGCTTTGAATCATAGGCCGCCGAGACGAGAGGCTCTGCCAGACTGTCCACCTGGGCTGCGGAGATGTTAGACGCCGTTACATAAAGTCGAATCTCCCGGGGGCGATTCTCCGGCAACACAATCGACTTGAGAAGGTGATATGTTTCTGAGGCTGGATATGCGTCTCCTTTCCACAGCCCGAGAATCTCTTTCAGAGCACTCACCACTTCCTGTTCAATGGGGTCGACTGCATTTGATGTGGATGGCCGGATAATGCGTCGGGATGAATTCGGCTCGCTCAATACGGGATCAGCGACTGGAAACCCTCCCAGTAAAGATTCTCGCACGGCTCTGCGAGACAGGTCCGGCATACCATTTCCAGCCGCCGATTTTGCAACGACGATGGCCATCCGAAATTGTGAAACCGTCAGCGGCGGGATCAGCTCAGAAGGTGAGGAAGAATTCCCGGGCTCCGAGGCCGCGTCGACACCGTCCTGAATCGAAATCACGGATTCCTGCGACAGAGCCATCCCGCATGTGGAGAAATCCCAGCATACCGACATGCCCCCCAGAGCGACCAGACGTGTCAGCAGCCCGTTCTTCTGGCTCATCGTGTTCGAGCCACCTTCAGCATGTCCTTGTGTGACGCAGTCTGCGTCTGCAAGTTGTGTGACGCAGGCTGGAAGTGGGGCACCCCGATCCGGCAGAGTTTCCGAATGATGCGGTAACCTGAGCCCGGTCCTTGGTTCCGATTCCGGTTTACGACGGACAGGACGTTCCGTTGCCAGATCAAGCAATTGACTCCAACAGGCTTCTGCTTCTTTCTTGTGTCCGGCCTTCAGGAGGAGATCACCCAGATCGTACAGAATCGCAGAACTTTCTTTGATACCAACCTGACGTTTTGAAGCGACGAGACAAAGTTCCGACAGCTTCATGCCCTGGTCATGCAAATCGTCATGTCCAATACATTGCCGGGCGACCAGCCAGAGGGGTATCAACTGCGAGGCTTCTCGTCTTTGCCTGGAATTCGGCCTTCTGCCCGCCGGGATTTCATCCAGAGTATAATCACTGGCCAGTTTCAACAGCCGTTCGACCGCCTCTGAACTGTCAGCCCTTTGTTTCTTCAGATTCAGCGTCACGGCTGCGACGGCAATTGACAAATCCCGGGGATGCTGTTGTTGCAGAATCGCTATTCGCCCGGCAATCCTGTCGGCGATTTCATCTTCACCGGAAAGAGCCGACAGTAAGTCAATGTAAGAACTTCTGATGTGTTCTTCCTGCAAGTCCCCGGGTTCCGGGACGACAAGCATCAGGTCGAGAACGGACCTGCCGGATCGGAGATCATCGCGAACATTCAATAGTTCCTCTACCACCCTGTCTGCGTTTTCAGCGGTAACGGCCTTCAATGCTGAGTTCAGACCTTTGCGAGCAAGCGACTGGTAGTAGTCTGCTTCTCGACCATTCCATCTGCCTGCCAAAGCCAACCGCTCGGGTGTATCAAGCAGGCCCCGATAAAGCCTGAGGGCGTCAACGGGCATCTGCATTTTCATCATTTTTTCAGCGACCCATTTTGAATTTTCAATCCTTTGGTAGGACGCATATTCCTCGTCATAATTGTCAAAACGCGATGCGTTCAGCTGATTCAGCAGTAACTCACGCGCATCATTCTCTCGACCAACGCGAATATAGCTGTCCACCAGCTTTGACACGGGAGAATACTGAATCTGATTCATCGAACTTCCGGACGGTACTGTCACCGCGTTTTCGAACAACATCATTGCCAGATCGCGAGTTTCCTCGAACTGGTCGAGTTCCTGTCCGATCACCCAGCAGGCTTCTGCCGGCATCGTCGACATCCTCTCTTTATTCTCGACCAGTTCCTGAAGCCGCTGCTTTGCCTCATCCTTTTTGCCGCTGGACAAGTCAATTAAAGCCAGCATTGCATTGCCGCTGTGCCACCCGGGCTGATCCTTCAATCGCTGCCGGATCGAAGCCTGAAGATCCGCGACCTTATCTGTCTTCTTCAAACCATTCAGCATCTGGTGAAAGAAAACGTCTACGTGACCGTTACTCGAATAGGAATTGATCTGGTCAAGACCTGTCCATGGATTCGACTGGATATCTGCAGCAGATGGAAGAACGACTTGTTTTGCGAATTCGTAGACACGATCGTTCTTCCAAATCGCTTCATTACGAAAACTATCCAACATGTTTCGTCTGTAATTCGGGAATGCCTCGAACGTTCGCTCCAGCAATGTCAGCCCGGCATCCAACGACGATTCATCCTGCAGAAGATTTGAGGCGGTATTAATTATGTACCATGGTTCCTGGATCTGTTTCATGTTGATTTCACTCAACGATTTTACCAGATCTACTTTGCGCTTGGCCTGACTGAAGACACGATCGATCTGATAGAGATCCTCGGTAACCCAGTTCGGTTGTATCTTTATCAGCTCGAGATACTGTTCGCATGCTTCGCCGTGCTTTCCGGATTTCTCCAGCTGTTTTGCGAAGTGCAGTCGAAGAACTGGCGAATCCGGACGGAGCTCAATCCCCTTTGCCAGCAAACTCAGACCCTTATCGCTTTGACCGCTGACTTCATAAAATTCGATCAACTGCTGCATCGGCAGGATCGACTCCGGTGAACGTTCCAGCTGTGCTTCGAGTTGCTCGATGAGAACATTCAATCCACCGGAACGATGAAGAAACTGAAGGGCCAGAGCCCGAAAGTTGCTGTCACTTGTCCGATATCGGGTGGGATTCCGACCGGAACGGGCGTTGAGTGAAACAGGGGAGGGCGTCTTTCGTAAAAGCAGATGTGCCAGTTGACTTGCCTGCTCAGTTTTTCCCTGCCCCTGATAGAGCATCATGAGCGAAGCGAGCGAAGACGTCTGATTGGTCGCGGTGCGTTCTGCCCGTGCGAGGACTGCGTCCGCCATTGCACTTAAGCCAAGACGACGCATCCGATCCACGAGTCCAAGTTGCGTTTGCGCATCGAGTCGCAAACCAAATAATCGCTCGGCAGCGCTTCGAGCTCGATCGGTATCTCCCAGACGCTCTGCAAGTGCGAGGGCATCAAGTTCCTTTTGCTGCAGAACTTTCTGATCACGTGGTCGAATCCGATCAATAATGATCAAGGCGTCCTCAAAATCTCCGCGCGATTGATACATATTGGCAAGGTTGAACTGCAGCGACAGATTCTCCGGAGACATCTCAGCAACACTCGCCATCAGGTCTACAGCTTCATCCTGCTCTTCTGCCCACCATAACACAGCAGACAGATGCATATGCCGACATATCTGCCGATCAGGGTCAACGGGTTTACTTTCGTTGAGAGCAGCACGCTTGCGGAGCATCTCGATCATATCCGTGCTGATGTCATTCTTTCGAAATGATTCGTAGGCCTGATACAACAATGAACAGTCTGCGTTGCTCATCCATGTACTGGGCGGTGGAAATGTGAGATTCGCGCTGGTTTGTTCTTTTCCGGTGTAAACGACGACGCGATGGGTTGATGGTGCTGCAAGGGAATTCGACCGGGTTCGTCCTGACATCGTCGCCTCAACAAGTCGACGATGTTTCGCTTCAGCCTCCGCCACATCCAGACAACGTTCAAGAATTGACAGGATCTGTTTGTGTTCCTCTTCTGTACCAAGATGCCCCATCCACTGCTGAATCGTGTTGGTAGTCGCCTGCAGCACATTGGCCGATGCTGTATTCGAAGGCGACTGGGTCTGCCGCCTTGAGGGAGTCACAACCGGAGCTGCAGCAATTTGTTCAAGCGCTGCCGCATGCCAGCGGTCAAAGTACTCGGGGAGCTCTTCAAATCGCTCTTCCTGAATGAGGAGAGCGAGAGATGCCCCCAGCTCTATCGCAGATGATGCACTCCGCAGCCGTTCATTCAATAGCTTCAGGGCTTCATCCGTTTTCCCAGCCAGACGCAGTTCTTCAACGAGCGTATTCAGATATCCGCCTTCTCCCCGAAAAACACCCGCAAGCTGCACATAGTTACCACCGATCAGTATGTAGACCTGACCATTCGAACCGTAAGCAACATTGCTGCCGTACATCGAAGACAGATCGATACTCTTATTCTCTTGACTCAACCCTTCATAACAGTCTCGAAGCAGTTGCAGGTCATCGTCACTCAAAGCAACCTTTGTCGCGTTCAGTGCATTCGAGCTCCCCTGACCAGCCTGATTCGCATCCAGATTGCGAAGGTTCAGTGAAGTCAGAAAGAACTGCTGTTCTTCCACCCCTCCTGCTTTCGCCAGTCGCCGGGCAATGTTGAACACGCGCAAATAATCATTCTTCAACTGGGCAACATAAAGAGAATCATAGATCGCCTGGCGTGTGGCATTTTCAGCATTGGCCCTCGCATGGATTGACTCCACAATGGATGGATTGGCGTCGTGCGTTTCCTTTGTGGGAGCTTCCGCATTGGCTCGCGAAGATCGGGCCGAATCGGCAGCTTCATCCTCATACCGAATCAGCCAGCCGAACGCGGCCATTCTCGCAACACCGTAGGCTTCGGGAGTCCAGATCGGAGGAGGACTGTTCGATCCATAGTACCGGTTATTGGCTGTGAGCCCCGTTGCCATCTGAACTTCGGACGCCATGCCTCGCATCGCTAAAGGCGACTGCTTTCGTGGAACGCTGGTTGTGATGCCACGGAGATTATCCGACTTTGCTTTGGCCTGGGCCTGTTTTAGCTTTGCTTCCGCTGATCGCCCCAGGGAGTCGTAGGGCTGATTCAATGCAAGGATTCGATTGAATCGATTGATTGCTTCATCTGTACGTTCCAGCAGTGCCCACGAAACTGCTTCACGGTAGAGCAGCTCCCAGTCGTCACGATTCTGAGCCAGAAGGGGTTCAATGACTCCGATGGCTGATTCATAGTTCCCCTGAGAAATCAGAGAATCCAGGGCTCTAATCTGGCGTACGGGGTCCTCTTCACTTTGTGTCAGCTTGACAAAGATCTCCCTGGCTGCGTCTACCTGACCATTCGTCATCAGCATGCCGGCAAGCGGAAATTCTGTTTCGTGCCCCGGGGCTATCGCCACCAGCTGGCGCTGATAGCTGATGGCAGCCTCCAGGTCAGCACCATCCTGGCAAAGCTTCGCCAGTTGATTCAGCAGATTTGTGTCGCGAGTATCCTCACTCAGCAACGATTCCAGTTCCTGTCGAGCCGCACTGATATCACCTGCAGTATGCCATGCCTGAGCAAGGCAGATGGTCATCTCGCGTCGTTTATCTTCTTCCCTGCGATCTCGTTCGAACCGTTCAATCAGTTTCTCCAGCTGATTGATCTGCTGATACAACGGAGTCAGCTTCATCGTGAGACCGACCTTGTCTTCAACTTCCTCCGACTTATCGAACGCGCGCCAGTACACTTCGATGGCCTCATCAGTTCGCAGTTGCTCGGCAAGTGCAGCCCCCAGCGACATGATCAGGTGCGGTTCGCCGGGATTGATCCGAACTGCTTTCCGAAGCGCTTCAAGCCCTTCGTCGGCACGCCCCAGCCGGAAACAGGTCTGCGCATAGAATTCATAGTTGTCCGTATTTCCCGGTGCCGACACAATCAATTCCCGGGCCGCTTTCAATGCCTCTTCGGTCCGGCCCATCTGGGCTTCAAGCCGAGAGACGTTCATCAGGTGGTCACCGCGTGACCGACGATCTACTTCTGACAGCGTGCGATTCATCTGTGATGCGCGACCATAATCGCCCGAAGCTTCAGCAATTCGCGCGGCAACCGTCATGGAAGGAATCGACCTGGAATCGATTGCTATGGCGTTGTCGATTGCTTCGTTCGCATCCGCCCACCGGCGTGCGGCTTCGAGATACCGGGCAACCGTATACCAGTCATTCCGGGTTGCATCACCCTTGCGTTTAAGCGTTGCAAGCAATTCATCAGCGACAGAATCCAACCGCTGACTCGCCTGAAGAACTTCGATTCGCTGCTGAATGACGGCATCGCGTTCGTCATCATTGGATGCCAGCATGTCGGCAGCATTTACGAATGCAAGGGCTTCGTCGAATTTGGCGGCTTTCATATGATAGTCGGCAGAACGAATCTGAAGACTGAAATCCCCGGGATCCATGCTGACGGCCTCGGCAATTTCAATGATCGCCTTATCCGAAAACCCGAAGCTGTTGTAGACTTCCGCAAGCCGGGTGATATTCGCTGCGGTGCGACGATCACCTTCTGCAATCCCCGACCAGACAATCAGCGCTTCGTCCGAACGCTTTTGAATGTGAAGAAATTCACCAAGGTACTCGCGGTATTGGGGATCAGCGGGCGCCAGTTCGATTGCACGGCGATAAAGCTGTTCAGCCCTTTCGTTCAGTTTGTTCTGACGAAGCAGATCGGCCACCTGTGACGTGGTCAATGCATCATCAGGGCGTGTTTCAAGAATCTGATTCCAGATTCGAACTGCTTCCTGTCTGCGTTCCGATTCAGGGACTTCTTTATTACGCAGAACCAGCTTTCCCCATTCACGAAGAAAATCAGGATTTCCCGGAGCTGCCGTGGCTAACAGTTCGTACTGACGAATTGCTTCTGAATACCGCTGGTCATCCACCAACTGATCAATAAACGCTTTGCGTAAGTCGGTTCGCGATGGAGCCAGCTTCAATGCTTTCTCCATCCAGTCGGTTGCCTCGGGCACCCTGGCTGATGACGCAAGGAATCGGGCCAGACGAGTCATCCCCTCAATATCATCCGGATGTTCCTCAATCCACCGCTGGTAATAACTGACAAGACTATCCTGATCTCCCGATCGAAGAAACACCTCTTCAATTCGGCGACGCACATCGCGATAGAGCCAGCTCTCAGGATTCAGATCAGCCAGTACCTGCTCAAGAGCTTCAATACCAGCATCTCTCTGGCCGGTCTTAATCGTGAGTTCCGCGGCAGCCACCTGATAAACCACTTTTCGATAGTCGTCGCGAACAAGCCCAGCCAGTTTCTGATAGCGACTCAATGCAGCGGCGGGCTGCCCCTCTTCGGCCAGTGTCACAGCAATTTGTTCGAGCACTCGTGGATCGTCCGGAAACAACGACTCCAGCCGTTGCCAAACCTTCATCGCATCTTCAGTCCGCTGGGCACGCTGATGAACGCGACCAAGTGTCTGAAAAATCTCCAGCAGGTCAGCCCGGGCCGGCTTGCGACTGATCGCACGTTCGAAAGAAGCAACTGCCTCCGAAGACTGCCCCACACGCAATTGCGCCTGTCCCAGATAGTAACTGGAAAGCGCATCTTCCGAACGAAGCTCGTCAGCCCTGAGCAGTGCGTCTACAGCTGCGGCATCATTGCCTCTCTGTGACTCAAACATTCCCAGCAGCATCCAGAGGGCGCCGTTGTTGTTTTGTGCGGCAGCTCTGCTCTTCAGGGTTTCAAGGAACGAATTCAATGTCCCAAACTCAACGTGGTGCCCATAGACCCGGTCAAGGGCCGTTCCGAGACGTGGGTTCTTTTCGAGAATACTGAAGAATCGTTCGGCCGTTTTGACCTGCCGGATTTCGTCATCCGAAAGCTCCGACAGATCAGCTTCGACCTGCCTTTCATCAGCAACCACGTGTCTACCGGACGGATGGCACGAAAGAAACCAAAGGATCAGGCCACAAAGCAGAGGGGCGATCCTGACAGGGGAAAATAAGGGCAACGCGTCCATGGAACGCCTCCGCAAACAGAAACGCGGTTATTCGTTCGAGCACAATTACCGGCGGCGTTCGATTGGAAAGTGGCCACCCGCATGAGTAGCATGCTACTCGCACAGGAGCATTCGGCCTACTGACTTATTTGCGAAAACATCAGGAGCGACCTTTGGTTGCCGAATCCTTTCTGCAGGCATTGACCACACGTCGCGATGTCTTTATCTCCGAAACCGAGTGCTGTACATGACGGTTATCATACGGATGAACAAGAACCAGCATCGCTCAGGCGATGTCTTCGGAAGACAAAGCATCTGCACAAACAGGGAGTACGGTGAATGAGCATCAATGATGTCCTCAAACAACAGCTGGACGATTTTCGCCGCGACTTTCAGAACCTGAAGTCAGAAATATCAAAAGTCATCGTGGGTCAGTCCGAGATCCTCGATGACATGCTGATCTCGCTCATCGCCGGTGGACATGTCCTGCTCGAAGGTGTACCCGGACTGGGAAAGACACTGACTGTTCGAACGCTGGCCGAAGCACTGCATCTTGAATTTCATCGCATTCAGTTCACGCCCGACCTGATGCCGGCAGACCTGATCGGTACTCAGGTGATTGGCGAAGCCGATGATGGAAGAAAAGTATTTGAGTTTCAGAAAGGTCCAATCTTCTCGAATGTACTGCTGGCCGACGAAATCAATCGTGCAACACCCAAGACTCAGTCTGCTTTGCTTGAGGCGATGCAGGAACATTCGGTCACAGTCGCCGGCGTGACTCATAAGTTGTCGGAGCCGTTCTTCGTGATGGCCACACAGAATCCACTGGAAATGGAAGGAACGTATCCTCTGCCGGAAGCGCAGCTGGATCGTTTTTTCTGCAAGTTGCTTGTGCGATACCCGACCGTCAGTGATCTTGAAACAATTCTCGACCGAACCACCGAATCACAAAGACCTGAGGCGAACGCCATCATGACGGGGGATCGCATCCTGACAATGTCTGCTCTGGCGAGACAAATCCCCATCGGTTCCGACGTTCGCCGGTACGGAATTGCGATCATTGTTGCCACTCATCCGGATCATGAACTGGCATCAGAACCCACGAAGAGGTATGTCCGATTCGGTTCGAGTCCTCGCGGTCTCCAGTCATTGATCCTGGGAGCCAAAATTCGAGCGATCCTGGATCATCGTTACCATGTCGCCAGAGAAGATCTGAGAGTCATGGCCACCCCGGTGCTGAGACACCGCATGATCCTGAACTTTGAGGGACAGGCCGAAGGCATCAGTGCGGATGAAGTGATTGCGAAAATACTTTCTGCTGTCCCGGAAGACGCCCTGTCCGCAGCATAGCTCACAGCCAACCCACGCTGGTTCCGCCACCGCAGGCATCGAAGGCGAACAATGCTCTTTCCACCGGATTTCCTGACACGACTGGAATACCTTTCGATCATGTCGAAACGCGTGTTTCGGGGAACATTGCTGGCACAACGGCGAACAACACAGATGGGCTCCGGAATTGAATTCTCCGATCACCGGGAATACACCGCCGGAGACGACCTTCGATACCTGGACTGGAATATCTACGCGCGGCACGGCGACTTACTTCTCAAACGATTTCAGGAAGAGCAGGACCTGCATGTGTATCTGATGCTCGACTGTTCGCGAAGCATGGCCTTCGGACAACCAGCAAAATTTGATCTTGCCCGACACCTGACCGCAGCACTCGCTTATATCGCCCTGGCAGATTTGGATCGCATTGCAGTGGTCGCCTATGCCGACGGAATCATCAGCGAGTTCCCGATCACGCGAGGCAAGGCCCGTATTCTGCCGCTGATGAAGTTTCTGGAAGAACTTCCAACCTGCGGGCAGGATACAAATCTGGAGCGAGCCGTTCAGGGTCTCCTGCACCGCGGATCACGGTCAGGTCTTGCCGTCATCATCAGTGATCTGTTCGACGAACATGGCTTTCAGAAAGGGCTCGATCAACTTCGTTTTCGTCGATTCGACGCCCACGTTCTGCAGCTTTTCGACCCCAGGGAGGCCAATCCCGGTTTATTGGGTGATATGGAGCTGGAGGACATGGAAAGCAAATCCGTCCGGATGGTGACCGTCACAGAAAAGAACCTTCGAAGCTACAAACAATTGTTCGAAAAGCACCAACAGGCGGTCCGCGATTATTGCTCCAATTATGGCCCCGGGTGCACGCAATCGCCGACAACCGTGCCATTTGATGACCTGATCATGAACATGATGCGTACGTCGGCTATAGGACGTTAGCTTAGCCGCCTGTTCAAAAACGGGACTGGCTCGAGCAGGAGACCTTAAAACATGATGGTTTCCAGTCGTTCTGCGTGCCTGTCCCGGATTTTGAACGGACAGATAGGATAGCACCGGTCATCGGCGTTCCCTGGACCTGGCCGCCCGCTGAATACCAGCCAGTTTCTTATCCAGCACCCTTTGTGTCATCTGTTGAAATTCGCCGTCGTACATCGCGTCACTGATCCAGCCGGCCTTTCCCTCCTGGACACGGTCAAGCTCTCCGGCCAGTCGCTGCATCCAGTCCGGAGGTTCAATTCCGGAACCGATGCGGCCACTCATGTATTCGTCAATCTGTTCCCGCAGCAGCCGGAAGTTTGTATCAGCCTCTTCTGCATTGACACCATTGATTTCAGGACATGAGCGGCCGACGAGCGCTGTCATGCGATTTTGCGCCAGGCTACCAACAATCCGTTCGCAGATATGGTCATGAAGCGTGGGCAGCCGAACACCGTACTCTTTTTCCAGGGTGTGCAATTCATTGACGAATGATTCTGCGACGACGCGGGTCTCATCCAGCAGGTGCGATTCCACTTCCGCAGCCTGATCAAGTTCGCCGAATCTGCACATCGTCTCATGCGCAATTTGCCAGGGAATTGTATTCCAGTCAAAACGGTCATAAAGCGCTTCAAGCCGTACGAAGTCCAGAAGACAATACAGTCGGTTACCGTAGTCCGAATATGTTGTCGTCGTGTTGTATTCAAGGAATCGTTCGAAGTTATCAACCACGGATTCGTACACAAACTCAGCCAGTTCAACGGCATCGTCGTGGTCGATAATTCCTGATTCAATGTCGTCAAGCAATTTCACCCTCTGAAAGGGTGCCACAGAATTTGCCAGTTCTTCAAGCAGTGCCTCTGCACCGTTGTGCACAATCGCACGGGCATTGCCCAGTGTCAGCATTCTGGTATGGAACAGGTCTTCGCCATACTCCTCAATGAATTCACGGACTTCCTGAGCCCGTTCTTCATCATGAAGGTCTTCAATGATTGATAAGCGCATCGAAGCACTGTGGCGAGACCAGAGTAAACTATAGGCCTCCAGTAACTTCTGAATGCGATGAAACAAGGCTTCGCCCGGATCCGCTGATCGCGTCTTCCAGCGTGAGGCAGAATGCAGAATCGCGTCAACTGAGCTTGTCAGGCCTATTCGAAACAGGCGGTCAAATTCTGTCACGGCCTGGCCAACCGGCCGACCAGTCCGTTCCATTTGCAGGGCTGTCAGCAGCAATTCAAAAGTTTCTTCCAGCAAACCCAGCCGCGGCAACTGGCTCAGAAGCATTCTGATAATGGCCTGAATTGTCCTTGCTTTCAGGATCGCTCCCGGCTGCCCGCCATTCTCAAACGGCACATACAGCAACGGGCGTTTTCGAAGTTCACGGCACAGAGCAGGGAAGTGCTGCTGCGCGGCTTCACTGTTTCTTGCAAAAATGGCTGTCAGCATCAGAGAGACTTCGCGATCAAGGGATCGACTGTCTTTGTCCTCCGGCTGCTCCGCCAAAACAGCGCCGATCATACGTTCGGCCATGAGGAATTCCACGATGGTCGACAATACGTTCTGCATGAGCAGAAAACGGCACTGCAGCTGAACGTCGTATTCAAGATTGGCTTCAAGATCACTGGAGAAGGTAGCGATCTCAAAGTCCTGTACTTCCTGAACAAGATCTCCCAGCTGTTTCAGGCAATGACGAATGGAAGACAACCATTCCTTGAGGAGTTCTTTCTGATCACTTGCGATTTCGGATTCTGACGCCGCAGATCGAGAAATCGAAACCGCTGCGATGCCCCACAATGATCCAACCGTGTGCAGGAACTTCAGGCGAGGTTCGATTTGTCGGTAAAGAACTTCAAATTCTGTCGTGCCGGGGGCGTACCCCTCATCCACAGTATCACCGGCATTGCCATCATCCGTGCTGTCGCGATACGACACGTCGTCCCAGGCGGCCTCAAACAGATTATGCTCGTCCGATTCGTCCCCATCAAATAAGTGCTCGAGGTCGAGCGATTCTCGATGATCCGAACGCCCCCGCTTCTTTTGTTCTGCTGCAAATTCTGTGAGAGAAGGAACCAGCCAGAACACCCCCGCGTTTGCTTCCATGAAAGCAAACATTCGCCGAAGCATGATCCATCGATCAGCAGGATTCTCGCTTGCACAAATTGAATGCATGAGTTTGTGCAAAAGGACATGGATGGAATGGCCACCATTTTCCAGCCGAATCGTGTCGGCTCGACTCAGCCATTGCATCAGCAGGCCCAGGGCAGCAATGTGGTCTTTTCTCTCCAGCAGGGTGGTAACCACCTGAGCAAACGAACTTGTCACATCAAATTCATCAACATGCTGACGCCAGAATGAAATATCCCCGGCAGCTTCACCGGCAGTGCGCCAGTCCGCAAGAGCCTTTCCCACCTTCACTGCCGCTGATACAGACTGCATGCCGTAGATGTGCGTCAGATCGTTTACGGTGGTTGTTGCATATCGATCCCATTGCCCGGCCAGCTCTCGAAAAGACTCCAGAACAGCCTCGTGTATTTCAGTTTGCCCAAGAGCCGCCGCTTCGGACATAATCAGCGAACAGCCATCGAAAATCTGTTCGATAAGTTCGAGCAGGATGTCGACGCGATTATCCGGGATGGAATCCTCGCGGGCAAAGAACAGTGGAAATTGCCCCTGAAACCCCAGAATATTCCATGGATCCACCGTCGCACCACAGTGAATACCACGATGAAGCAGATCCAGTACCTCCATCATCTGCCGATGTGATTCGGTCAGCTGGCCAGCCTTGACGAACCGCCGAACAAGCACCAGCCGTGACTGAATCTCCGATTCAAACCTTGCGGATAAGCAGGGTATGACGGAGGCCTCTTCGCAACTCGCCTTTTCGAACCCCATTCGAGCAAACATCCATGACAGGTGGCGATGCTGAACCTGGTCAGCCCCATACTTGGCCAGTCGCATATTGAGTTCATGGCGAACGTGACCAAAAGCCTGTCGTGTTTGCTCCGCCAGACGTTTCAGGCGCTTTCCATTTTCGCCCGTGGCGGTTTCAAGCAGGGTCTGGTAAAAGTTATCGCGCTGCCGTGCGACTATGGGCAACAACGTTGTGAGAGAGACCGTCGAGTCATAGGTTTGAGGACCTGATCCACTGATGGCAGACGCCATCAGAATTGTTCCACAAAGCACAGCCGACGCATCGTATAAACGATCTGCAGAATTCCTGTCGGGGCCATCACTGACCCAGTCTACCAAAGAATCGACAATCAGTTTACGGAGAACAAATCGACGGTAGTAGCCCTTCGTATCAATGCATTCCGGATCCCATTCACCAAAGATATAGTTGGTGCGTTTATTAACCGGGTCCAGGTGATCATGGGCACGAACATCCAGTGAAAGCTCTGCCAAACGATCCAGTGAGAAATGGGCAGGTGCCGTCAGCTCTTCCGGGAGTGACTTCATAAACGCCAGCATCGATTCGATAAGCTGACGGTAGCGTCCCACAGCGACTCCGCCTTCCTGGAAATACAAAGGCAGAGGACAGAAACGTTCGTGTTCGTAAACCTCCATCCGTCGGCCGTTTTCCAGCACTGCCACGGGACGATAGCCAATAAAACAATTCAGTTGCTGCAGGGAGACTTCAACCACCCTTTGTACGTTATTCCATGGCTCACCAGCCTCCAGAACGACCTCGAACATACGAGACAGAAGAAAGGGCGCCAGAAAGTCTGTCGAGCCCAGATGCCCCAGCAGATCGCGGTGGTGATCCTGATACGCAGGCAGCAGTCTGTGAAACACCAGTTCAATCACAGACTTTGCCTGAGCAAGATCCGAAAAGGCGGCTTCGCCCGAAACCTGCAGCTTTTCACATTCTGTCAGCAGATATTCGCACAGCGAATCCGCGGAGCTGCTCACCGCCTCCTGCGTGAAGAGCCAGTTAATCGCGACTCGAAATCGAACATTCGGCGTACCGTGTGAAAAATTCAGGTAGCCAAACAAATCTCGCATCGCGACGGCAGGTGTGAGAACGGTCAAGTCGGAAGGCGTCAAGTTTGGCTGAGTCACTTTTATTGAAACCAATGCTGTATCACTGATCCGCAGAGCGAATGCGCTGCGGAGACAATTCTATCCGGAAGCCGGTGGTCACGAGGTACTCTATTGTTGACCCGATACCGGCAATAGAAAAGCGTCCGAACAGAATTACAAGGAATTGAGAGGCATCACTGTCGCGAGAATGACAGTTACTGTCAGGCTGACCGTTGCGAGGATCAGCAGCAACGGGGTCCAGGTCTTCAATGCCTCCGCTTCCGTCAAGCCGCTCATCCGAGCAAAAATCCAGAACCCACTGTCATTCATCCAGGATCCCACCAAAGAACCCGCACCAATGGCGGTACACAGGTAAACCGGGTTGAAGCCCAGTTTTTCCTGAGTGAGTTCCATGGCTGCCATCATTCCCGAAACGGTAATCATGGCGGTCGTGCTCGACCCCTGGGCGACTTTCAGAATGGCCGCCAAACCAAACCCCAGCGCCAGCGCGATGAATCCAGTGGCCTGACTCCCCTGAAACGACTCTCGAATTGTGTCAGACATGTTGGTTGCTTTCAGCATTGCCCCGAAAGCTCCACCGGCCGCCGTGATCAGAATTACCAGCCCGCCGCTGAGCAGAGCGTTTTCGACAGCCGTCGAAAATTGCTTGGTATCCGGAGCCTTCAGTCGTACCCACGTAAACACCGCAATCATCATGGAAACCAGCAATGCCAGGCTTGGATTCCCAAGTAACTCGCTGTAGGGCTTCACCTTACGAAGCGTTGCGACATACGCAGGCTCAGCCGCCCGCTCAGAATCGAGTTGTGCCTGGACCTCATCCAGAGTCGAAGTGACCGATTCCAGGGACCTGTTCAACGTCGCGATCAATTCCGTTTCTGCCGGAAGATTCTCCTGAGTGCTCTTCAGAATTCGGGCAGCGTCCTTTTGCGAAGCAACAACGACCGTCAGGTTCTTCTCCGTCGCCGATGGCTTGGGGATAAGAGCACCAACAATCGTGTCCCCTGAAATCAGCAGGACAGGCAGCAGGACAGGCAGTAATGCTTCAATCAGCGGTATCCTCATGATTTCCTTCTGGCGTGCCGCCAGAGCGGCTTCAGCATCTTCGCCATCATCAAATTGAGGCAGAGTTCCGATTGAGACGTTCAAATCCATCCATTTGGATACCCACAGCGCTGTCATGGCGGCCGGGGCTGCAACGGCGAGTCCAATCAGCATCATCAGTCCGATAGGAACGCCCAGCGTGGCGGCCATGTAGAGTGGGCCGGGAGTTGGAGGAACCATCGTATGAGTAATGGCACCACCAGCCGCAATCGCACAGACATAAAGCAGGTAGTTCCTGCGAGTCGTTCGGTACAGAGACCTTGCAAGCGGCACAAGCAGATAGAAAACGGTGTCGAAGAAGACCGGAACTGAAAGGACAAATCCGCTGCTCATCAACGCCAGTGACGCACGTTCGGCCCCCATCAGTTTCAGGAATGCCTGGACGATGCGATCGGCAGCTCCACTCAGCATCATGGCTTCACCAATCACCGCGGCAAAACCAATGACAAGACCAATCTTCCCGGCGTTCTCTCCGAACGCGAATGCAACCCGACTGACTTTTTCGTTGATTGGCCCCGGGGCCAGAAAGCTGACCACCAAAGCTGCGGATATCAACGCGATGAACGCATTAATGCGCAGAAAGATGATCAGCCCAAGGACCGTGAGAATTCCAATTGCAACAATCAGGTACGGATGCATCAGTCGGGTATCACCTTGATTCAGATTTCTCTCGTACTTGCCCGGAAAACGCGTCGTCCGGTCTGGACGACGCCACTTCCGACTCCGTCAACTTCTAAATATCACCTGAGACTACCGAGCAAATTCGACGCTGCGAGTCTCCCGCAGCACAGTCACTTTGATTTCACCCGGATATGTCAACGACTGTTCAATGGCAGTCGCAATGTCACGGCTCATCTTGATTGCACGACGATCGTTGACCTTCGCAGAATCGACAATGATGCGGATCTCTCGCCCAGCCTGGACGGCGAAAGCGTGGTCCACACCGGGAAAGCCACAGGCGAGCGATTCCAGTTCTTCGAGCCGCCGGACATATTTTTCAAGCGTTTCGCGACGAGCTCCTGGACGAGCTGCTGAAACAGCATCGGCCGCTGCAACCAGGACCGTGTAGATGTACTCCGGACGGATATCGTCATGGTGTCCGGCCGCTGCATGCACCACTTCTTCACCTTCACCATATCGCTTAAGTAGTTCCGCACCGACAGCAGGGTGACCGCCCTCCATTTCATGGTCGGCCGCTTTGCCGATGTCATGCAGGAATCCACAACGACGGGCCAGCGTTCCGTCCAGACCAAGCTGCTCTGCCATTAACCCGGTCAGATGGGCGACCTCGATGGAATGCTGTCGGACGTTCTGGCTGTAGCTGACGCGGAAATGCAGTCGGCCCATCAGGTCGACTATCTTGTCGTGCAGACCTCGAACACCCGCTTCCTCGCAGGCTTCGATACCAAGTCGCCGAATGTGCTCTTCCATCTCCTTCTGGGTTTCGCCAACGATCTCTTCGATGCGTGTGGGGTGGATGCGACCATCCTGGATCAGCTTGGCAAGTGACAACTTACCCACTTCACGACGAACGTTGTCGAAAGCCGAGACAATCACCACTCCTGGTGTATCATCAACGATGACGTCCACACCGGTCGCCTTTTCGAAGGCGCGGATATTGCGCCCTTCCCGGCCGATAATGCGACCTTTCATTTCGTCACTGGGAATATCAACCGTCGAGACCGTTGATTCAGACGTGTGAGCAGACGCATAGCGCTGTACAGCCATTCCAATGATTTCCCGCGCCTGTCGTTCGCATTCGGCTTTTACGGTACTTTCGTGCTTCAGGATCAGCGCGCCGGTTTCTTCGGCAAGCTCACGCTCCATGCGTTTCAGCAACAGCTCTGATGCATTCTCCCGACTCAACCCACTGATCTGATAGAGCTGTTCCTGCTCGTCCTTCAGCAGACGAGTCAGTTCGTTGTCTTTGGCCTCGATGGACTTTGCTCGTTCAGCCAGTTTTTGTTGCGTCGCCTGAAGCATTTTCTCCTTCTTGCGGAAGGAGTCCTGCTGTTCTTCAAGGTGTGATTCTCGCTTATCCAGTTCACGCTCTTTAACGCGAATCTGATTGCGTTGTTCATCCAGTTTTGCATCCATCGCCTCACGGCGTTTCAGCATTTCTTCCTTCAGCTTAAGTTCAAGGTCTTTTTTCAGCGTTTCTGCGTCGCGTTCCGCCTGACGCAGGATTTCATCACGAGTCTTGTATGCGCCACCTTTGAGGACTCGATCCACAAAGAAGCCAATTGCAAGACCAACGACGACGGAAACAATACCGACGAGCGTCGGATCCATGGATATGCCCTCAGATCAAATACGGACCTGTTGTCTCGATCAAATCGAGTGGCAAACGTGACGATGTTTCGTCAGGCTCTCAGCAATCTGCACACCTCTCAAAGTGTGTGCCTATTGTTGTGTGCTCCTGAAGCCGGTGTGCATCCGAAGAAAGGACCATTCAACTGTTTGAAACCGGACATTGTCACGATACGGTGGTGCAAAGCGATTTGCACCACCAGCCACCATTCCGGGTGGCCCGGTCGTCGTCAATTCTGCCAGCGACAACATCCGAAACCCCATCGGCGACGGCGCCCCGAAGGACCCATCCTGATTGCGGGAGTTCCGTTTGTCGATACCTGTACACTTCGATGCGGCGATGCACATCAGACAGTGCAGACAGCAGACGGTGAAAATAATAAGTCCAGCGAGTACCATTTGCGGATCTCACTGTCTGCATAGTTCACCATCGAACAGATACGCCTGTTCAACAGTTCGCCAGCAGACAAATCACAAAAGGACTGAGACAAAATCAGTTGGACGCATGCCGATCAACCAGCACCGAACCATTCACTTGTCACGTTCACAGCAGGTTCCGAAAACCTTTCCTGTCAACACTCTTCCCGAAACAGAGATTTTAGAATTTCGGTTCTGGAAAGAGACCAGGGAATGCTACCAAAGCTGAATCGAAGGTCAACCAGGTGCAAGTGGATGGATCAACACGCGGACCAATTATCAACGAACATCAGGCAGGAACTATCGAAACTTGTTCCCCGGGGTTCGACGGTGCTACTTGCGGTTTCCGGCGGGAAAGACAGTGTTGTCCTGTCCCATGCCGCATCCCGACGAACGCACGAACCGGAAGAAGTTGTCACTTCCAGGAGCCCCGAAGAACTCCAGGGCGTCGCCCACTGGAATTTCCTTGTCGCTCACGTTGACCATGGACTCCGAGGAACCCATAGCCAGAAAGACCGGATATTCGTCGAATCCCTGGCAGAACAGCTTGGGCTCCCATTCTTCTGCAAGAAAGCGGCCGATGGTTCCATCGTCGACCAGAATCAGGGTTCGCTGGAAGAATCAGCCCGGCAGGTGCGATATCAACTGCTTCTGGAAATGGCTGCAGAGCAGGGGGCAGAATTTGTTGTCACAGCCCACCATCGAGACGACCAGGCTGAAACGGTGCTGCATAACCTCGTTCGGGGAAGTGGACTGCGTGGACTCTCAGGTATGTCTGTCGCAAGACCACTTGGCGAACACTGTCAACTGCTTCGGCCACTGCTGTCCGTCAGTCGGCAGCAAATCGACCATTATGCCGCGGCCCATCAGTTAACGTGGTGTGACGACCACACAAATGCGGATCGCTCTTTTACTCGAAACCGCCTCCGGCACGATGTACTTCCCTATCTTCAGACTCACTCGAACCGCGACATAGCGAACAGTCTGGAAACGATTGCCAGACAGGCAAGAGAAGCGATTTCCATCATCGACGAAGTTGCCGGAAACCTACTGGATCAATGCCAGCTTGAACGAACACCAGTCAGCTGCAGATTATCCCGCGCTACCCTGCAATCCGCGTCCGAACCACTGATCCGCCATATGCTGACTCTGCTGTGGATCCGCCAATGCTGGCCTCGCCAAAAAATGACCTCGCGGCACTGGAGTCATCTGTCGGAGTCGATAGTGAACGACACGACTTCCAGACGGACGCTGCCCGGCAGTATTCAAATGACACTTGACCACAACATCATTCGATTTGAACGCACCAATGAAGCTTGACAGTACATGAATTCCCCTCGCGAAAAAAAAGGCGTCAACATTCGATGACGCCTTTCCCGTGATGTCCGCAGACGCCGGCAACGGCCGGTGGATGCTTTAAAGGCTGAGCCTATGCTTCAGCGACACCCATGGCTTCCGGAGATTCAACCTCCTCGTTGACATGAACAGCCTTGTAACCACCTCGCGACTTGAAGTACAGGATTAACAACAGGTAGAAGACGGCCATCGTCGCGGGAACATAGGCCGTCAGCTTCAGCGCCTCTTTTCCGCCATAAACTCCTGCAGCACTTACGATAGGCCCATCTTTTTCGGCAGACTTTTCTGCGTCATTCCACCATGTCACCAGCCCCTCATGCCGAGGATCAGACGTGTTCTGAGATTTGAGCAGCTCGCCCACGCGATTCAACTCTTTTCCCTTATCTTCAAGCACTCCCACTTTGGCTCCGTCGAGCCCAACCGTCTCGAACCCGAAGAAACTGCTTGGTTCACCGGCCTTGTAGCGGTCATACGTTTCCTCTGAAACGTTCTTCAGATTCGCCGAGGCGTTGTAGTCCTGCTTGAAACCGATGGCCGGGCCACCAAGCAATCCGGCAGACAACATACCAACACCGCCAAGCATTCCAATCGAGATTGCTCCCCCCTTGGGAAACTGTTCAGAAACGACCGCCAGCATCGTTGGCCAGAGGAAGGTCTTTCCGAGCGCGTAGACAGTCGCCGCAATAATACATGCCGTCACAGTTTCAGCACCGCCGAGCAGTGTCAGCCCCGTGGCACCAAGGACTGCGCTGGCCAGCAACAGCCCCAGCGGAGAAATCCGGTGGACGATAGGTCCGGCAAAGAATCGCAGCACGAACATCAGCATCGATGTATAAGCGAACAACATCAGCCCTTTTTGAGGGTCCGCCATAATGGCTCCCGTGATTTTTGAAATCCAGGAGTCTGTCCCCAGTTCGACGTATCCAACCATCGCGTGAACAACCAGCAGTACCAGCATCAGTGGTGCAAAAAGCGTGCTGATCATTTCGCCCGTGCTGACGCCGGCATCAGCCGCTTCAGACTTCGGAAACTTTTGCCCAAGCAGCATCAAACCGTAAGCCACGGTCGGAATCAGGAACAACGACATCTGAATCTTCCAGTCGACAGCAGCGCTGAGGACCTCTCCGGTTTCACTTGTCTTCGCGGCCATCAGTGCAGAGGCCACACTTCCCGCAACAAGACCGGCGGGCCAGCCAGCATGAAGGATATTCAGGTAGTGCGTTTTGTTCTTCGGAAACAGCGTTGCGACAAGTGGATTGACGACAGCTTCACACAGTCCATTTCCGACTGCAAAAATGAACATACCCCAGAACAGGCACGCATAGGCCAGTGACTTCCCACCCGATGCAAATGCCAGCGGCGCGGCGAGCGTCAATCCGGCGGAGACAAGGTGCAGGATGAACGCCATGATCAGCAATCGGCCGTATCCGATTTTGTCGGCAATCAACGAACTCAGGATGATGACCACGCCGAACCCGGTCAAACCACCGCCAGTGATGGCCCCCAGTTCGGTCATTGTGAAACCAAACTCATTGGCCCACTGAGTCAGAATCCCGCCTCGAACGGCATAACCTACGCCTGCAGCCAGAATGGCCATAAATCCTGCCCACAACAGCCGTTTTGCGTTTGGCGCGACTGCGTCGTTTTCACCTGAGCTCATTCAAAGTGACTCCCGAAAATAATGACTCGCCTGAGTTTGAGAGAATGCAGGGGAGGAGTTTGGTACCGCTGGTCCAAATCCCGCATCGCGCGACCCGATTCATTCGGTCCCCGAAAGAAACAGCCAGCAAGTCTAGCCAGCAAATTGGACGCTTTCCATTCACTTTGACGACTGATCTGCCCGAGTTGGCGACAATGACTTCCGCCGTGATTCTGCGAACAATCCTTTTCGTCCTGAGCGGCACCGGCTGATTTCGCTCGGGGCAATCACCGGGACTGCGCCCGATTCACAGCATTCCGACAGGAATTCATTTCCAAATCGAAAATGGGCTCTGATTTTTGAATTCCGGCCCTGTCTGAATGGATGCTGGATCGCGGGCAGGATCGGCAATGAGTATGGATGCTTTGGACAACGTGGATTTCCTGTTTCGGGTTGTTCTTTCTGATGTGATCTGACCAGAATGTTCAGTTCGATGCATCAACTCACTCGTGGGATCCGGAGCCTCAGCAGCAGGAAACAGCCATGACCTCCAGAGCCGTCCGTCAGGATTCAATCCTGACCAACCTGTCTGCCCGCCGAATTCTTCGCACACGCAGAAGCGCTCTCCGAATCGGAACGATGGGCTTCGGAGGCTGGACTCTATCGAGTCTGCTTCAGGCAGAAGCATCATCTGGCCTGAAATCGAGCCGAAAGTCGATCATCAACATTCATTTGGACGGTGGTCCGCCTCATCTGGATACCATTGACCCCAAGCCTCATGCACCTGTCGAAATTCGGGGCGAGTTTGATTCACTTGAAACGACAGTGCCAGGGCTGAATGTGACAGAGCTGATGCCTCGAGTAGCTTCGATCGCTCACAGATTTGCATTCATTCGAAGTCTGGTCGGTTCTGCCGGCGCGCATGACGCATTTCAGTGTCAAAGCGGGTATGGGGCCAAAGACCTGCAGTCTCTTGGAGGTCGTCCTGCGGTTGGCTGTGTCATCTCAAAATTGAAAGGCCGATCGGACGATCCGGCTCCGGCTTTTATTGATTTGATGCAGGGAAGACCGCTCGTTCGTCGAAGTGCCCGCCCGGGTTTTCTGGGTCCTTCAGTGCAGCCATTCCGTCCGGATATCTCGAAGATGTTTCATCGCGAACTCGAACCCGGAATGAAGGGAGAGCTTTCGCGGCTGGGTGACGAACACAGTATTCGACTGACGCTGGATGCAGACCTTTCGGTGGAGCGTGTGGATGATCGAACGGCATTGCTCACAAGCCTCGATCGAATGCGCCGTGATGTTGATGCTTCCGGAATTATGGAGGCTATGGATAGTTTCACGCAACAGGCCGTTGGAATCCTGATGTCAGGTCAGCTGGCACGGGCCATGGACCTTGAGAACGAAGACGCACGAACACTGGCCCGCTATACAGCACCCGCTTCTGATGCCGGTCGTCAGTCCACCACAAGTGAAGGTCCGGATTCGATACGCAAGTTCCTCCTTGCCCGCAGACTGATTGAAGCTGGAGCCCGTTGTGTCAGCGTTTCAATCAGTGACTTCGATACACATTCCGATAACTTTCCGCGCATGCGCAATCTGATGCCAATCGTTGATTTCGGACTGCACGCACTCGTCACAGACCTGGAAGAACGCGGGATACTGGATGACGTGAGCATCGTGGTCTGGGGCGAATTTGGCCGCACACCACGGATCGACCCAAAGACCGGTGGACGTCACCACTGGCCGCGAGTCGGCCCGGCTCTGCTCGCCGGCGGCGGAATACGCACCGGTCAGGTTATCGGCGAAACCGATCGGCTTGGCGACGACGTGCGATCACGCCCAGTGCACTACAAAGACATCTTTGCAACACTTTACGCCAACCTGGGCATCGACGCCCGCAACATCACCATCCCCGATCCGCAAGGCCGCCCACAATACCTGCTGGATGATGGCACGCCGCTACCGGAACTTCGCTGACAACTGCTGCCAGTCGGCATACTGACTTGCAAAATCCGTCGTCTGGGCTCAGCTTCCAATGGACTGGACAGACTTCCAGGACAATTGCGAATTTGCATAGGGTGCATCCGTTGAATGGAGGCACGTTCAGATGAGCAGTGTCTTCCAGAGTTAGAGCCAGTTGTCGAAATTGTAAGCCCGAAGGGCGGTTATGGCAGAGGCTCCATGAACCCAACTCGAGCGAGATTCCAAAGACTCTGGAGTCCAGTGAATTCACCAGTGCAAAAGAGTGAGTGGGTTGAAGCCGAAGCCGAACTCAGAGCCCTGCGACACAGCCTTCCTCGCGGCACTGCATTTCGAGACACTCGCTGGCAGACACGAGCGGCTGCAATGCTCGGCCTTGAATCTTCGCTTCGACCGCGAGGCCGGCCAAAGCAACAGGAAAAAGTAGAATGTTACAATGTTCCCGATTTTCCTGTCATCCCGTTTGTCAATCAACGGTTCCTGACACCTTTTAGCGTCTGTGGTCCGTCGGCTTCACCCTTCAATCTTCCGCCAGCGGAAGTTGCGAAAATTATCGCGGAGACCCGGAAGTTCAACGGCGACTGTCGGTACGTGCGAAGCTATTTCAAGCACTGGCTGCCTCGTCCCGGGGGGGCGAGAACGATTGAGGATTGTGTTCCGCGCGTTGGGGGATCCAGCGGTTACCTGATCGTCGTGAGGACCATCAAAAGAACAGTGGAGGCGATTCGCGAGTTCTTCGGCAGTGGGGTTTGTCATCAGCAAAGAAGCGCCGCAATGCGGGGCTTCTTTTCGTTGTGGAAACTATGCTTGAATCATCGACGTGAGCATCTTTCGCAAATACTGATACGCCGCTTGCTGTGATTGGGCCGCATCGAAGCCCTGTTGCTCCTGCACTTCCGCAACCTGAACCGGCCCGATGGAGTCGAGTTGTGCGAACTTGCTTCGCAGGATCTGGATCGCCTCTTCAACCAGTCCGTTCGGCAGCATGGCGGCAATTCGAGTTCCCAGTTGTTGTGGACCACCAGGATACTGCGAGGCAACGAAGTAAACGTCGTAGGCGTCTTTGGCTTTGAGCCGATCGTTCATGGCAAATGCCTTGATCAGCACAAATGCTTCTGGCAAAACAACACGAGCCTGCACGGTGTTGATTGCACCATTCGGCATCCGGCCTGTGATTTCAATGACCTCCGAGTACTCAAAGGCCAAGTCGAGGCCGCGCAGGGTATTGATCTTGAGTTCGTTGACCAGAATCGCTGTGACTTTCTGTCCGGTCTGATACTGCCCGGTGATCAAATCCACTTTGATCTCATGCTGACCAGCAACTCGAGTGAAATGTGTCGGCGGAGAATGATGCTGAAAGCCTGCATCGCTCATTCGGGCACGAATGGTGGAGTAGGCGTCGTTGGCCAGTGCATCAGGTGTCACGGCCAGATCCACGTCGATTGAGCCGACATGCTGTTTGCCCGGATACAGCAGGTCGGGGACCCAGCCTCCGACCACAACCAACTGTTCGCGGAATGCTCCAAGCACATTGAGTGTCTCAACCAGTACGGAACGTGCCTCGTCTTCGCGGCTGACATTCATGCGACGATGTCCCTGTTGGTTGAGTTGTCCGACTGCTGTTCGAAAGTGGGTTTAATCAACCGTTGATAAACATCGTCCGCTGCATCTTGTCCCCGCCCCTTGAGCTGCATCAAGTCGAGCCACGTCTGGATTGGCGATGTCCACGACAGACGGGTATCTACGGAGAAACGCCTGTCCGCAAACACGGAAGTGTCATACGGTTCCCAAAGAATCAGATTGGCTCCGCTCTCCACGCGAGTGATTCCGGTTTCAGCGGCAAGCTGATCGGTGAGCCCCGTCAGAGAAGGCATCGGATCCACGTAGGCCGTGACGACCGGGGTCTTGACCATCGGAGCTATCTTCCACGCAGCCGAGAAACCAGACAGCGTCGCTGTCAGACTATTCTGACGGCACCACTCCAGGAACCGCAACTCAATCTCTGCAGGTTCGCCCAAGGCAAAGTACATGTGTCGCGATGAAGGCCCACGATAGGCAACTGACCATGCCTTCAACAGCCCGGCAGGATCGCGAACTTGCGTTCCTCGAACGTTGTCGGCGATGTAAGCATCTTTGGTCAGAGTCTTGCGAACCTTCGAGACAAGCCCCAGGCTGACCTGAACGTCCGGATGATCAACCAGTTCTTGTACGGACCAGTCGCGTTCAGGATAGGAAAGCAAAGCACGGACAATGCGACTTGATTTCACCGAAAATGGATCGATTCCGGTGGAGATATCCTGAGCGACAGGCTTGAATCCCTGACGAACAATCAGAAGTGGCGGATCCGTCTGCTGGATCCGGCAGTTTCCCGCAGAGTCGCACCATGAAATGCCAGAGGCCCGAGCCAGGTCGGCAACACGTGGCGTGATAACGGGACAAAACACCAGGGGAACCAGATCCGGGGCAAGTTCAGCCATGCGATGAAAAAGCGATTCTGCCGCCTTTGGTGTCAGTGACTGTCGCTCTTCAATGGCAAAAGAGTATCTTGAACCTGTTGGCGTTTCGGCCGTCAACAGGAAATCAAAGGAATGTCCATCCGAGTGCGCAGCCGGTACAGTATGGACGCCGCTGAGCTGCGCTTCCGTCTCAAGGATTTCCTGCAAGAGAATGTGTAGATTTGCGATGAGAGCCACCATCTTTTACTGATGAGTCGTATTTCACGATGCAGTGAAAGTTAACGTTTCAGTGAAAGTCTACATTATTTTTGGTTTTTTTCGATGATTATTTGGGGGTATTTTGAACGAGTGACGGAACGAGGTCGAACGCTCGTCTCAGCCCTGCTCCCGCAGGGTGAGATCCAGGGCCGACCGGAGTACGTCGCATGTGAAGACCGCCTTCGCTACAACTCGCACACACAATTCACCAATTTCCGGTGCCTTTTCCGCTTCAAGTGGCCCGCATGACCCTCGTATTTCCACCCGCTTCAACATATCTGCTCGACCTCCTGCAGGACGAAGTCCGAAAACGCACGCTCATCTTCTGGCTGGACGCCGATCCGAAGGCATCAGTGCCATCCACCTTTTGATCCGAACCCACTGGCGTGATTGAGGATGCGTGTCGGTGGGTGTTGAGTCACGCGGATTCGGGGGTGACTCTGGGCTGGCGTCGGTTGCTTCGGAATGACTGGCGAGTCTTTGGCAGACCGGCTTCTGAACGGAATCGTTGGCGGAAGTTCTTGATGAGGTCGAGCCAGGTTTCGGGGCTGACTTCGAGTCGTTCGAGGATTGGCAGGGCAGAAGCCGGAATAGAACCCGTCTTGCCGGATTTCAACTGACGGCCGGTCCAGTCGAGCAGTTCCAGGTACTCGTCCAAAGTCATCGACAGACAGCCCTTGTTGCTGGCTCGGCGAGCGTTCGGCTTTTCGCGAACTTTCTTTCTCGGCGGATCAGGAGCAACAGGTGCAAGCCATCTGGCCTTGGGTCCATGTTCGATGCGAACATCCCGAGCATCCGTAGTTGCGACCTCTGCGGTGGCAACATAAGTGCCATCCACCTTTTGATCCCTGATGGGCAACCCATGAGTGAACCAACTCGAATTGTGGCACGGTTCTAAGTTCGGCGTGTCCATCTTCAAACCCAATCACAACGCCCCCCCTCGTGGCATGCTGACCGAAGTCGCAGACGATGTGAATTTGGCAACTAAACGCGATTCAATCTCGCCCGAACTCTAATGACAGCAACCGCTTTCGTCAAACAGGTGGATGGCACCTATGTTTCCGCTCTTACCGAAATTGTATCGACACCAAACGCCTCGTGGGCACACACACACGCCGTGAAGAAAATCACGAGCTTGCATTGCAGGTGACGAGTCCTCGCCACATGAGTATTTCAGGACCGACCACTGAGCGCATGCCGATATTTGATGAGCAGTGGGCAGAAGAAAGACCTCCAACACGAATTCATCCCCAATTTCCGCTTCGGCTGGAAGTGAAACGAATCCAAAAGCACACCGAGTGTCTTGCGGAACATGTTTTGGTCGATCTGGATGCCCGATGTACCCAGCTTCTCTTCGGCTCAAGACCTGCCCCCCAAGCACCACCATCCGCTGTTTCGGACTGCCGGGTGAACTAGCTTTTTTCTTGTTCGTGAATTTATGAAAGTCCTCGGGATAGTGTTGCACTGTAAATCGAATGCCTTCACCGTTAATCAGTCTTGATGGCCAACGCGTACGAGGTGTGAGCAGTCCCACTGTCTGCCACATTTCGTATGGCTCAACCAGCGATTCGCCCAACTCCATTGGATAATCTGGCTTCTTGTTGAAGACCGTGGTGAAGTAGAAACCAGCGTTCTTCCCCAGTTCGCTTTGAAATGGCAATTCGCTTCCGTCATGATTCAAGAGCAGCTGAACATCGCAGAAATCATTCGGTGGAGCTGAGTCCACGGTGGGCTTCAAAAACTTCAGATAAGCTAAGAAACAGACTGCTGCGAAACAGAGTAAACCAGCTGATACTTTGGTCCGGGTATTCATCGCGTCCACGCCTCAGAGATTTTTGAGGGGTCTGAATCTGATTCGTCCATTGGCTCAATATGTCTCGCCACCGTTTCGACTTCCAAGCGCCCGCCAAACGCTTAAGTCCACATCCGATGAATGAAACCGCACGCTCCCGTCTACAAATAGGGAGTTGATTCCGCCCTTGTGTAAGCTGGATGCAGGTACCAAACTCACGTAACTGTATCTCGTACTGTCCATGTCTTCCGGTCCATTGTGAGACCCAGGCACGTTTGGTGGAAGGATATGGTCATACTGAACGAAAGGCACATAAGAAGCGCAAAGGGTGGTCCACAGTCTTGGTGAATTGGTTCGACGGTTTGATTTCGCCTGCTGGGCCGCATTGTCTTCTTGCCCCGGTAAATGGAACCGATTGTCGGTCCACCAGAGGTATTGAACGGCCTGAGGAGAGTCTACCGGTACGTCCGTTTGGTAGTCTCTCGGCAGGGAGCGGCGCTCTGACATCGCAACAGTGTTAGAAAGACCATCCGTGATATCTGAAGGGCGCGTATGCTTTAATCCATTGGAAACAAATCCGTTCAATCCTTCCAGCAGGGGATTCGTTGGGAATTTGGTTCCGTTACAGAAGAGATACGAGCTATCCCCTTCGCCAGCGGAATTATTCGCCCAAATCTCTGGATCTGATGGACAACATAATGATGAGATGAGGGGTGTCCCGCCACGTTGTCCCTTGATAAGCAACTCAAACAATTCTCGGTGCTCCAAGTATGGCAGCAAGAGAGCCGGCCCTGACAGGCCACTTTGCCGACCTGTCGGAAATGCGCCGTAGGCTTCTGAAAAATTCGCCACGGCAGCCCCCGCCTGACGCAAATTATTCATGCATGATGTTCGCCGAGCCGACTCTCTCGCGCTTCCAAGAGCTGGTAGGAGAATTGCAAGAAGCAGGCCGATGACTCCGATAACGACCATGAGTTCAATTAGGCTTATTCCACTTCGCGTGACCCTCTTAAGTGGTCTTCTCGGCGAACATTCCATTGCCGCGTTCCCTTCAATTACGGAACCCACGTGGGAACTATAGATCCGTCGGAATTCGAATCAGTCACCACCACATTATTGTTGAGATCTAAGATTTCGATCAATACGTTTGAATACTGATTTCCGCCACCTGGGCCCAGAGTACCCGAGACATCGTACTCATAGTAACTGAACTCTGGTATCGATCCCGTAAGTGAATAATCCCATGTGGCCACAGGTGACCAACTTGGCATGTCGTCAACAAAGACTTCTCGATAAAACTTGTACCGATACGCCTCTGATGAAGATGTGCCGATCTGCATGTGGTCAATTAGGTAGTGCCCGGCTTCAATGCTCGAGCCCGCAACGAGACACAGGCGGCTGGTTTGCAATACGTTCAAAGCGGACATTACGAAGGCGAACACTGACTGGCGACCTTCGTCGTCTATTGCCTAAAGAAATAGGTTGTGCTTGCAGATTTATCAATGGACTTTGGCCTTCGAGGTCCCAACGACTTTCCATCGTTCTTCATCCTCGGCAGAAATCACATCCAGAATCCTGACTGAGATTTGGTAGTTTCCCGGTGTGGCGGGCCCAAGCATGCTGACGCTTCCTGAATAGGAATCGTTCTCCTTGTCGTGGAGAAGCACACCGCCACAGCCCACGACCACCTGGTGGTTTGCATTTTCGAAATAAACGTCGAGCCCAGGGTACAGCGATTGAGGTTTCCCGTCAACGTCACAGAAAACTGCAATTCCGCTTCCTTCCGAGGAATGTCAATCGACGCGAGGTTCACAGGCGCCTTCTGTTGAAAATCCATACCGTTTAGATCGACGGAAAGATCTGGATTCGGAAACGTAACTCCCACGGGTGGATACGTCACTGTTGGGTATTCCTGCTGCAGCCCTGAATGCAACTTACGATTGTCAGAGCTACAACGCCCGGGAGCATTTTCCACTTGAAACTCACGACAAATCCCTCCCGGACGCATTTCAATCTCGTACCCGGCCTGAAAGAGTACACGTCAAGAAGTCAGGTCAATCTTCGTACAACGCAGTTGTCACATCTTTGTGAACCTGAACAGTACCACTTTCCAGAAGATCTGCGTCTACTCCAATATCCAGGCCAATGGACGAGTAATTCAACGAGACCATCCACCCCGTGAATTCATCCGAGTAATAGCCAGTGCTGATTATCATTCCATTGTCTTTTCGCTTGAGCCGATATGCTACAGTGACATATGGGTCTTTGTTTCCAGTTCCAGTGCTTTGCATTCTATAGATTTTTGTGTTGGGGTGCCCCATGGTGTACCCCGCAAAACCGCTCGAACAGAACCCAAACACCAATGCCAAGATCAACAACCTTATTTTCATCGCAAATCTCCCGTTAAAAACTTACCACATCTCCATTGTCGCGAGTCCCCATGGCTCGCCAAACGTTCAGATCGATGGCATCACTGATGAACTGCACGTGTCCATCAGCAAACAAGCCATTCACTCCCATCCGATGATAGCTCCCGGCTGTTGCCAGAATGCTGCCAATCCCCAGCGTGACCGCTTCACAACTGGCTGTGTTCGGGGGCATCACGTGGACGTATGATGAAACGGTGACTCCGCCCGTAAACCATTCGTGAGACAACCCTCCATTGTTTTGCCATCCGTACCGCTCCGGATTGACCGGGGGGACTTGTCGGCATACGTCTGCCAACGAATCAATGTCTGCACCGCGACCAAACAGCTTTGGCAACTTCCATATCAATCGACGGTACGTATCGACTGTGCGCCTGGCTCGCTCATCTTCCCACCTGTGGAGCCATTCACTGACGGCCACTGTGTTTGACAAACCATCCTTCACATCCTGCACGCGCACCGGGCCCAGCCGGTATCCCACGTACGCGGCGTGGGCATAGCGAAACATGCCATCGTCCTGACGAATCCCCGCCCATGTCCCCGCAGTGCTGGGGTAGCTGTTTTGCCAGCGAGCGGGAGCTGGGTCTGAGGGGCAGTGAAATCCAGCAGGCGTCATCCAACGCACCTTCTCCTGAGCCGCGCGGAAGCCAAAACCTTCGCACACGAATTGACCCGTCACAGGCATCGACGAATTGGTCATAAAGTGCCTGTTGATCCAAATGCGGCAGAATTGCCACAATCCACGAGCCGAGAAGCTCCTTCCCGTGGTCCATCGCAGGAAAGTGACCATGGATCGATTCATAGTTCAATAACGCCACCCCAATTTGGCGTTGCTGGTTTGCACACTCTTGTTGTCGTGATCGTTCGCGGGCGGCTTGAACGGCTGGAATGACGATCGCAAGCAGAATGCCGATGATCGCCAGGACGACTAAAAGCTCGACAATCGTTATTCCGGAGCGCTTGAGGGACAACAATTGGCTTCTTTCGCAGTCGCATTTCACAATCGCCTGTAGTGTGTAGTGTGTAGTGTGTAGTGTGTAGGGGTAGTTTCGTTTGTCAAGGTCTTCTTCTAATCGGATTCTGAATTAGATGAAGAGACAATATTGACAGGGAACGCTAAAAGCTGTCAGGGTGTGCCGGGATAAAACCGGCTTGGAATAGAGGATGAAAGGATCTTACGAAGAAGGTTTAGCCAACTACTTCGGCCTTCAGCGGAGGGGCGGATCGGGTGACCGGTCAGTCTTGAGCGTCCGTGCGAAGCTGGCAACATAAGTGCCATCCACCTTTGATCCTAAATCACCGGCGTGATTGGGGATGCGTTACGGTGGGTGTTGAGTCACGTGGATTCGGTGGTGACTCTGGACTGGCGTCGGTTGCTTCGGAATGACTGGCGAGTCTTTGGCAGGCCGGCTTCTGAACGAAATCGTTTGCGGAAGTTCTTGATGAGGTCGAGCCAGGTTTCGGGGCTGACTTCGAGGCGTTCGAGGATCGGCAGCGCAGTTGCCGGGATGGAGCCGGACTTGCCGGATTTCAGCTGACGGCCGGTCCAGTCGAGCAATTCGAGGTACTCATCCAAAGTCATCGACAGACAGCCTTTGTTGCTGGCTCGGCGAGCGTTCGGCTTTTCGCGAACTCTCTTTCTCGGCGGATCAAGAGCAACTGGCGCAAGCCATCCGGCCTTGGGTCCATGTTCGATGCGAACATCCTGAGCATCCGCAGTTGCGACCTCTGCTGCGGTGGCTCGATCGTCGATGCGTTCCTTCACGCTGGTGAAGTCGCTTTGCTCGGGAGTCTTCGCGATGCCCGCTCGAATCGGGTTCATGTCGACATACGCCATGGAAGAACTGCCCGTCTACGAGCGGCTCGGCGACGTCCGCGAGAAAGCGGTCATGGAAAGCAAGATTGCGGATCAGTTGCCTGGTCAAGGGAATCACGACGAAGCCGAATCAATCTATCGCAACTCTGTCATCCCGGAAGCCCACACGATTCGCCGAATGATGAATCGGGAAGTGTTCTGAATGCTCACACGAAGGCACGAAGACACAAAGTGTGTGGAATCACGTCCTGCGTTTTCACAGGCAATCTTGGTGCCTTTGTGCCTTCGTGTGAGCCGCTCTTCAATCGGAGAATTACAATGAACGACAAGGCGGCGGAGTTGCTGCGACAAGCTCACTCAGCGGAGACGATGGGCATCCTCGAAGCCGAATCGATTCGCTGAATGATGAATCGGGAAGTGTTCTGAATGCTCACACGAAGGCACGAAGACACAAAGGGTGAGGAATCACGTCCTGCGTTTTCACAGGCAATCTTGGTGCCTTTGTGCCTTCGTGTGAGCCACTCTTCGATCGGAGAATTACGATGAACGACGAACTGGAACGGATTGCCACTGACGTTGTGGATTCCGCCATGAAGCTCCACATGGCATTGGGGCCGGGGCTGCTCGAATCGGTCTACACGGTCCTGCTTGAGCACAAACTGAAGGAACGCGGCTATCAGGTCGAGCGTGAAAAAGCGATTTCTGTCGAATTCGAAGGGGTGCGGTTTGAGATCGGATTTCGTGCAGACCTGGTCGTCAATGGTTGCTTCCTTGTCGAGGTGAAGTCAGTCGAGAAACTCGCCCCGGTTCATGGAAAGCAACTGCTGACCTACCTGAAACTCACCCACTGCCGGCTGGGATTGCTGATCAACTTTGGCGAAGAATTGCTGAAGAACGGCATCAAACGCGTCGTGAATTGATGATCGGATCGCTTCAGACTCATGACTCTCGATGAGAAAAAGTAGAGATGGAAACGGTGTCAGGGAGATGGAAACGGTGTCAGAGATGGAAACGGTGTCAGGAACCGTTTATTTGAGAATCTAATGAATCGGTTCCTGTTCTGACCTGTGGACAACGGCGGATTGGTCGTCATACGGCTGGAACTGCGGGTTTGGCGACTCACAGCAGTCTGCTCAATCCTGACGACGCGAAGACACTGCAGGAAACAACGACTCGCTATGATGCTCTGGGACGCAGCATTGCGAGCACCGTCTGGCTGCAGCCGCTGGGCTGGTGGATGTTTCGGCTCCGTCGATTGCTGACTTTGACAGTATCGCCGGATACGGATGGCCTGACGACTCAGACGCTCTACGACGTCGATCTGACAGATGGCGTTGGTCTGGAAGTTGCATTGGCTGGCCTCCATCGGTTTGCGGTTTTGGTTGCCGAACGCCAGAATTGACCTGCATTCCGGAATAATCAGTCTTTACAGGGTGATTGCTGTATGATTCACGTAGCTAAGCCTACTCAGCGGACAATGGTTCGAATGATGACAATGGTTCGAATGATAACGTCCCTATTTGTCGTTGCTCTTTGGCAATTGCCCGTTTTAGTCGCAGACGAATTCCCCGAAGCTTTCAATACCGATCCGGCCGATTCCAATCCACCATCACCTGAAGAGATGGTGAAGCTGATTGACGTGCCGTCTGGATTCAATGTAACTCTGTTCGCTGGCGAGCCCGATGTGCAGCAACCGATCTGCATGGACTTCGATGACAGGGGACGTCTCTGGGTTGCGGAGAATTACACCTACAGCGGTGGTCCCTACGAAACGAAACTTCGTGACCGAGTCATCATTCTGGAAGACACCGACGGTGACGGTAAACATGACTCTCGAAAGGTCTTCTGGGACAAGGGCTTCATGCTGACCAGTCTCACGTGGGGCTTTGGCGGTCTGTGGGTTCTTCACGATGGTACTCTGTCCTTCATTCCGGACAGGAATGGTGACGATGTGCCGGATGGCGATCCCGTTGTGATGCTGGACGGCTGGAGCAAGGACTGCGGTCACAATTTTGTGAGCGGCCTGATTTGGGGCCCTGATGGATGGCTCTACGGACGACACGGAATCGTCGACACGTCTTATCCCGGAGTCCCCGGAACACCGAAGGAAGAACGTCCCTTCATGAACTGCGGCATTTGGCGGTATCACCCGACGAAGCACATGATTGAAGTGGTCTGCCACGGCACAACCAATCCATGGGGACTGGACTACAACGAAGATGGTCAGTTCTTCATGACCAATAATGTTCAGGGACATCTCTGGCACGTCATTCCCGGCGCGCGATATCAACGCATGTATGGTCAGGACTTCAATCCCTACAGTTTTGAACTGATGGACATGACGGCCGACCACTATCACTGGGATACAACAAAGAAATGGAATGAAAGCCGCGACGGGGTTGCCAACGATCTGGGCGGCGGACACTCACACGTCGGCGCGTTGATCTATCAGGGTGACAACTTTCCGAAAGAGTATTTCGGGAAGATCTTCATGTGCAACACGCACGGACGCCGCATCAACGTGAATCGACTGGAACGTCAGGGCAGCGGCTACGTTGGAAAGAGCGAACCGGACTTCATGCTCGTGAAGAATCCCTGGTTCCGGGGCGTCGATATCAAGATGGGGCCGGAGGGTGCCATGTATGTCGCTGACTGGTCGGACAACGGAGAATGCCACGACCACGACGGAATTCACCGAACCAGCGGACGAATCTACCGAATTGCTTATGGGACTCCAAAACTGAGCGAGGCACAGAGACTAACCCTGACTGCCGGAAATCGCGTTGAATTCCTGAACCCTGACTGGATCAACAGGCCAGACTGGTTTGGACGGCACGCTCGCCGAGTTCGGCAGGAAATGGTTTCCGACGGTGAGCTCTCTGGTCAATCCCTTGCGTCAAGTGTCAGTTGCGAAACTTCGCTCCGCCTGTTGTTTACCGAAGCATTTAACGGCAACACCACAAAGCAAATCGAAGCAGCGTTGAACTCGACTGAACCTCTGGTTGTTGCACAGGCGATTCAGTTGGCAGCTTCGACACCGGAACGCCTGACCCAGCACTTTGCGACTCTGGATTCACTTGCAATTCGACAACAGGAAGCACCAGTCCTGCTGTCGTTGGTTTCCATCCTGCAAAGGATGTCTCGATTGAACCGCCATAGCCTGGCCGTTCGTATTCTCGGCAACCATGACAACCTGCAAACCATCGACACCGATACGAAACTCACGCAGATGACTTGGTACGGAATTGAACCGGCGGTCGCGGATGGAATGTCTATCCGACTCCTGAATGGGTCAGGAAAACTCAGGGAGCTGGCGATCCGCCGCGTTGCATGCGATTTGCAGTCGAAACCAGCTGTCGCTATGAAAGCACTCGAATTCGTCGCTGAAGGTGTGGCTGCCGAGCAACCGCAAACTGTGGCGAGCCTTCTGAGGGCGTTTCGATCCGGTCTGGCAGGTCTTGCTCGAGTCAATCCCCCCAAAGAATGGCCGACAATTGAAGCATCACTCCGCAAGTCGACAAATTCCAGTGTCATCCGTGAAACGGATGCGATCGCCCTGCTGTTCGGTGACGGAACGGCCGTCGCTGAGTTGCGCACGCTGGCGGGCGACAGTAATCAGGACTACGTCGCTCGTGATCAGGCTATTAAGTCTCTGGCTCAGGCCAGGGACAGAGATTCGATTCCCGTTTTCTTCAATCTGTTGGGGGATCGGGCAGTCTACGGCACTGTTATCACAGCATTGGCCAACTTCGACCATTCCGACACAGCAAAGCAACTCCTGAATCGCATGGGAGGATTCAAGGACGGTAATCGCGGGCTCGCGATTGACACGATGGCCAGCCGCAGGACATGGGCCGATGAACTGATTGCTGCTGTGGAAGCAGGACGCTTCGATGCCAGAGAGTTGACGGCTGCTCAGGTGCGGCAGCTTTTAACATTCAACGACGAACATATTCGCAGTGTTCTCGAAGCCCGCTGGGGTGTCGTTCAGGAAACACCGGAAGCCCGCAAAGCGGCGATCGAAAAGTGGCAGAAGGTGTTGACAAGTGAGACTCTCGCAACGCCAAATCTGGATAACGGCGCGGAACTCTTCAGGAAGAACTGCGCCGCATGTCACAAGCTCTTCGGTGAAGGGCAGAGAATCGGACCTGACCTGACCGGCGCCAACCGCAGCAATCTTGAATATCTTCTGATGAACATTATTGATCCGAGTGCCGTTGTCCCCAGACAATTCACAACGTCCGTGGTCGCATTAAAGGACGGTCGCGTGCTGACCGGCGTTATTGTATCTGAAACCGATCAGGTCCTGGTGATCCAGACGGACAAAGACCAGCTGACAATCGCGCGAAATGATGTCGAGGAAACCCGGAATACGGGTAAATCCCTGATGCCCGACGGAGCCCTCGACAAACTCACACCGGATGAAGTCCGCGACCTTTTCGGCTTCCTCATGTTGCAGCCATAGTAAGGGAACGAAAGCGGCCAGCGACGCAGGATATCCTATCATTTCACGCGTCGTAACTGAACAACTTTCGATCCGCTGCTGGCTTCTGCCGACGAAAGAAAACGGCGGTCGCCCCGACCTTTTCAAACAATACCCGTCCTGGTTTCAACATGACCTTTGAACAGGCCAAAACACCTGCTCACCTCGCCATGGATGGGTCGAACCCACGTCTCCCGCGCACAAGGGCTCTGCTGAATACCGTGTTTCAGGCCGCGTCAGGCCGGGCCGGGCCGATGGAACGTGCTCCGCCGTCCTTGTGGCGGGCTTTGAGGTCGAAGAGACCAAAGATTTCTGAAGCGTTCAGACTCAGCGACACGTTTTCGTTGTCACCATCCCCCAGAACCGCCATAAACAATTCACGCTTCTCACGGAGCACTCGATCAATGCGTTCTTCGATCGTGTTCCGGCAGATGAATCGAGTCACGATGACCGGGCTGGTCACGCCGATGCGGTGAGCTCGATTGATGGCCTGATCTTCAATGGCAGGATTCCACCACCGGTCATAAAGAAATACGTAGTGTGCAAACTGCAGATTCAGTCCCACGGCGCCGGTGCCATAGCTCATCAGAAGAATGTGCTTGTCGGGATTATTCTTAAACTCTGCCAGAATAGGCTCGCGTTTCGCTGTGGGGACTCCGCCATGATAGACCAGCGGACCGAACTGTCGCAGCTGTGGTTCCAGCCAGTCGATCGTCTTCGTCCACTGGCTGAAAAGGATAGCCTTGCCTCCACTCGCGCTGATCTCCTCCATGTCCGCCACAAGCCGTTCCAGTTTGGCGCTTTCATTCGTCAGCGGATCATAGTTGGTGATCTGCTTCAGCCGCATCACCAGTTCAAAAACATGCTGGACAGTGATGGAATCGCCGAGATCATTGAGCTGAATAACACCTTCTTTTTCCGCTGTCTTGTAGGCATACTGCTGAGCCTCGGTCAGATCCAGCTCGGCATCGCGATCAATTCGCGGAGGCATATCCTTCATCACCAGATCTTTCGTTCGGCGCAGGATATGTTCGCTGGCCAGTTTGGATAGCTGTCGCAGGTCCGGCGATGAACGGGGAGGAATGACTTCCATAAATTCGAACAACGCCCCAAGCTCTTCCGGACGATTTTCGATTGGGGTACCAGTCAATGCCCAGCTTCGGCGACGTTTTATCGCGCGGGCCGTTTCTGCAGTTCTCGAATCGCGATTCTTGATTCGCTGGGCTTCGTCCAGAACCAGCAGATCGAACTTTGGTGCTTCCTCCGGCGTCATCTCGGCGAGATCGCGCGTCATCGCTTCGTAGTTGCAGATCAGAATTGGTACGCCCGGCATGGTCCAGAGCATTTTGCGGCGAGCCCCACTGCCTTCAATCGTGACGATAGGAAGCTCTTCCGCCCATGTTTTGAATTCGCGCTGCCAGTTGGGAATCAGCGGCTTCGGGCACACCAGCAGGATGCGCCGGACCTGACCACTCCGCAGAAGCAGACGTATCCCCGTGATCGTCTGCATTGTCTTGCCCAGACCCATTTCGTCGGCCAGAAGTGCCGAGTGCCGCGCAAAGAGCCAGGCGATGCCTTCGTACTGATAGGCAAACGGCTCAAACGGCATGATCAGTTCCTGCCCGGCCAGCCAGGTTTCCAGCGGTGGCTGAAGCAGATAAAAAAGTCGATCCTGCAGCGACAGTGCGTTGGGAGGCGGCTTGATACGAGTCAGTTTGCGAGGTGACTTGTCAGCCACTTCCGAAGGCTCTTCCTGAGCGGCGTGTACCGGTGGCTGAATCGTCTTCAGCTCGTGACCATCGGCAACTGTGGTTTTGGCCTCCTTCGGCGGAATGAATTCAACACCTTCCGGCAGAGTCAGGCCAATGCATTTGATCGGAATGCGTCTTGGTTTCCATGAAGGCACAAACTGTGGCTTTTCTATGAGTGCCACGGGATGAGCATCAGGGCAGGGCAGCCGCGTCAGAGCCGGATTAAATCCTGTCTGAGCCACACCAGCCCGAGGTGTGAGGTCAATTTGTGTCGTCTTCGGTTTGCTGTCAGAAGTCGCGCTGGCAAGGGATTCACCGATCATCGTGTTCCCTCCTGTCAGCGTGAAAAAACGGTCTTCACTGTTTCTGCGAGGGCCTCGCGTACACGTTCGAGCGGTTCGCCCAGATCGGCCTGATCGGGGATCAGATGACAGCGTTTTTCGACGGAACCGGCATCGCCTGCATGGGAGTCATGAAACCGCAGACGTTTTGTCCCAACCTTTAACGCCGACGGTGACTGAGCCGTCGAAGTACCGGTCTGATCATCAGTGCAGGCCACAGGAATTGACGTGTGGTTTCGAAGTTCCAGAATATTCGGGTCACTGGTGACAATGAAGTCCGGCTTGATCGCAACGCGTTCGATGAGCGTGCTGCCAATCAATTCGCCCAGAAGCCACGGTCGCAGTGTTGCGCCATAGAGGATTTCCTGAGTGCGATTTGGCTTGACCGGTGTCGTACATTGAAACTCGAGTGGCCGACCGTTCTGATTTGTGATCAATAATCCGCCAACGGTACCTCTCCCTTCAACCTCCATGGTTTCGAGAAAGCCAAGTCGAAGCTGATCTGTCTTCGATGGACCGGACATCCAGTGCTACTTTCTAAGGGAGCAACATTGAGTGATTCGTTTACAATCGGCAGCAATTGCCGATTTGCAGCGTGTCTGCTTTGAGTGTTATTCATGTTGAAAGGAAGGCACACGCCTGAGGTTGATCGTCGAAATGATCACGCTGGCTTTAGCGGTTCAGCCTCCGTGAAGATCGGACTGGGCAAACGTCCGAAGTTTGCCGTCAGATCATTTTGATCGGCGTAGGGGTGTATTGCCGACACGATTCCATATGCTTCGCTTGATTCGCGTCACTGCTGTTTGGTCGTCTGCCGTTCTAACGGAGGAATCCGATGATTCGTTCCTGTGGGTTCAAATTCCCGCCTTACCAGCTCACACTCCTGACTGTGCTTGGGTGCATACTGTGCAGTTCTCTGACGATGGGCGACGACTGGCCCCACTGGAACGGCAAGAACCGTGACGGGATCTCTGCAGAGAAAGGCATCCTCCGTTCGTGGCCGCCTGAAGGATTAACGGCTGAATGGAGCTGCGA
This sequence comes from Planctomycetaceae bacterium, assembly GCA_041398825.1. Taxonomy (NCBI): domain Bacteria; kingdom Pseudomonadati; phylum Planctomycetota; class Planctomycetia; order Planctomycetales; family Planctomycetaceae; species Planctomycetaceae bacterium. The sequence goes on along the minus strand of JAWKTX010000001.1, from coordinate 265,628 downwards.
AATCGGAACCGGTTTCAGTTCGATGGCCATCGTTGATGGTCGAGTCTACGCAATGGGGCATCTCGACGGGGAAGAAATCGTCTGGTGCCTGAATGCCAGCGACGGCCAGGTTCTGTGGACCCATCGTTACAAAAGCCAGCTTCTGCCGAATCTGCATGAAGGTGGACCCTGTTCAACACCAACCGTCGACGGAGACTTCGTCTACACCATTGGAAAGGAAGGCCAGTTCTATTGTCTTCATAAGACAGACGGCACGATTCAATGGCATGTTGAACTTCAGAAAGAGCTCGACGTTAAAGTACCGGAATGGGGATTCAGTTCCTCACCTTTGATCCTGAACAACCAGGTTCTTCTGGAAGGCGGGCGCATCGTCTCATTCAACAAAAGGAATGGGCAGAAGCTCTGGCAGTCCGATCGCCATGCCGCGGGATACGGGTCAGTTGCCACCTTCGAATACGACGGACAAATTCTGCTGGCATCACTCGATTGCGATGGCCTTCGAGTCAGCTCGTCAGAAACGGGCGAAGAGTTAGCCTTTGCGGAATGGAAATCTCCCTACGAGACAAACTCCACCACGCCAATTATTCAGGGAAACCAGATCTTCATTTCGACCGGTTACGACGTCGGATGCGGGCTTTTTGAGTTCGATGGGAAATCCCTGAAGCGGATCTACAGCAACAAGAATATGCGGAACCATTTCAACAACAGCGTCCTGCTGGACGGCTGGATTTACGGGATTGACGGCAATTCTCACAACGGACGGAACGCTACGCTCAACTGCATCCAGTTCAGTACCGGCGAACTTGCATGGAAACAGCGAGGCCTGGGTTGTGGTTCGCTCATTGCAGCGGATGGAAAACTGATTGTTTTGAGTGAGAAAGGAGCGTTGGTTCTGGCAGAACAATCAGAAAAAGGCTTCACTGAGCTGGCAAGGTCCGAGTTGCTCAGCGGCCGATGCTGGACAGCGCCTGCTCTTGCCAATGGATACCTGTTTGCTCGAAACGCAGGCGGAACCCTGAAGTGCGTTAAACTCCCCGGGGAGCAGCAGAGCTCAGACTGAGAGCATGAACAGATTTAACAGACGGACATCAGTCACCGGGGATCCCGGCAACAAAATATTCGTGCCGATCCCCAAGAGCATTACCCCGCCATTAGCTTTTGCCTGAACACAAAGAATAGCGCGCCGAGCAGGCAGATGCCCGCCCAGAGATAGTCGAGCGTTGGCTTTTCCTTCAGGTAAATCCATGCAAAAGGAACGAACACAGAGAGCGTGATCACTTCCTGGATGATTTTCAGCTGGCCGACATTCAGTTCCTGATGCCCGATGCGATTCGCCGGAACCTGTATCAGGTATTCGAACAATGCAATTCCCCAGCTGATAAGAGCAGCAACAACCCAATGACGGTGGGCCATGTTCTTCAAATGTCCGTACCAGGCAAACGTCATGAAGATGTTGCTGCATGTCAGCAGGCCAATCGTCAGCAGAATTCGAGACATAAACCGTCCAGAGAAAGATTTTAGATGGCAGTCCATCCTGAAACTGTGGCTGGAACTGCGGGACACAACCGATGCCTGGGAATTCTTGCGAATTCCGTTATAAGAAGCACCACCTGATTCCGTCTTGAAATGACCTGTCGCTTCGAAGTGACCTGTCACTTGACTTCATCACGAGGTAAATCAGCGAGATGATTGTCTCTTTCAGTGAACCTGTGATCTCACCTGCCGGAGGGTTGCGACCGTGAGACAATGCCGATCAGAAACAACGCGGGCCACGACTTCCGGGGTTTCACGGAGGCGAATTCTGCAGGCGGGCGGAGCAGGGCTGCTTGGCCTGAATTTACCCCAGGTTCTGCAGGCTGAGGAAGAGGGACTACGCATCCCGCAACGAGCAAAGTCCGTGATTTTCCTGTTTCTGTTTGGTGGACCCAGCCAGCTCGAAACTTTCGATATGAAGCCGTTGGCTCCGGACACAATTCGCGGCCCCTTCAAGCCAATCGCAACTCGAATCCCCGAACTGAACATCTGCGAACACCTTCCACGAACCGCCATGGTCGTTGATCGATGCTCAATCATCCGTACCATGAGCCACAGTTTCAACGATCACAGCGGAGGCGGCCATTACATCCAAACCGGCCAGCGCTGGCACGTTCCAATCGGTGCAGGTTTCAATGTGACCGAAAAAGACTGGCCAGCCATTGGCTCGGTGGTTGACTACGCAATGCGAAGCGATGCATCCACCGGATTAACCTTACCCAACTACGTCGTGCTCCCGAATTCACTGGGAAGACTCCAGGACTACAAAGTGCTTCTCAAACGTCCGGGTGAAACAGCCGGGTGGCTGGGACGCGGCTATGACCCGCTGACCACGCGTATCGATAAGCGAGCCCCCAAAGATAATCCGTATTGGCGAGACTGCACAGACGAAGAACTTACGTTTCAAATCGACGGGCTGATAAAGAACGAGTCACTGAACTCAAGCCGCCTGAACCAGAGGCGATCACTGCTGGAACAGTTTGATGACGCTCGACGACGCCTGTCGGCCAGCAGCGTGGATGAGTACGATCAGTTCCAACAGCGAGCCTTATCTCTGGTCACGTCGGAAGCGACCCGTCGTGCGATGGATTTGAAACTGGAATCTCCATCGCTGCGGGACAGGTATGGACGGCACCTGTTCGGCCAGTCAGCACTGATGGCTCGACGAATGGTCGAAGCCGGGACTCGGTTTGTGACGGTCCACTATGATTGCATCGATGGCTACAGCTGGGATTCACACCAGAATAGTACAGATGTCAAAAATCATTTGCTCCCAACTCTGGATCAGGCTCTCAGCACACTGATTTCAGATCTCGATGAACGCGGAATGCTCAACGAAACGATGGTTGTCTGTATGGGCGAAATGGGCCGAACTCCAAAAGCAAACGCGAACTGGGGACGAGATCACTGGAGTACACTGTTCCCGGCCGTGCTGGCTGGTGGAGGCATCCGACGTGGATACGTTCACGGTCAAACGGACGCCGATGCCGCGTATGCCACAACAACACCCGTCAGCCCGGAAAGTCTGGCAGCGACAATCTATCACGCAATGGGAATCTCCCATGAATTGCGAATTCCGGACGCAACCGGCCGACCAACTCCAATTGTCCCTGGCGGTGAGCCCGTCATGGAACTGTTTGTCTAGCCTGGCAGCCTGTTGAAGAACGGGACTGGCTCGAACAGGAGACCAGAAAACACGATGGTTTCCAGTCAACTGCGTGCCTGTCCTGTTTTTTTGAACGGACTGTTAGCCTCGGAAACGCGAACAAAATCTGCTGACACCTCACCGTTCACGGTCGCCTGACTTCTCGCGTACCTGCACCAGAGATGCAGACCCGCCGCCGGAGGACTTTCCACCTGGCCTGATGAATTCTGCCATTTTACGTCCGATCTGAGTGCCCATTCCGTTCTCGTCTGCAGGGAAAGTGATTTATCCCCCGCTCGTCAAACGAAGGCCCTGCCTGCGACCGGCAGTGAGATCGGTCGAAGCATCGCATCAAATTCATTTGCTCAGACGCCATTTTATCGAGAGAACTCATGACTGTTCAGACGGATACTCAGGCTACAGCACCGACATACAAACTGCACTCACCCGGAGGTGTCGTCTGGGCCACATTTCTGGGGGCACCGCTTGCCGCTGGCATCGTGATGGCGTTGAACTATGCACGTGCTGGACGCGGTGAGAATGTCTGGAAAGCGATCGCCGGGGGAGTCGCAGCGTCGATCGTTCTGTTGGGCCTGGTGTTCGCGATCCCCGACGAAATTCTGGACAAGATCCCGAACGCGGTGTTTTACGTTCCTCAACTGTTGATCGTCAGTGCCGTCGCAAAAAAATTGCAGGGCAGATTGGTTGAGGAGCACGTCGCCAGGGGCGGAGAACTCGTATCAGGTTGGCGTTCAGCAGGTATTGGATTGATGTGCCTGCCCTTGTTAATTGGCGGCCTCCTGCTGATGGAACCGTCATTCGGGAACGTTCTCACCGCAGGCAATGATGAAGTCTACTATCGTGGCAATGCCACCGAAGAAGATGCTCAGGAACTGGCGGATGCTCTGAAGACTCTGGGATTTTTCGGGGGCGACGGTGCCTCTGTCCGCCTCGAAAAGGAGTCTGGCAGAACAACACTGTCATTCATCCTGATCAATGATGCCTGGAATGATGCGGAAATCGTGGACGGTTTCCAATCGATCGGAGTAAGTCTGGCAGGAGACCCGCTTCCATCGAATTTTACAATGCAACTGTGCGATCAAACATTCACGGCAGAAAAAACACTGATGATCGAAGCCATGCTCGACCAACCGCTCTAGTTTTGGGTTACGGCTTGTTCTTGGCGGCAGACATTTTCTTCCGGGATCATGGCTCGCATCGATGGATACGGAAATCCGTGGTGCAAAAAACGCCAGCCGGCGACCGTGTCAGTGACAAATCATCGACTTGCCCCGCAGCACTTACGCTGCAGAACTTGCCCCGTCGCAATGACAGCCACGCGAGCGTGTTTGTTCTGACAGATGGCAGCCACCCGTTCCCTGGAAACCGAGCCATTCCGGTGTCGACAGCAGAAACCAGCTTGCCGCAATCCTGATCTTTTCATTCAGTGCTCACGAACCGTTCCCAAAATCCATCAGCTTCCGGAACAATTCAGCGTTCCTGTCAGGGATCTGAAACTTACCAGTGGCCACCTTCGCGGTGATCCGTTCGAATCGATCTCGAGCGACCAGTTCAGCCAGCCGGAAAAAACAATGATGCTCCGATGATGTCAGGGAAAATACGCAAAATGAGGAACCATTCGGCAATCACATCGGCAAAAATGGCCGTTGCTCAGATTCCGGCTTTCTGATATCAAACGTTTCCTCAACCCACCGTCTTCAAGCTGAAGCACCAGCTGCGTAGGCTATGGCGGTCCACTTTGAAAATTCCTCTCTCTCAATCGTTTCGCAGTCCGGATGACTTTCTGTCAATACTGGCCCGAAACGGTTCCATCTCGCACGATATTCTGGCAGGACGCCAGTCGCTGCGGCCACGGAGCAGGCTGTGAGTACGAAAAAGAAACATCATCTGCGTGTCCTGTTCGTCGACGATGAACAGTCTATTGCCGACATGATGCGGTCCGAATTGCCACGGATGGGGCATACGGCCACGATCCGGCAAACAGCCAGTTCGGCTATCGAGGCCATTCAGGCAAACTCGTTCGATGCCGCAATTGTCGACCTTCGCATGCCGGGCGGAAGCGGCTGGGACGTGATCGACCACCTTCGAAACTACTCCCCGGAAACCGACGTGGTCATCAGCACGGGCCACGGAAGCATGGACGATGCCATCCGTGGAATCCGGATGGGCGCCTACGACTTCCTGCCGAAACCGGTTTCTTTGTTCGAAATCTCAAGCGTGCTTGATCGAATCGGCGACAAGAAAGCGCTTCAGAATAAGGCAGCCGCTCTGGAATGTATGCTGGAGCGAGTCGAAGGCCGATCTCAACTGGTCGGTGAATCCGGCCCCATGATGCGCGTGCATAAGCTCATCGAGAAAATCGCCCCCACCGATTCTGCGGTCCTGATTCTCGGCGAAACAGGCACAGGGAAAGAAATGGTGGCTCGCCGAATTCATGAACTCAGCGACCGTTCCAAAGAACCGTTTGTACCTGTCAACTGTGGCGCTCTGCCCGACAATCTGGTGGAAAGTGAGTTCTTCGGCCATCGCAAAGGAGCCTTTACGGGAGCAGAAACAGCTCGAACCGGACTGTTCGAAATGGCCAACGGCGGAACTCTGTTCCTGGACGAACTCGGAGAACTCGACAAGTCGATGCAGGTGAAACTGCTCAGGTTTCTTGAGTCAGGCGAGGTTCGACGAGTCGGTGAAAATGAGCCGATTCATGTTGACGTCCGAATCGTCTGTGCGACCAACCGGGAGTTGGAACAGATGGTGGCAGAAGGGGCGTTCCGCGAAGACCTGTTCTTCAGGGTCAATACCTTCGAGATCCATTTGCCACCGCTTCGGGAACGACTGGACGATATTCCTCGCCTGTCAAAACACCTGCTGGCACGGCACATGAAACGGGACACTGCGCCAGATGACATTCTGGCACCGGAAACAATCAGGATTCTGCAATCGCATCAATGGTCAGGAAACGTGCGAGAACTCTCCAACGTACTCGAACACGCACTCATCCTGGCGGAAGGAAAACAAATCACGCCGGAAGATCTGCCTCGCAGCGTCATGCGACACCAAACGGGCACCGTCTCTGCCGCCGAACCTTCGCAGAACACCAACTCTATTTCTGTGCCTGAAGGAGCCCCGATCACGCTGCGAGATATGGAATCTCAAATGATTCTCCGAGCACTGGATAAGTATGACGGCGATAAACCCAGGGCCGCTAAAGAACTCGGGATTGCCCTGAAAACGCTCTATAACCGCCTGAATCAAATGCAGATGCAAAACTCTCGAGATGCCAGTTGAATTTCCCCGCTCACCCCTAAGAGCGATCGAAGAAATCCAGGCTTTCCACCGCTTCACAGTATCTGACTCCGTTACCCAACACCCGAGATCGGGGTAGTCTCGCTACACAGAAGGGGCCGGCGGGATGACCTGTGGTTCTGGAGGTGCGACGGGTTCCGGCTTCTGCGGGACTTTGAATCGCCGAACAACCCCCGAAACAACCCCCAATACCTGTCGTGTAATGGTGGCGTAAGCGCCGGGAATTGCCGGCACAAGCTGATTGCTGCCTTCCTGCACATTGCACAGCACCACACTGTGTCGATCGTCCAGGGCAACGACCGTACAACCTGACTGAATTGGTGCTTCGCGGTTGATGATCAGGTAGTCGCCGTCTGAAATATTCAATGGCGAAAATGCATGCCCCTCGATTCGCAGGCAACAAATGTCATTGCCATCAAACACACTTCCAAATGAAACCGATTCGTCCGAAGAAACTGATGCCTGAATGGGGCGACCGGCGATCGCTGTACCAATCAGCGAAACGCTCAACCGATTCTGAGGCGCATCAGCGAGCTGAATCGCACGAGACATATTCTGTTCGCGGCTGATTAATCCCTTCCGCTCAAGAGCCTTCAGGTGGCACATGACTCCGTTGGGTGATCGAATATTAAAGTGGACGCCGATTTCGCGAACTGTCGGGCCATAGCCGCGATTGACAATCTTGTCGCGAAGAAATTCATAGATCTCGCGTTGCCGACGGGTGAGAGATGGTTTTTTGGAGTTACCAATCATTCCAATACCTTCGTTCTTGAATGCCAATCGGATACGGTCTGCGTATCCGTAATCGCGGGGGTCGCCTGAGAAGGGATGGCAACCATGAGGAGGGACCAGCAGGGCACGGCGGGTGAATCTAGGGGTGACAAATGTACTGTACCACCTCCGTTAGCTTCTTCCATGTGTTCCTCTGAATTTCCCCCCTCATTCCCGATCTTTCGCAGCCGTTGCGCAGGGAAATCCCGCACTTCTCCGAGATTTCGAGGGCTGTTTCATCACCAGGAAAGCCCATCATCCCGGCTCGACTGAGGGGCATTTTTCAGCCCGCAGTCATTGCTCCGCGGGGCGACACAGAATCACGCCTTTTGTGAATGAAACTCACATTCATTTTCCAGTCTGATGCCACGGAGATCTGGCGGATGCCGAGCCAACCGGCCCATCCACGGACGGAAGCCAGCCCCAGACTGGGCGGAAATCTGCGTGGGCATCTCCCCCGGGACGCGAACGCACTTACTCCAGACAACAAGACGTCCGGTATCACTGGGAGCTGTTTACGGCTATCCGTACGGGCCAGAGAATGCTCTCCGAATCTGTCCTTCTCAGGTCCTTCAGAGATCGCTCCGAATCACTGCCGTGCCCCGGCCGTTTCTGCAACCGTCGGCCAACAACAGTTCTCCCGCCCCCATCCCATGACACAAGGGGCGGCTGCAATTTCATCACCATCCGAGTTTGCGTTGCTGCGGACGCTTCTGCTCAGAATATTGCCAGAGTCCGTCCTGTGAGCCCCGGTTCTGCGAGCCGTGGGAGAATGGTCTGCGGAATTACAGAGCCGTTAGTTCTTAAAGACCTGCTGCAGAAGAGGAACGATTTCCGCGGTAGACACGCTGGTGGAAACGACAGTCCCATCAGACTTCAGAATCCAGATGGAAGGGACTTTCGAAACGCCCCAAAATCGAACCAGCTGACTATTCCACGATCTCTGATTAGGATCGGGGAAATAAATTTGCTGGCCTGGAACAGGCGTACTTTCCATAAACGCCTCCAGTTGTGGCTCTTCTTCATCCATGGGGACGCCAATCATTCGCAGTCGGTCACTGCCAGCCTGCGTCCGAACTTTAGTCAACAGTGGCAAGATCTCTTCGGCGAATTCCTTGTTTTCTGTCGACCAGAAGTAGATCAACGTTGGCTTACCAACGAAGTCGTCCGATGACACAAATCCACCGTCGATCGTTGGGCCGGAGAACTGTGACAGTTTCTGGCCAGTCACCGCGAAACGGCGAAGTACCGCAATTGACTCCTGTCCCGGTGTGGACTGGGGGAAATTCTCTGCAAGGGCGGTGTAGCAGAGCTTCGATTCCGTCATCAGACGCGTTGAAAGGCCTGCGTCAGTTGTTGACAAGGCGTGAAGCTCGCAACTTCTTGCAGCCGCGAACAATAGCGACACAGCTCTTTGTTCCTGTTCCGGAAATCGATCAGAGAATTCGCGTGCCCATCTGGAAAGCGTTTCAAACCATTCCGGCTGTGCCTTCCCCTGCAGTCCGGCCTTTGTATGAGCAAATCGCGCAGCGATGTAGACACCCTGAGCTGCTGCCGGAGACTTTGGATCATGCTGTTGTAATGCCTGGACGTCCGCGTAAAGCTGCTCGACATCTTCCGAAGTGCCGGAAAGGGCCATCTGGAATCGCGCATCCAGCAATTGGCCTATGGCCTGCTGAAACTGATTGGCTCGAGCTTCATCGTTCATCGTCAAACGAAGCACATTCGTCGCGGTGTCGACAATTTGCTGGTTTCGATCTCGCCGAGTCACCCTCGCTTGTTCAATGTCCTGAGGAACCGGTGCGACCCGCAGTTGCTGAATTTTTTGCAGCAACTGCGTCACCTCATCGGGAGTTTCAGTCGGCGCTGTGACTTCACTGTTTGTGGTTTCTTCCGAATCTGAAACGGGACTCGAGATTGAAGCCGTAATCGTAGCAACAGGCGATGCTTCAGCAGCGGAAGCAGGCTTCATCGGGGCGTCCGTAACGTCTGTCGCGGCGGCAGAATCATTCTGCTCAGGAATCGTATCTGTCGTCGCAGCAGAAGCATCGACCGGGGTTTCTGGAGAACTTCCACAGCCGGAAATGAACATTGAAGCCGACACCCCAAAGGCAGCGGCTGAACAAATGGGCTGATGCAGAAGTCGAGTCACCAGGAGATGGGACGATCTCTGACGGGCAATAAGATTCTTGGTCATGATGGAAATCGATCCTTCGATTTTTTGCACGGGGATTCGTTGGGAATACCTCGAGACCCGGTGTTCTATCCAAATCGCAGATCCACTGAAATACGAGTCCCCGGTTTTCGTGTGCTTGTGCAACCAGGCAAGCGAGTTAGACTGCCCAGAAGGGGCTGAGTGAGTAATCAACCGAGAGCTTCCCCTGAGCAATACTGCAATTCCTGATCTGAGATTTTCAAAATGACTGCAGAGCGAAGTTTCCCATCGCCGTCGGAACTGCGAGTCCTCGCGATTCACGCCCATCCGGACGATATTGAATTCCAATGCGCCGGCACTTTACTGAGATTGCGTGAATTAGGTTGTCAAATTTCAGTCGCAACAATGACTCCCGGCGATTGCGGCAGCGCCGAACATACGGCTGAGGAAATTGCGACGATCCGCAGGGCGGAAGCGGGGGCCGCGGCGGCCATTCTTGGTGCGGACTATACCTGCCTTGAGTTTCGCGATCTGAGTATTTGTTTCGATATGGACGCCCGCCGAAGGATGTGCGAATTCATCCGCCGCAAGGATCCTCATCTGATACTCACAGCTCCACCCGTGGACTACATGCATGACCACGAAATTACCAGTGCGCTGGTGCGAGATGCCTGTTTCAGCGCTTCGGTGCCGAATTACCGAACCCATCAGTGGGACCCGGCCCCGATTACCGGACAGATTCCATGGCTGTATTACGTGGATGCGATTGAGGGAATTGATCATTTTGGTCATCGTCAGCCCGTGGACTTTGTCGTGGATGTGACTCCCCAGTTTTCACGTAAAATGCAGGCTCTGGCCTGCCACGCCAGTCAGAGAGAATGGCTTCGGCGACAGCACGGAATCGACGAATACATGCAGGCCTGCGAAAGATGGAGCGAAGCGCGGGGGGCCCAGATCGGAGTTGCACATGGCGAAGCATTCCGACAGTACAAAGGGCACCCACACCCGTCCAACAATCTGCTTGGAAGCCTGCTGAACGCCCAGGAAATCCGAGAATTCACCCGTTAACGAGGCAAGGTCGGTTCGCGGAGATTCTGTTCGCAGGCTATGCTTACAAGGGTTGAAATGATGCTGAAAGGCACGCTCGGCCTGCGTTGGGATCATTTGCCCCTGAATCGGAAGGTTCGCACGCAGTCGAGATGACTTCAGGTCGTTCGTGTACTCTGTTCGAGGTCCGGCACTTTTCATATCCGATCTGTTCGAAGTTTGAAACAAGGCGGTCTGCGTGACCGTCGAAGCCTGCATCAAACTTTCATTTATTTCACACTCTGTCTTTCATGAGCTTGGTTTATGTCTCATTCGCCAGCCGCAACAGCAAACACTTCTGAATTGTTCTCTCCAGTCGAACTCGAACAGTTCGAAGCAGACGACGTCACCGCTGGCAGTGCCATCGGGAAGATGTTGTCCATTTTGTTCCTGTACACAGTTCTTGCCATGTCACTGGTATGCTGGTGGACATTCAGCACGGTAAAGGCACGAACGACCCCATCTGAGGCCCCCGCGGCCGACCATGGTGGTCATTAGAAACAAGACAACTCAGGTTTGTGCATCTGATGTTTGTTCAGAGGGTTGACGTAGCGCGATGAGCAGTCCCGACACTGGAAATCGAACGTCCTCCCCGGCCATCCGCATTTCTCTCAGCCCCACCATTCGTCACTTGCTGAAATCTGTCCGGCAGAGAATCCGCCGCGACTCTGCAATCGGCGGAATCATGGTTACGCTGGTATTTCTCGGTGGCGTCTTCTGGACCAGCCTGCTGCTCGACGAAGGCTGGTTCGCTTTACAGAAGATGGAACTGCCTGTCGGCTTGAGAGCGATTGCACTTGCCGTACTGCTGCCGGTGCTGATCTGGATTCTGGGATCACGCGTCCTTTTTCCACTCATCCGCCGTATCCACGACACCGACCTGGCATTGCTTCTGGAACGACGGTTTCCGCAGTTTCAGGATCGACTGATCACATCCGTTGAGAGTCAGTCGGGATTCAGTAACGACGGGCCACTTGTTGCCAACATGCTGGCAAGGGCAGTTGAAGAAACAAATTCAATCGCGGCAGCAATTGACCCCTCAGAAGTCTTCAGCACGCATTCGATACGAAAATCGGCTTGGCTGGCATCCTCAGTTACACTTGCCATTGCTACGGTGGGAATTCTCCAGCCATCAACCCTGAACCGCTGGTATGACGCTTTCGTTCGATGCGAAGAAACCTACCACCAGCGCACTTCGACGCTTGAGATTTATGCAATTGCTCAGCCGGGCGACCGAAAAAAAGAATTCCGCGAGATCGAAGGCGCCATGGTGTATCGGCACCCGCGTGGCACGGATCTCGAACTCGAATTGTTTGTCCCGGAGTTCAATCCCGCGAACAACAAACCCTGGACGGTGCCGGACCGTATTCGCATTGATGTCGTTCGCGAAGACGGTAGTCGGAGCCGTGCCTATATTTCATCTGCCAACGACAGAACGTTTCGATTTGTTCTCGCGCGACTTCAGGAAACTATCCGTCTTGAAATCCTTGCGGGAGATTATCGACCGACGCACGAATATCGTGTTGAACCCGTCAACGTCCCCATCATTGACAGTATCCAGCTTCGCTGTGACTTCCCGGAATATACCCAGTGGAATCAGAAACGAGAGCGGGTCGTCAATATCTCCGGCAGTGAAATATCTCTGCCCGAGGGAACTTCATTTGAACTTCAGGCTGCCGCCTCCAAGCCGCTCAAGTCCGTCCGAATTGTGACCGAGCGTTTTGAGATCTCCGGTGATCGTGAATCGGCTCGCATCATACCTCGCGAGGGTTTCGCATCCACTTCGCTGGTCGGTGGGCCGCTGGTTTCTGAAGACGGTCGCAGTTTACGGATTCAATTCTCGTTACTCACGGAAGCCGCCACATCAGAAGCAGACCCACCAACTGCCGGAGCTCTCGAAAGCACCAGCCCTTCTGCAGATCTGCCGAGTGACTTCTTTCCCCTGGTTTCCAACACGGCCATCCGATTCTTTCTGCAGGACGAAGACGAAGTCATGTCCATCAATCCGGATGTATTGCGGGTTCGGGGAATTCCCGACGAAGCCCCCGTGATTGCAGTGAGAGGCGAGGGGATTGAAAACGCGGTGACTCGACTGGCCAGGATTCCGATTACCGGAAAGATCACGGATGACTACGGGCTCCAGACCGGACATTTCGAATTTCTGGTTGATGACGAGTCAACATGGAGACTTCGACCTTTCCGTCGACCACCAGCTCCGGGAAGTCTGGAGTATCAGCTGAGTCGAGATGATGACGTTCCATTCGAAGTGTTCGAGGTTCAGCCTCTCGATCTTTCCGAAGGCCAAACTTTGACTCTTGCCGTAACAGCCAGCGATTCCAACGTCATGACGGGCCCCGGAGAGTCCCGAAGTGAACCCATGGTTTTCCGGATCGTTAGTAACGAGGAACTGCTGTCGTTGCTGTACACACGCGAGATTGCACTGCGGCGCCGATTCGAGGAAGTGATTTCAGAGCTCGATCAGCTTCAGCAGGATCTGAATTTTCATCAGTCAGTAGCGAGCCGACTGGAGAACGCGACCGACCGAAAGGCCGAAGATGACGCCGCCGTGACAACCTGTGCGACAAGAGCGGGTAACACACTTCGCCGTCAGGGAAACGAACTCACTTCGATCGCAGACGGATTCGATGAAATTATCAGCCAACTGCTGAACAACGCGATTCCTCCCCAGCAGCTCGCAATGAATATGCGAGACGAAATCCTTATGCCTATTCGCCGGGTCACCAAAACTCCACTCTCAAACGCTGATCGAACGATCAGTGAATTTCGTGTGGCGGCCATGGATCGAAAACCTGTGACCCGGTTGATATCTGATTCCGCTGCCCAGGTTTCCGCGATGATTTCAACCCTGCGAACGATTCTGGAAAACGTACGCGATATGGCCGAATTCCATGAGGCACTTCGAGATCTGAAGAGCATTCTGGAAGAGCAGCAAAAGATTCTCGATGAAACTCGTGCCCTGCAGAAGCGAAATCTGATCGACAAGCTGAAGCTGCTTGATTAGACACCGGTGAACGATGTTCAGGGGAAATGCCGAGCTTCGCAATGGAAGCCGGAGCCTCAGCGTCTGACTCAGTGAGCGGTCAGTCTCATTTCGGCGAAGTGTGTTGACCACGTCATTTGCAACTCACGAATCTCCCGGCCGAATGCATCACAACGCCGGCTGAATAATGTCGGATACGTTCCGTCGGCATTCATTCGACTCTTCCGAACGGGCCGGTTCCAGGGAAACGGTTATGTTTTCCGTGAGAGATGCCGATCCTCTGATTACTGGCCATCGGCGCGCGGTCTCCCGTTGCGCAGATTCTGCCGGAACTGGATCGACCATGGATGGTGTCCTGGAATCGGAATAGAGGTGTTTAGCCATGGGACGGCTTGGAATCCTGCTTTGCTTCGCCCTGACGACAAGCTCGTCGGGGTTCGCCACAGCGCAGCATTCGACCGGAGTACCGGGAGTTTCCGGAGAATTCGTGGTCGGAGGTGATGTGGCAAATCCCCATGCTTACACCATCGCCTCCCCCAACCGGGTGGTCCATCTGCGTGATGCTGTTGCACAGGCAGGGCTCTTGGCCGATTTCTCGACGGTCCTCGTTCTCCCCTCCGGAAATGCACGCGGCCAGTGGACACACTTCATTTCGCCATCGAGTTCCGATCCGGGCCCCGAAATCAAGCCCGGGTATATCCTGATGGTCTACGGCCAAAGTCTGCGGCAGGCAGCCGTCCCCAATGCGGTCTTCATTCAGAATGGCATCGCAACACCTGTGACGCTGGAAGACGGCGTTCGAATCGGCGACGTATTTCACTCCTTTGGCATCACAACCCCAGCAACTTCCACCCGAATCGTGTCTGCGAATTCCGGCAGAACTCAGAATAACGCTGCACTTACAAGTCCTGTGATGCACGGTGACATCATCATTGCCGGTAACGGGCAGCAACTTCAGGCAGGCGGAAGACCGACGCGGGGATTTCAGCCTCAGGTCACCGAATGGCGTTCGAACGCGATGAGCGATTCATCTACCCACGAAATGCCATCCCCGCAGCCAACTGAAGTTTCTTTGGCCACAGCTTCTGCAGTTGACGTTCCCGGGCAAGACAGCGACCAGCCATCCGAAGTCGTGTCGGGTTTCCACATCCCTCTCCTGTCGACTCCGACGGATCGGGCGGTGGCGGATCTAACGACGCAGGGAGGGGATTCTTTCCGGGAAGATGGTCAGAACGAACTAACGGCCAATGCGAGCGAGACCGCGATTGATCAGAGTGCTCTGCGACCGGCATCCCTTCAGATTCTGCCGCCGGACCCGATCGACGAGGCGGGATCTCCAGTGGTCCGAATGAATGAAGCTGGTATCGAATTGCCTGTCACCGAAACTGCAGCAGACACGGCACCGATCCCTCCGGTCCAGAGATCCGGATCGATGGCAGGTCTCTGGAATGCAATCTTTGTTGTTGGCCTCCTGTTGGCCGGATTACTGATCATCGGTGGCTGGCTCAAGTCAGAAGCCGAAATGCGTTCGATGCACGCGTCCGCAGCAACCGATCTGCAAACCCAGCTCGCGAGCATCCCGGTCTCCGAAAACAGGCACCAGGGATCTGGTGCCGTCGCATCTCAGTACGGGATGGAGAATCCTGCACGCGCGTATCGACAAGCATCTGACAAATTGAGTGACGAAGACGAACAGTTCTCCTCTTCAAGTCTCGCGAGCCTGATCGATTGCACGACCGGTGAAATAGTTGACGACGAAGTGCCCACGGGGTCGGGATCATCCATGGAGTCGGCTCAATCTGCACCATCGCTTGCCTCAACCATCGAAGTGGAATCGTGTGTCACATCCGCCGACCCGATGGTGAAGCCTGAGGAGTGGTTCAGTGGCGACTGGATCCCGAATGTCGTATCAGCTCGCAATCGCAACCAAAGCCAGAGCGGTGCAGTCGTGCAGTCCGAAGCACACGTCGCCATCGACACGTGGGCGGAGCAAAACGGCACGATGGCAGCCGACAAAACAGAATTCCCGCAGGTTGATTCCAATGAGTCCGGCGAAAACCAGAACTCAATCGATCCAGTGTCAGTCGAGGAGCATCTGGTAACCATGAAACACGATGAATCAGAAACAAGCGAAACTGTTTTAGGCGGATTCGCTGCTGAAAATCCGGAAATGATTTCCGGTTTCGAAGCCCTCACGGATCTGATCGAGAATCGGCTGCCGATCGATCTTTGTGACGCAGCGTTACCGTTGCGGGTAAATCTGTTTGGAACCCCCGCAGGACCTCGCCGCCTCAGAATCGATTCGGCACATACCAGCCTCAGTGGTCCACACTTTTCGATCAACAGCGATATTCAGCAGCAATCGCCAGAGATGGTCGGAGCAATGGCTCAACAAGACCAGGCAGGACGACAATCCAGCCACGCTCAGAACTCAACCAGCGTCGATAGCGCAGCCACCATCGGTACTGATGACCCTGGCGCAAAACATTACCGAACAGATGCCGGGGAGAGCGCAGGGAACGACGGCAGAATGAACAGTATGGCCGATTCGGGAAGTCCGGTGAAAAGCCGATCCACCAGTCTCGACCGAGCATTGAACTACCTCAACGAGCAGAAACGATCATGATTACAGCAATTGACTTTGGCTGCAGTCGAATTCGATCCGTCTTCCGGAATCCAGCCAACCCGGCACGACTGAATCTGTTCGTGGAGCGGTCGGAGTATGCGTTAATCGAAGAAACCGAACAGCATCACAGGACACTGCAGGAGAGCAACATCCCCTACGCCGTGTGTGATCAGTCTCTTGCTGTCGTCGGCAACCGCGCCAGGGACTGTCAATGGCTGAGCCAGCTTCCGTTAACACCTCTGATGATCGATGGCATCGTGCCATCAAATGATCCGCCAGCGAGGCAGATGCTGCATCTCCTGACAGCGGCAATGCTTCCGCCTGCTGACGGACTGACCAACCTTTGCGCGGTCGTCGTACCAAACGCGGGGATTGATCCGCAACAGGACATGAATAACCGTGACTTTCTCCTGCGTCTTGTGCGAATGCAGGGCTACGAACCCTTCGCCGTCAGCGCTGCCGAAGCGTCCGTTCTTGCCTGTGGGGCCAGCGCAGGTTTCACCGGCATCAGTGTTGTGATCGGTGCGGAATCAACAGACATCTGTGTCACACGTTTCGGAATGCCTTTGGCATCAACGACTCTTCCTTTCGGATGCAATCAGATTGATACTGAGATCGCTCAGCACTTTAAAATGTTCCGCTGGAGCAAGAGCGGCGACATGTTTCTGGACATGGATTCCGTCGCTGACTGGAAAAAGAATGGACAAGTCAGTGTGAGCAAACCCGTCGGAGATCGAGAACGAATACTTGCCGGAACAACCTCACTCGTCCTCGACCAGATTGTGGGCGGAATCAGAGATCTGCTGCGTCGGGGACCTGTCACCGCTCAGCTGGCAGGCAAACGAATTCCCATACTGCTCTCCGGCGGTGGCTCGCTTCTGAACGGTGTTAGCGACCTGCTGACAGAACGACTCATCCAGCAGGATCTCGCCAGTATGATCTCTGCAGTTCGATTGGTTGCCGATCCGGAATTTGCCGTAATCCGAGGTGCGTTAATTCACGCCGAACTGGAAGCGAGGGCTCAGTTGACTCGGTCCGTGGCCGCCTGAGCCAATTACAAGCGGTCCATTGCCCTCAGCATTTCAACTTCGACTTTTGCAGGGTCGCCAAAAGCTTCACGGAAATCGTGTAGCCGCTGATTTGCAGAGTAATCTTTCAGTGGGTCCCGGCTCTCTACGAGTCTCAGGTAGCTCGCAAATGCCCTGGCCCGTGCTGGATTTTCCGTGAGAAACCAGGTAACCGCCCAGGCGTTACTATAAGCATCAAGCACGTTGCCGTTGAAAAACTTTTCATCGGCAACCATACGGGCAAGGTCACCCGCCTGCTGGCGTGAAGAATACTGTGAACGAAACCAGGAGAGTCGACTTTCGTTGATGCGAGACGCGTTCCCGGATCGGGATCCAGCCATTCGCATTCCATCGGCCTCCAGCACCGTTGCCAGACCTTCCAGTATCCAGCTTGGGCTTCCGCCAATTCTGGAATGGACTCCAATGTTGTATCCAACCTGGTGCGTCGTTTCGTGAATGATGGTGTCTGCGGTTGGCCCAGCAATAGAAAACATCGAACGAATTCCGGGGGATACGGAGACGTTCCTGTGGGTCGACGCGAGAGCAGGGCTCAGTTCGTCGAAAAGCGTAACGCGATTGGTATTCAGTGAATAGTAACCAAGCAGCTCCCTGCTCCAGTCGGAATTGTCGCGACGACAGTATTCACGAAACTCATCCTGCGTTGCAAAGATGATCGCAACCAATGGTGAATCGGGTTCCTGGACTTCGAAACCACGGACCCGATAGAAGTGTTCGATCTGTCGAAACGAACGCTCGAACAGGTCGCAGTAGGAGTTGGCACGTCCACGCGGAGCACAGACCAGATAATGAGTTGACCCCGCGATGTCGTAATCCGATCCGAATTCACTTCGCAGCTTTTCCCTGAACTCCGATGCCGCCGCAGGAACAAAATTCTCTGCCAGCACCCGGACGCTCTTCAAACCGGAAACCGGGATTCGCCGAATAACCCCAAAACGATCCTGTAGACAGCACAACCGGCTGTCCATAGAAACAACTTTGCCGGAACAAATCCCGGCCTCAGACGTTACCTCAATCAGTCGTGCAGCCCCGGCATGAACACTCGATACAATCGTCATCGCCAGCAGGACAGTCAACACACGGACGGGGAGCGTTCGCGTGCAGATCCTGCGTGCAGATATTGAGTGTGTGAGGCTGTACAGTGGTTGTTCCAGCATGTTGACGACAGATCAGATTCACAGAGTTTGGCGGAAAGGAACTACCACGAAACCTTGCTCAGACTTGCAGACAAAGTTGAAGAAAAACGAGTCGGAAGCCATGAGTTGTCGCCATCGGGATGCAACAGAGCCGATTCGCAACGAATCGAAGACAAAATGATGCCCGGATGTTGCCACGTTCCGGCTGCCTGATTGTCGAATGCAACATGGGTGGTTGCGTCGAATCACCGTATGTTGCTGAATTGCCACGCTCCCGCATACATGTTGCGTTTCAGCAACATTCAGGATCTGAGGAAAACTTCCGCACTTCCTGTGTGCAGATTTGCCTTTCAAAGCAGACAAGGTCACCATGCCACGATCCGTCTCACGTCTGTTTCTGTCCAATATCGTGCACGTTTCAATGGTGGAATTTCGAACCTGTCGGCTGGTGACCCTTGGTTGCAAGGTCAACCAATACGAAACACAGCTTGTGCGAGAAGCGCTGGCACAAAGCGGCTACCGTGAAGCCACCGATGATGAACGCGCAGACCTTTGTCTGGTGAACACATGCACGGTCACAAATACCGGCGATTCCAAATCGCGGCAGGTGATTCGCCAGCTCGCACGTCAAAACCCAGGCACAAAGATCATCGTCACCGGGTGCTACGCAACACGGGACCCTCAAGCCGTCAGCGAACTGCCGAATGTCATTGATGTCGTCACGGACAAACGTGAACTTCCGGATGTCCTGAGCCGTTTTGGCATTGTCGATATGCCTAAGGGCATTAGTGACTTTGAAGGACGCCATCGCGCGTTCGTCAAGATTCAGGATGGATGTATCCTCAAATGTTCCTACTGCATTATCCCGACAGTCCGGCCAGGATTACGAAGTCGTCGCCCTGTCGATATTGAGGAAGAGTTTCGACGATTGATCGATAATGGATTTCGTGAAATCGTTGTAAGCGGCGTCCATGTCGGTCATTTCGGAATCGATACGAATCATCTGAAACCCGGGGATCAACCGGAGAGACTTTGGCATCTTCTGCGGCGACTGGACAAAATTCCCGGCGATTGGCGCATGCGTCTTTCCAGCATCGAAACCGTCGAAGTGAATGACGACTTTATCAAAGCCGCCGGAGACTGTGAACATCTGTGTCCGCAATTCCATCCTGCATTACAAAGTGGAAGCAACTCTGTTCTGACCCGTATGCGTCGCCGTTACCGTGTCGAACGGTTTCTCGATCGTCTGAATCAGATTCGCGACATTCTGGGCAACGACCCAGCATTTTCGACGGATGTGATTGTGGGCTTCCCCGGCGAAACTGAAGACGAGTTCCAGGAGACAATGAACACCTGCCGCAGGGCGCGATTCATGAAAGTGCATGTGTTTCCATTCAGCCGTCGTGACGGAACACCTGCGGCAACAATGCCCGATCAGGTTCCGCCGCCTGTCATCAAAAGCCGCGTCCATCAGCTTGGCGAACTGGAACGAGATCTGGCGATGGAGTTTTACAGCCGTCGTCTCTCGACAGCGGCAGACAGCGAAGTGGCAGGGGCCAGGCTCGAAGTACTCGCGGAACGATTCAGCGAAGACAGGCCTGGCTTTGTTAAAGGAACGGACCGCTGGTACATGCCGGTGGAACTGCCTGGCACCGAACAGGACCTTGGACAACTGATTCATGGAATTGCAGCGAGCGCGACACGCGAAGGTGTGGTTGCCGATCGGATCAAAGCACTCGTTAAGTGAACGCCGAATATGGCGAAGGCATAGTCATGGCGTTTCTGGTAGCAATTGAAGGGATCGATGGGTCAGGCAAGGGAACTCAGGCCAATCGACTCGTTGCAGCGTTACGCGATGCGGGCGTGCAAACAGAGACGATGCAGTTCCCTCGATATGCTGCCACTAATTTCGGCCGGGCGATTGGTGATTTTCTGAATGGACGTTTCGGCCAGCTTGGCGATGTCCATCCTCAGCTCGCCGCGGTCCTTTATGCCGGAGATCGCTTTGAATCGCGTTCTGCGCTTGAGCAGATGATGGCGACAAATGACGTCGTCGTTCTTGATCGTTACGTGGGTTCCAATCTCGCACATCAGGCTGCAAAACTTGATGGAGAAGAACGCTCGCAACTGATCGACTGGATTGAACGGGTCGAATTTGATGTCTTTGGACTCCCAAAGGCCAACGCCAATATTCTGATTGATATGTCGTCGGACTGGAGCCGCGAACTGGTATCCCGAAAGGCGGCACGAGATTACACGGACCGGGAAGCGGATTTGCAGGAAGCCGATACATCCTACATGGAACGTGTCCGGGGATGTTATCAACAAATCGCCGCAGGCCGGCCTGACTGGCACGTTGTTCCCGGTCTCTCCCAAAGCGGTGAACTGCGACAAATCAATGAGGTTGGTGATCAGATACTGCAGATGGTTATGCAGCTGAACCAGCCGAACTGACGTCGGAATGCCCTTCACCGTCTTCTTCGTCATCGGTATCCAGCTCCGATGCGGACGGTACCGCCGTTTGGCGGCGGAGCGTCTGAAAGTTGGGAAGATCTTCCAGCCGCTGAAGACCAAACATGTTGAGAAATTGTCGCGTCGTGATGTACAGAAACGGACGCCCAAGTGAATCGTCTTCACCGCCAATGCGAACCAGTCCGCGATCGATCAACTGCTTGATCATATCGGTCGACTGAACTCCGCGGATGGCTTCCACATCGGCACGCGTAACGGGTTGCTGGTAGGCGATAATCGTGAGTGTTTCCATCGCGGGCGGGGTCAGTTTCATTTGATCCTGGCGCTGATGGATTCGCTCAAGCCACGGAGCCAGTTGCGATCGCGTCATCATCTGATATCCGCCAGCCGTATTCTCAATTCGGAAAGCGGAGCGATCACGTTCGTAACTGTCATTCAGCACCTGGATGAGCTGAACCGCCTCCTTCCAGTCAATGAGCCGCGCCAGCTGCGCAAGCTTTCGGGCGGACTGCGGCCCTCCGGAAATCAACAGGGCAGCTTCCAGTCGAGCAATCCGAGTCGATCGTACAAGACCGCCATCCGGCAGGAACTGAAGTCGATCCAGCAGCGACTGCCTGACACGCAAAGGTCCGCGCAGCAACCGCATTCGCTGCGATTCTGTCCGCGCCAGAAGCAGGCCACTCTGATTGTTAATCGTGGCTGCCGGATAGCCGTTCTTCGTTGACCATGTTTGAACCTGCGGCCACATGTATCATGGCCCCGTCTGCTGCAATTGTCGCCAGGCCGTCACTTGCTGAGTTACACTCTTGAGTGCCGCCATGCGACCGTCAGCGACCGCTTCAAATCGATATTGCGTCGATCCCTGAACAGGAATGAAGACCGCAAACCCGGTTCGCCCCGAATGTCCGGTTGAAAACCACAGGGAACGGGTGACCCCAAGTTGCTGAAGTCTTGTCAACAAAACCGACTCGTCCAGGTCGGAGCGTTCTCCGGTAGCCTCGGCTGTTTCTAATTCAACCCGGCTTTCGTGGTCGACACCTGGTTCTTCGGCGAAGGGGTCCGAAATCAGCGAAGAATTCATCCCACTTTGGCCAGCCTCTGCCCGAGGCGCACCAGGGGCAGGGCGGCCGGATACCGATTCCCCCCGACTTACCGACTTTTCCTGACCAAACCAGTCAGAAAAATCATCAGGGCCAGTTGTGGATGGCGGGAACTGAGAGTCGTCTGACTGTTTGCCAGAATCAGATGCCGCAAATTCGCCGAAGTCTTCATTAAAGAAGTCATCTTCGGTCGCAGCGCCCAGAGGGGCTGTGGAAATACCGTTGCCAGGAATCGCCGGGCGCAGGAGCGCGATTGCTGGGACCACAATCAGTGGTACCATCATGACGACTGTAGAAAGTAACCCGCTTTTGGAATCCATCCCTCGTCCACTCAGTCTGTTGTCCAACCAGCCTGAAAGCCAAAACCTGTTGGCATTGAAGTGGCAATAATTGCCGAAGTCTAGAGAACATTGGAAAACGCCACAATTGCAGTTTTGCCCACCGAAGACATGGGCAAAGCCTAAGTTCAGGACAAGTTTCAGGTGCCTGTCGAAGGATTTCAAAACGCTGCTACAATTTGCTGAGCGAGCAGAGCCCATTGGCTGATCATGGAGAGAATCATGTCGAAGCAGAATCGAAACAACCTCATTTCACGCCGCCACGTCCTTGGGGCAATCGCCGGGGCAACATTTTCAGCCGGCCTGGTGCAGGCGGCCGATGCAGCCGCTGAACACCCACTAACAAAGCCAGTGGAACTCGCAAAAGAATGTCTTTCGCGTGCGAAAGCGATGTCCGCCTACGAAGCCACGTTTACGAAGCGGGAAATCGTTGGCAAATCCCTGATCGCCCAGCAAATGCGGATGAAGGTTCGACATGAACCGTTCAGCGTCTACATGTACTTCGAGAATCCCTCAGAAGGACGCGAAGTCATTTACGTCGAAGGACGCAACAACAACAATCTGCTTGTCCATGAAACGGGGCTGGCTGGTCTGATTGGAACGCTGGAACTTTCACCGACCGGAAGTCAGGTGATGGCCGAGAATCGGTACCCGATTACAAAAGCCGGCATTGCCAACATGGTTGAAGCCGTCGTGAATCAGTGGGAAGAAGAAAAAAAATACGGCGAGACTGAGGTCAAGTACTTCAAAGACGCCAAGGTCGCGGAATTTACATGTCGCGTCATTGAGGGCTCACATCCTCAGCCAAGACGGCAATTTCCGTTTCATGTCACGCGACTTTGGATCGACGAGGAATCGGGGTTGGCTGTTCGTGTCCAGCAACTGGGATTCCCAACGTCACCTGGTTCGAAGCCTCCGATCATCGAAGACTATATCTTCTCCAGGATTAAGCCCGATGTCCGATTGACAGACCGGGACTTCGATACCCGCAACCCAAGCTATCGATTCTAAGAACGCCTGACAAAACCGGGACTGGTGGCTCCCGGAATCGCTCAGAAAAGCTGTGAATTTGCTGTCGGGAAAGGTGCCTGTCCCGGTTTTGTTAGAGCCCCTAAATCTATGATCGTCGCTTCTTGCATCGGAGATGTCTATCAGCTGGTTCAGGAAGCCAGACGGCAGCAAAAATCCGTTGGTGTCGTACCGACCATGGGTGCTCTGCACCGGGGGCATATCAGCCTGATCGAACGAGCACGGCAGGAATGCGATTATGTATTGACGACAATCTTCGTTAACCCAACGCAGTTTGGCCCTAACGAAGACTTCAGTCGCTACCCAAGAACTCTGGATGAAGATCTGGTGCTGTGCCGAACTGCCGGAGCGGACCTGGTCTTCACGCCATCTCAGTCCGATATGTACGATCAGGACGCCCAGACTTTCGTCAGCGTTGCAAATGTCGCCGATCCATGGGAGGGAGCCCATCGCCCGGGCCACTTTAACGGCGTCTCCACAGTTGTCTGCAAGCTGTTCAACATCACAGATCCGGACCGTGCTTACTTCGGACAAAAGGACTATCAGCAGCAGCTCGTCATCAGACAGATGGTGAAGGACCTGAATTTTGCCATCGAGATTGTGACCTGTCCCATCGTTCGTGAACCCGACGGACTGGCGATGAGCAGCCGTAATCGCTACCTGACACTGGAAGAACGCACCCAGGCACTGGAACTGCATCGCGCACTGCAGCTCGCTCAATCACTGGCTCAGCAGCCAAACTTGACTCCCGTCGATGTCGCTAATCGCATGCAGGCGCATTTGGAATCGGCCGTCGGCATCAACCTGGAATACGCCGTGGTCGCAGATCGACGAACCCTGCAGCAACTCCACAACTGGGACGCCCCAGCCGTGGCCCTGATTGCCGCTAAGGTGGGGACGACTCGCCTGATCGACAACATGGAGATCGAACGCAGCACAAAGGCATAGATAGAAGTCTTCTTTCGTCGACGTGCTTCACCCAACCGCTTTTTGTCATCGCGATGTTTGCAGTTGTACCCGAGGCAAATCGGGGGGGCATCACCACCGCAATCAACAGCAAGACATTAGCCGCCAGACATCGCAGCATATGCTCTTCTGCTGGTGATTACAGGATCCTGTCGACGGGCTCAATATCAGGCAACAGGAGACTCGATGCGGCGACTCCAACGTCGTGATCATTCTATCGAGCATCGCCAGCACAGCTTGAACCCAGTCGAACCATGCCGTCACTGGATACCAGATTGACGACAAGCCGACGGCGGCGGTCTCACCCGCCAATCCACCGACGGTCGGAGCCAACAGGTCAATGGTGTGCGATGTAGAACTCCGGCCGGATGACCTGTCGCGAACCTGCATAAACAAAAACGCGCCCAACATAACACCGCACCACACCGGGCTTGGCTTAAAGACGATGCATGCTCCCAGCCAGCAACCGACAACGAAGAACCGAAGTGTGCTTCTGCCCAAACACCTCAATCTCACATCATGCGTGTCAACCTTCATCGCTTGCCGATTGCGACGGGTGGAAACTTTCGAAAATGCCCAACGTTTCCTCAACCCTCACACTACAAACTATACACCACGTACTACACACTACTCCCGGTCCCTGATGTGCAAGTATTTGCATTTACCGAATCCCAACAACGGTATGTCTCGAGAAAAGGCTCATTTCTGCATCTACGTGGCACTTCGACCCCTCAGCTTCTTGCCCCGATTTCTTGGAGCCGATGACGCTGCTTTGTATCTGGGTAAGATTGGAACGCAGTCGTCAGTATGAAAGAGTGTCATCTCGTCGAGGGGTTGCACGTGCTGTCTGGTGTTTACTCCAGGCAGATTAAAAGGATTGTCAGATGAAGACTACTCGATTTCTGGCTTGGTATGCACTTTGCGTGTTAGTCACCGGCACAGAGAACGTTCCTGCCGGATGTTGTTTTAAGAACTGGCCAGACTTAATAACGCCGGCAGCCTGTCCATGCCCTGAGAGCATTGAACCAGTGGGATGCGGAGATTATTTCAAGGTGCCGACTGGGCTTAGTACGAACGTTCCCATGCTGGTTGGCTCATATGAAGCTGGTCTTGAGTTGCTGGCTTATACCCAACCGATTGTCGGTGAAAAACCTGACTCTGCCGCAAAGCTGGATGCATTCCTGCGCTCAGCCTGGGCTCCGCTTCCGCAGACGATGCAAGTATCGTATCTTCGCAGCGTGCGAGTTTTCCGGTCCGAATCGCCAGATCGGGAATCAGAACGTCGCTTCTATGAGTCCATGTATCCCGAAAATTACCCCGACAGATCGAAATTGGTCGAGGAGCTCGTTGGGAAAACCATTGAAGGGAGCGCTCGCCATCAGACTCAGTACGAGTACTACCGAGAAAGGGTGATTATTGATGCGAAGGACCCAATACAGAGCAAGTCGTATGTGGAAAGCCGGCGACGCCTGGGCGGTCTGGAAGGATTTGTTGCCGACGAAGATTTCGAAATGGCAGAAGTGATCGGCGCACAGAACGAAGACGGGCTTCGTGACTGCTTCATGTACAATCAGGTAGCAAGGTTCGCAAGTCAGAATATAAGTGACCGAGCCGTCTTTCCACAACGATCTCCCTGGTTGATGTTCTCTCTGCACGACGTGCCAAAGTTCATGATCCGGGTTGCTACGAAAAAGTCATGGCCATTAAACGAGCTGGTCATGGACGACCAGAGACTCAAAACAATAGCAAACGGAGGCACCTCAGGAGGATTGAAAGTTGCGTGGTCCGCCGTAACGATCGATGGGGTGGAAGCAGACCATTTTACTCTGAACCTCGAAGGCGTCGATCTTGTAAGCGTGGCCACAGTTGAAGGCCACCCCGACAGAATCTTAAGAGTTGAATGCTATACAAAGAATGGAAATCTCACCGAGCGGGAAACGCGAGGAGGGTACGGAGTGAATGGATTACCAACCAAATGGCGCAAAGAAAAGCTGGCGAATGGTAAGGTCACCGAATTCGATGATCGCACTATTCTGGACATTCGACTGAACTGCCACGTCGAGAAAACACTGTTTGAATTCTCTGTACCGGACGGATGGGCCGTAATTCAAACGAAGCAGGGTGAACTAATCCGTGCTCTGACGGCAGACGGCCAACCGATCCAGCCCCGAAATCACCCGGAGACTCAGAATCACACGAACAAAAAGACGTCTTTGGGCCTATGGATATTTTTGGGCAATGCCATCGTCGCAGTCATCTTCGTCCTCGCTCGATGGAGACATAAATCCGTTACGTAGTCAGTGACGACGAATTGATTGGTGCAGGGACACCGGGTGAAAAGTGAGTTGATTCGACAGGAAGTGCATGCACGTGAAATTCACCATCGTGCCGTCCAGTTGGCTTCATCCGATCCGAAACGAGATCCGGCAAAACCTGAAACCAAACAGCGTGCTGTGAAAATGGCCTAGTAGACGCGACTTCCCGGATACCAGACGCACATCGATCGTTGACGAAGAAGGACGATCCAAAGCAGGATAAGTGCCTTCGCCAGAATCAGGACGGTCGACTGTTGCCAGGCTTCCACCCAGTCGCTGATGCCGAACAAAGCGAACGACGAAGCATAGAGCCATTCCATCCGGTGCCTGCGGAATCGAATGGCCCGCCGCGAGATGAATCCGGCAACCACCAGCCAGACAGTCCCTTCCAGCAGATTGAACCAATGGTAGGTCATCGAAAAACCATCGTGTGAACCGGGGGTCCATCGCCACCAGACACGGTTCAACAGATTGAAAATCGTATCCGCCACGGAACGCAGCCTCATCTGCTTTCGGGAAGCGTCTTACGCGCTGCGATTCTCAGGCAGCCTGATGTGTCAGAATGCAATCTTCGCAGGCAGGTATTTCTGGATCAGTTCTTCGTAATACGGTTTCAGTTGGTGCCAGTCCGGCGCGATCGGACATTTTGAATACAAATCGTAGGGATTGAATTTCCGGACCCACGGCAGCATCTCTCGGTCATGATCATCACACAGCCAGTCGTATTGTCCTTCACGATGCCACGCATAGAAGGAGTGGTATCGGATCATGTAGAGGGCTGGTTCCGGCAGATAATTCTTCAGAACGTGAAACAGATATTCGTCGTGGCCCCAGGACATCAGGACATTCCGAAGCCCGCAATTCCGCTTGTAGACGCCCAGCGGCTGCTGGTAGACGCTGTGTGTCATATCCGGGTTGGCGGTGAAGAATTCACTGTAGATAATTCGATCGCTGAACTGGCAACCAACGGGAAACGTATCGCCCACAACGGCCCATTGTGGTTCATTCCAGAGGCAAAGCACCTTGCCCAGATCGTGCAGTAAGCCAACCAATACAAACCAGTCTTCATGGCCATCATGTCGAATGGCTTCTGCGGTCTGTAACAGGTGCTGAAGCTGATCCAGTTCGATGTCAGGATCTGAATCGTCCACCAGAGTATTCAGGAAATTCAGAGCTTCAATGACTCCCATTTGCCGCCGGTTCAACTGCAGAAATTCAGCACGCTTCCGGCCAACAAATTCATAGGTCTGAAAGCGATGGTTCTGACGGTAGAAATCCCGAACAGATTCCCGGGCGGGCGAGTCGTAATTGCGATAGTCTTCCCGTGCTTTGATTGCTGGCTGTGGGTAAACCGATGATTCGATAAAATCCTCCAGCGCGCCAGAGATATCGCGTGGCTTCGGATCGCCAGTTTGGGGTTCATCGCTGGTCATCTTTTACCTCGATCCTTTGAAGAGCAGGGGCCTGGCCATGTCTATGAATCACGCGTCCCATTGTCCCCGAATCTCACTACACGGCTGCGATCGAAAAGGGCTGACCGCGTCGACGCAGCGCAGCCTGAATACGATCGAGGATGGTATCGCTGAGACTGATCGACATCGCAGCGGCTGTTTCCAGAATCTGCCAGTCTCGTTTTGCACCGCAAAGCGCCGACGTAATTCCTGGCTGACGAATCGTCCACGCGAGAACCAGCTGAGAAACCGGACAGCCGGCATCGAAAGCGATCTGCTTCATTTCATCCATGAAGTCCTGATTCTTCTGCCACTCTTCCCCCTGAAACATGGGATATTTTTTTCGACCATCCGCATCATCGAATTGATGATTCCGCGGCAAACGACCGGCCAGCAATCCTTTCATTAGTGGCCAGTAGACACACAATCCGATGTTGTGCTTCGCACACCAGGGCATGATGTCGGCTTCGATTTCCCGCTGCAGCATGTTGTAATGGGGCTGAATGGCAACCAGGGGACAGACGGAATGAAATTCTTCCAGCTGTGAAGGTTTCAGATTCGAAGCTCCGGCGTATCGAACTTTGCCTGCAGCAATCATCTGGCGAATTGCGTCGGCGGATTCCGAAATGGGGACGGCGGGGTCCGGTGCATGAAGGTAGTAAAGATCGATGTAGTCAGTGCGAAGTCTCTTCAGAGATTCATCACACTCACGCAACAGGGTCGCCGCCGATGCATCGTGAGCCTGCCCGCGACCGATGCGATGCAGACCACCCTTTGTCGCGATGACAACGGCATCGCGACAGTCAGCCACGGCCTCCCCTATCAGTGATTCACTTTCACCATGAATACCGTAGGCGTATGCCGTGTCCAGAAAATTGATCCCGGCATCGATCGCAGCCTGAAGCGTTTTTCGGCTGTCCTGCGGATTGACGTCCAGACTCGTAATGCCCGCAATGGGCCAGCACCCCATTGCAATCGCAGAGACGCGCAGGTCAGAATTACCAAGCTGTCGAAGTGTCATCAGAGAATTCCGTGAGTGAAACAGAGCGTGCCACAGAACTATAAAGACAAGACATCACATTCCTCCACTCCACAAACGTGGCAATCAGGGCCGAACGCATCAATCCGGCGAATTGATGTGACGTCCGTTCACAAATGGTGATGGCGATCGCATGGTGAAGCCGCCTTGTGATGCCTACACTACCATTGTGCCCGCGATTCTGGTTTTGGAATCCCGTCGGCTGGTTCAATTGAGAAGAGACGTTAGGTAGCACGAGTGCCCAAATGCTGTTGAATCCCCTATTCCCGCCAGCGAAGCAGCAGATCATCCTGGGCCTTGCGATATTCCTGACCCTGGCATCCTCCGTGCGTGCCAGCGATTCACCTGGTGAAATCGATGAACTTGGGCAGTTGGTTCAGCAGGCTGTGCGGAAGGTTGACCCGGCCGTTGTCCGAATACGCCCAATTGGCAGTGAACAGAATACAGACGGCGGAAAGATCAATACGGCGGCCTCGACAGGTGTTGTGATTTCGTCAGATGGGCAGATCGTTACCAGCGCGTTTTCCGTCGAAGGTAATCCGCAGGCGATCCTTGTTGAAACCATTGACGGAAAACGGGTTCCCGCGGAAATCGTCGCCACGGACTTTGTCCGAAAACTTGTCCTGCTGAAAGCGGGGCAGGGCGACTGGACTGCATTTCAGTCTACCGCCGGCAGCACAACGACGACTGCGACAACGGCAATTGCAGATCCGATCATTGGGCAATGGACAATTGCCGTCGGACGTTTTTACGACACGGAATCATCGAATATCTCTGTGGGTATCCTCAGCGCCGTCAATCGCGTTCATTCTATGGCAATTCAGACGGACGCTAAGATCTCTCCGCTGAACTACGGCGGTCCACTCATCAATCTGGATGGCGACGTGCTGGGGCTGCTGGTCCCTTTGTCGCCTCGATCCAGTGATGGTGTAGAGGCCGGCGTCGAATGGTACGACTCCGGCATTGGATTCGCGATTCCGATGAAAGACGTGCTGGATTCTGCCAATCGACTGAGAGCCGGAAAGAACCTGAAGTCCGGAAAACTGGGCATTGCGATCACCGCTCCCGGAGCATACTCCGATGATGTCAGGGTCCAGTCTCTGCACCCGGGAGGCCCGGCGTCTGAAGCAGGGCTCAGGACGGGTGATCGGATCGTTATGGTCAATGGTCTGTTGGTCGATCGCTCCGCGACACTTGAATCGGCTGTTGCCAGAAGCTACGCAGAAGACCGAATGCAATTGCAGATTGAACGCGACGGCGAAAAAATGGACGTCAACCTGATCCTGGCTGAGAGACTACCGGTTGTTCAGCCGGGGTACCTTGGCGTAATGCCACTGGCCGACTTTCGAACCGGTGGGAACGCGGCAGCCGAAGAGAATGAGCCCGTCATTCCCGCGCCGCGGCGGGGACCGTCAAAAAGTAAAGACCCTGAAAACCAGGAAGAAGAAGACCTGCTGGCAAACCAGCCGAACGGCCTGATTGTCTGTGTTGAATCTGATTCACCAGCAGCGAAAGCCGGATTGCCAGCTGTCGTTCGAATTGAATCAATCGATGGCGTTGACATTTCATCGGCCGGTGGTCTTCGTCGAGAACTCTTCAAACATCCCCCCGGATCCAAAGTGGTGATTGGCTGGAGCGAAACCAGGTACTCCAGTTCTGCAACTGATACGGACGACGAGAAGCCGCTGCAGACGACAGAGGTGGTGACCGGTGATTTCCCCGCCGAAATACCTTCCTACGATTCAAAAGTACTGGCGCTCGTTCGTGGAGCCACAAATTCGACTTCCTCCGAGCTCCTGGATATTGTCGAGAGTGTCAGCGTCCCCCAACGAAAAGACATTCCCATCGGAGAGGATGGGCACGTCATTGTCTTTCATCCCTCCGGAAAGAGCACTGTATCAGATGAGAGCGATCCCGGACCGGGACTGATCGTACTGCTGTCGTCAGGCAACCAGCCAGAAGAACAAGTGCTGCGGTCGTGGCAGTCAGTCATCCATTCTCACCATCTCGCGGTCGCAGTCCCGCGAAACCCGGACGGAACCAGGCTCACGCAGGAGGATATTCGGCTCATCGTGCTGGGAGCCATCCAGACCGCTCGAGAGCTGGAAATCGACTCGCTGCGTCTGGTCGTTGCGGCAGAAAGCAGCGAAGCCGATCTGGCCCGAAATCTGATCTATTCGATGAACAGCCCGTTTCGTGGCGCCTTGATGCTTGATGGGTGGATCTCACCAACCGCCGAAAATTCAGTCGATTCGCAGTTGGGACGATCCGTCCTTCAACTTGAGATTCCGTCCGACCGCCAGTCTCAGGTACTGCGAACGACATCCATTCGCGTAATGCAGGAATCTGGATTGCGTGTTTTTTCGCTCCCAGCCGCACAGGCTGCCGATGTTTCTCCGGAATCGAGCCGCCGGATCGCCGCGAATTGGTCGCTGTTCATGAAATCGATGTAGAGTCTTTTTCATGCAAGCCTACATCTACTCCATAATTCTCGGCATCGTTCAGGGTATTGCCGAGTTTCTGCCAATCAGTTCGTCCGGGCATCTCGTCATTATCGGCGCGTTGCTGGAACGTTATACGGACATGCGAGTCCCTGCGGAAAACGCGACAATGAATGTCGCACTGCACTTTGGTTCTCTGCTTTCGATCATGGTGGTTTACTGGAAAGATCTGCTCGACCTGCGAAAAAATCTCAAACTGGTAGCCATGATTGTTCTTGCCACCATCCCAGTTGGACTGGTTGGAGTTCTGCTCAAGGATCACATTGAATCCCTTTTCAATGAGCCGCTGTATGCTGGCTGTGCCTTACTTGTCACGGCGTTTCTTCTGGTGGCGGGACGTTACTTTCAAAAGCAGTCAGCAGGCCACGACAAGAAGGATATTGCCACATCGGAGCCGAGCAGTGACGTGAGTCCGCGCACGGCTTTATTTGTTGGACTGTTTCAGGCATTCGCTATTATTCCCGGCATCAGTCGGTCCGGGAGCACGATTGCCGGTGGACTTCTGAATGGACTCAGTCGACCAGACGCAGCTAGGTTTTCTTTCCTGATTGCTTTGCCGGCAATCGGTGGAGCGACGGTCCTGCAAATGAAGGATCTGCTCACGGGTGAAGAGAGCGTGGATCCTCAAGTCCTGCCAATTCTCGCGGGGACCATCGTGAGCTTCATCGTCGGGGTCTTCTGTCTCAAATGGCTGATCCGACTTGTCGTAGCAGATCGACTCCACTGGTTCTCGATATACTGTGTTGCTGCAGGCGCGGCAACAATCGCCTGGCAATTGCTCAGCTGAAACACACAGCGAACAGGAATCACCTGCTCGGAAGTCGTTCGAATCATAGGGCCAAAGCGCGCTGGTCAGCGAATGCTGAACAGGGGGAGCGATCGCGTCTGATTCAGCTCATGGAGATGCTCGATCAACACGCGACGGACTTCTGCGATCGTGTCAGGGTGCCTTTGAATCTGACTGTGTCCGGCGCGAATGATGACTTCACTGTCGACGTCTTCCAGGTGAGCACTTCTGAAGTTCACAACGCCGTCCGTCCACTGATCCGGCGACTTGCCTTTTCTGACCCCGACAACATTGTGATGCGGCACGTCGAGTGGCACAGGCGTATCCTGAATCAATTGCAGGATAGCAGACTCACGCGTCAACGAATCCAGGCTGGTGCGAGGAGTGAGAACCCGATCGGACCAAACGGATTCGTTGTAATCAGACAGCAGCCGAGTCAGTTGCATGGTTCGATTCGGCAGCCAGACCAGTGATCCACTCAGCCAGCGGGTAAATGCATTGGAATATCGGCTGCCGTCATACGGGCTCGCGATCGTGACAATACGTGCCACGGATGGATTGCGATGAAAGTAGAAAACTCGCTGCATCTCCGCCTTATGCTCTTGCGGTGCCTGAATGTGATGAAACGGAACGGGGCTCACACTGTCCCAGAGTCGGTTGCCACTTTCGATAGTCATCAGGTGGGCAATCAATCCGCCCATACTGTGCCCCACCATGACCATCTGGTCCAGCTTGTCGTTCTGCCGCTGCGGATCAACCGCCATCCGGACATTTGCCAGTTCTTGCCGAAGATTTGCAGCGGCGAAGGGCAGGGGTTCTCCTGTGGGATACAAATAGAACCAGAACTGGTACCGTCGCCGAATCTCAGGGTCGGCCTGCAGGTCGTTGAACATTTCCATCCATGTCATTGGACTGGACCAGATTCCGTGCACCATCAGCACAGGAATCCGATCGGGGTCATAAGGCTGTACCATGTAAAGCCCTTCGATAGCCCGTGCATGATCGGGGCGAAAGAACGCCCAGGTATCCAGCAGCTTCAGATCAGGATTACTTAGTGCTCTAGCCAGCGGCGTACTCAGGTCCGTTTGCAGCGGAACCAGCGAATTCTGAATGACAACCCCATCGGTTTCGCGAGGATCAAACAACTGCAACTGAATGACCGCCGGATTCGCTGGCAGATTGAACCCGTAAGTCGATGCCATCGCGTCCGCAAATGTTGAAATCGGGGTCTGGTGTTGTGTCGTTCCCGGAGGCGCAAAGCGAAGCAGCGCTGTTGCCGCGAACCCCATCTGTTCGGTGTAGTATTCTTCAATCGCATGCGGCTGCTGCGGCTGCCGTCGATAGGCCACCAGCGGAACACCAAGCCCCGGCGAGCGGTGATGATTTCGCAGATTTGTCAGCTTGAAGTCACTGACAAATTCAAATTCCGCGAGATTCTCCGGATGAATCGTCGAATTCGGATACGGAATGTCCAGGATGATCCGCCGATGGCTGAGCGGCATCAAAAGCGATTGCCCCAATTCGTAAGGGCCAGCCGCCTTGATCACGCGCAATAAAGATTCGCAACTTCCGTTGTAGAGCTCAGCCGCTTCTCTGTGTTGAACCTCCGTCGGGTCCGGGATTCGACCAGATGGATCCGGCGTCATGAAGTAGAACCAGGCTGCCTGGCTGGCATCCAGATACAACTCGCCAGCCAGTTGAGCGTCATGTCTGGCGACCGAACGTGCACCAATGTATCTCAATTCAGCCAGCGCATAGAGCGCATCATGTTCCCAGGCAGCCCTTAACTGATTCGCGCAATGGTAAAGCATTGGTTGCAGCTCGGCCGGGCCATCGTATCCGGAACGGGACAGGTACAGATTTGTGCGTTCTGACGGGGCAAGATCGCCAAATCTGGTACTGTGGAGCCTTTCTACCAGCGGATTGTGCGGCTTTCTGCGTAGTTTGACGAATTCAGTCGTCGCGCAGCCCGAAACGACTGCGATTGCCAACAGGCAAAGCAGCCAGCGGAACAAGCCACGAGAAGAGGGGTCAGAGACGACCATTTCGACGGGAAACACATAATGACAGGAAGCGCGAAAGGCGGGAGTGGATAGGGTCACAGGAATTAAGAACTGGGTCAATATGATTCGATCACGAACGCCAACAGAGAACTACCCATTTCACCGGTTGCCCCAATCTTAAAGGAATCTGCACCAGATCGATGATTCCAGCTGATTCGTGTGAGAGCGCACATTCCATGCGTCCCCTAAGGGGCTGAATTGAATTCTGAATGAACCCGGGAACGACAAACCACAACCTGATGAAGTCACTTAGCCTGCTGATCGGCGGCTGCCTTTCGTGTGCGATCATGGTTTTGCTGGTACTCAGTGATCCAATGCTGACAGCCTCCTTGTGGCCAGGCGACATCAATGCTCAGATTATTCGCACCTTTGGTGGACAGGTGCGCGTTGATTTTGCCGGCGGAACGGAAGTGGAACTTCTGTTTGTTCCGGTTCTGATCCGAATCTTCGGCTTGGCGACGGCATTGCTGGCTCTTGGATTGCTCCTACGGATTCTCATTCGGGAGACCTTGTGTCGGCAGACAGTTTCTCAACTGACGCGACAACTGGGACTGGTGTGGCTGGCAAGTCTGGTCTGGACAGGACTCTGGCTTCTGGCTGACCTTCAACCGGCGTCGATATTCAGCCAGCTCTATTACCTTGCCCCCGGACTCTGGCTGTCCCTTTTTCCGGCCGCCACTCTGACAGCAATACTTCCGGAAACACGCATGAGGGCGCCGTCAGCGGATCTTCCTCCTAAGCGGGTTGACTGGCAGTTGGTGGTGTTGCTTGTTGCAACGGGATGCTGGATCTGCGTTTCCTTCTGGATGAATGAACGACTGTACGCTGGACTTTGGATCCCACACGGTGATTCGGCGATGTACGAAGAGCATCTCTGGAATGTCTGGCATGGCAAGGGGTTTCGTAGTTACCTCGACCAGGGATTGTTTCTGGGAGAGCACATTCAGGTGATCCATCTGCTCCTGCTACCCATCCATATGATCTGGCCTTCGCACCTGATGCTGGAACTGGCCGAATCAATTGCTCTGGGAATCTGCGTAGTCCCTGTCTATTCCATCGCACTTCGTCATTCCGGAAGTCGAAGCGCGGCCATGTGGCTTGGGCTGGCATGGCTTCTGTTTTTTCCGATGCATTTTCTGGACATTGCCATCGACCTGAAGACTCTGAGGCCAGGAAGTTTCGGCCTGCCATTCCTGTTCTGGGGCATCGATCTGGCGGAACGGCGACAGCTGTGGAAGTCGTCTGCCTGCTTCCTGGTAGCTCTGTCTGCTCAGGAAGACTTCGCACTGATCACTGGTCCGATCGGACTGGTCTTATGGTTAACGTCCGGCAGGAAAGGCTGCTCGCCTGCTGAAGATTCATCCCCTGATGTTTCATCCGGAAGTCCCTCAGAACAGAAGACCGAAGGACGCACGTATCAGCTTTGGTCGATCGGCCTTTGCGCATTCAGCGCCCTGTACGTTTTGATGGCCGTCTGGGTCGTCATTCCCTGGTTTCGATCAGGTGTTCCAGTTCATTACAGCCGCTATTTCGGAGACCTTGGCAACAGCCCGGGCGACCTTGTGCGGACGACGCTGCAGGAACCACAAAGAGTGCTGGCTCAGTTCTTCTGTCTCCGGACATTCCTCTACCTGATGGTCTTCAGTGTGCCGATTGGATTTGTGCTTTGGCGAAGTCCATTGAGATTGCTGGCCGCATGCGTCACATTCGTCATGTTGAGCCTGATTCAACTGGGGAATGCGGATTCCGTGCCATCTGAATCAGGCGCCGCCGAAACAACTGCCGCAGCTCACATCGACCTCCCTCCGGTTCCCTATCACCACTTTCACGCGCCGATGTTGCCCGTTCTGTTTTGGGCCGCAGCCGCTGGTCTTCGCGGCGGCAGAATTCATCTGCTGTCCGGTGCGGTCAATCCCGGCAATATTGCCCGTTTTGCATTCTTCTGTGCCCTGTTTTCCGCAGTGACGAATTCAATGATGCCTGTCGGTCTCGGATTCTGGTCGACACAGTCACGCACTGGCTATGCACGTCTGTTCGTTCCCGGACCAAGGGCCGAACATTTCAACAAGCTGGCTCCTTTTCTTCCTGTCACATCGCGAATCGCATCTACTGATTATGTGCATACTCGTTTGACACATTGCGATCGTTCCTATGACTACAGCGGCTATCTTCGAGCGGTCAACAATTACCAGCCCGGAGTGCCTGCTGACACGGACATCATTGTCATTGACACTCAACATCCCTACAGCGTCATCAAGTCTCCGAGTCAGGTACGCGAACTGAACGAACAAGCCGACCAATGGCGTCTTCGAGAGGACTTGAGCGACGACTATTTCCTGGTGATCGAACGAATTCGCGATTCAGGCAGCAATAAAAAGACGAACGGGGAACAGGATTCGTCCGTTGCGAATGGTTAACTTAACGGCCTGTTGAAGAACGGGACTGGCGTGAGCAGGAGACCTGAAAACACGACTCTCGATAGCGGCCAGCGTGCCTGTCCTGGTTCTTCAACGGACAGTTAAGTTAACCGTCCGCCTGATACTACCAACTGGCGGATCTGCTGCTGTCGTTTGTCTGGCCGCAGGCATCGGGGATGGCAGAACGGCCCATATCTATTCTCGAATGGAAAAACCGCAGGCCGAATAATCGACCTGCGGTTCATTTGAAACAGTCTTTGACTGACGCCGTCAGCCGGTCAGACGACTATGGCAGCGGTGGTGCGAAGCCGATATTCGGGAACATCGGATCTGCCGCGTTTCGGATATTGTAGTTTGTGCCACCTCGGTCGAAGTCGTCCACGATATCCTGAGTGATTCCGAAGCTGATGAACGAGTTGTTTGGATTGTTCAGGTTCAGACCATTTTCCACCTGGAACAGGAAGGCGTTTCGATTCGTCAGGCCAAATCCCTGGAACTTAAGTGGATCGAACGTTGTGTAGGTTGCTCCTGAAGCATCTGCATCAATCTGATTACCAGTGTTGTTCTGGAATCGAAGATCGAACTGAGCCGTGTCGTCCAGATAGACATAGTCGAAGGTGAGGTCACCGTTCGTATCCACTGAGGTGAATGTTTCACCGGCAGACAGGAAGGAGGCCGTCCTGAAGTCTTCTTCCAGGTTACCACCAAACGTGTTGTTCTGGATATCAGCTGCGACATAAGCCCCGGTACCAACATTGATGAAGAGGCCTTCCCCGGTCACTGTGTTTGTACCATTGTTCTGAATGGTGTTGTTCGTCACAGTCAGGTAACTGTTCTGAACGGTCCGCAGGTTCAGGTAAGGGGCCAGGTAAGCGGTGTTGTTGTTGACACTGCCCAGGTTCAGGTTGGTGAATTCCGGACGGAATGGGTTGTAGTTCGTGTTCTGGTTACCCGTCACTGGTGGATCCGGGAAGTTCGCCAGGTAAACAAACCGGCTCTGATTCATATCTGCGTCTGCCCGATAGAAGATCCCTTCTTCTCCGTTGCTGATAATCGTGTTATCGTCCAGCGTAATCAGCACAGGGTCGAAGATGATATTTCCATTTTCGCGGTCACGAGTACCCGAAGCACCGGTGAGCAGCAGATTTGCACCTCGACGGTTATTCTCACTGATCACGTTACCTGACAATGTCACTTGTGGAACAGCACCGCTTTCTGTGACACCACCATTGAAGGTGATCAACGGCAGAGTGAAGTCAACATTGGCAGGTGCGACTCCGGTCGCTGTACCGCCGAAGACGTTCAGGCTAAAGCCATCTCCGCCATTTCCAGCCGCAACACCGCTGCTCTGTCCACCAATCAGGTTCTCTACAACCGAGATGATTGGACGTGGGTTACCCGAAGCATTTGATCCGGTTGCAGTGACAGCAATTCCGTCGTCGCCGTTGTTCTGGATGACGTTACCATCACCGATGCCGCCTACGACCAGAGTAGCCGTTGAGTTGTTACTGAAGTTGGCCTGAATACCGTCCCCGTCTGCAACATCAACATCGCCGTTGTTGTTCACATCCGTCGCTTCTGCAGCACCGGCAATATTATTTGTAATCAGAGTTCGCGTAACACGAACGCTGCCTTCAGAGTCACCGCTCGCATCCCATCGGATACCGTTACCACCAGATCCTGTCCCATTGCCGTTGATGACAGTGGTTGCAGTACCTGAGGTGATCAGCACGTCCGAACGGCCGCCGGTTGTTTCGATATGAATACCGTCACGGACGTTCTGCGATATGCTTGAGCTACCCGCAGAACTCAGTGCCGCATGAGCCCCGGAAATGACAGGAGCCGCGTTGCTGGTAATTTCCACCAGTGCACGAGAATCTTCGGTTGCCAGAATATTGATACCATCCTGACCATTCAGATTCGTCGTGTTACCGTCGAACTTAACGCGACGGCCAGGAGGCAACCCGTCCGTTGCGTCACCAAATGTCGATGTTTCTGATGTCTGCACCAGGATACCATTGACTCCGTTGTTGTTCAGCGTATTCAGTTCGCCATCAGCAATCAGCATGGATTCGCCACGTGTTCGGAAACGAGCACCGTTTTGTCCGTTGTTGCTGAGGTTGTTGCGATTCCAGTTCACTGTATTCACAGTGCCACTCATTGGCTGATTGGGATCGTTCTTATCATTGCCCTGAGTGTCGACGTCCAGGCCGTCACCTGCGTTGCCAGTTGCGACAACATCTTCAACTGTCACCTGAACCAGTGACGAATCCTCACGACGAATGTTAATACCGTCTCCGTTGAGGATCGGATCCGCTCCGTCGACAGTACCAGTGATTGTCAGGTTTCGCAGATCTGCAATCAACTTGGCATTGCCGGTTGCCTGAAGGGCGATACCAGCGTCGCTGTTACCTGTGATAGTATTGGCGTCAGCTGCTGCAGTACCACCAACATTCAGAGTCAACTGATTGTTGTTGACGACAGCCGGAAGAGCAGGAGGTGCGTTGTTCGGACCATTCTGATTCGAAACGATACCACCACCAGTGTTTCGCGAAATGTCGTTCCCGTAGACCGAGGCATTCATGACCGCAACGGAGTTCGCGGAGACGTTCGATGTCAGCAGTATGCCCGCGCCTCCGTTGCCGGTAATCGTGTTACCACGAATGACTCGGTTTGACGCCACCGTTCCAAAGTCAATCTCTCCACCATCATCAATCGTCAGTGAAGCACCGTTGCCACCATTATCGGTGATTGTGTTGAAGAGAAGGTTGCCATGGATTGTAGCGCCATCTGATGCCAGAGCGCGGAAACCATCACCACCGTTGTTCGAGAGAATGTTCCCCTGAAGATACGAGGTGCCACTGTAGACATTGAAACCGGCCCCGCCAATTGTGCTGTCGGCATCAATGAATGCTCCTGCACCGTTCGCTTCCAGACGGATACCATTGCCACCTCCGCTGGTGATCTGATTTCCCTGCATCGTGACACTCTCAGCGACGGCACTGTCATTCATCACAATGGCGATGCCATCGTTGAGTGCCCCGCTCACAGTGTTCTGATTAAAGGTTGAACCCAGAAGTCGGGCATTGTCCTTCGCGTTGACCTGAATCCCGACTCCGGTCGGAGATCCTGCAGTACGAAGTCCCACTGCTGAAGCAAGCTGAGCGACGCTGTTCTGCTGGAATGGTGCTTCGCCTGGAAGTTCACCCGGATTAGTTCCGTCCAAAGCAAACTCGGCAGGCTCAACAAGGACCTGAATCGGTGCATCCTGAGCGGGCGTTCCCATGATGGCATTGTCGCCATTCTGAGTTGTCGACCCGGCCAGCAGGATGTGTCGCAGTGACAGAGCATGTCCCAGCTCGTGTGCGGTTACCAGACCGATGGCTCGACGAGTAAACGTCAGGTTGCCGGATGTCAGAGCCGTGGCAGCATAGGCTGGCGTGTTGTCCGGTGACTCAACATAGATTCCATCCTGATCCTTTGGAATATTCAAAGCGTTTGGTGGAGTCAGCAACGAGGAGAACTGATTGATGCTGTTCGTGTAGACCCCGACAGCAGAGGCACCATTGGCTTGTGGAGTACCGCTCAGGCCCTGACCTGGACCAAGGCCAGCAGCATTTCGGATATTACCAATGTCACCTGCCTGACCAGCTAATCCGCCAAGGGCGACTGCACTGTCTCCGATCGTCAGTACGTAGTATTCCGTTGCACCGTTCGATGGTGCTGTCCCCGTATCACCGATCACGAAGTCAATATTAAGTTCCTGACCGGCTGGAATTGGACTGAGAGGATTGTCTGCAGCTGTGGGCAGATTTCGGTAGTAATCCCGAACAGTGGCCAGAATTGCATTAGTAACCTGATCGTACTGAGCAGCACTGAAACCGTAAGGTGCCACATCGAAGGTATCCACCTGGCGACCATTGATGTCGATCTCTGATGTCTGACCAGGATCAATAAAGTCCAGTACGATTGTCAGTGGTGCCGGACCGCCGGAAGTACCACCCTGAATGGTATTGAACAGAGCATCGATCTGAGCTGTCGCGGTATCCTGCAGGTCGACGAGGACGCCACCAGCAGTGTTCCCGTTGAAAGTGTTTCCGAGCGT
The DNA here is from genome assembly GCA_041398825.1 of Planctomycetaceae bacterium. Classification (NCBI taxonomy): domain Bacteria; kingdom Pseudomonadati; phylum Planctomycetota; class Planctomycetia; order Planctomycetales; family Planctomycetaceae; species Planctomycetaceae bacterium. Next base: position 224,683 of record JAWKTX010000001.1, on the reverse strand, counting down.
TGGAGAAGGGCCACCGATGTCGAACGTACCGTGGCTGTCATCTTCACCGAAGATGCAAAGACCAGCAATCACATTGTTGTTCATTGTGTTTGAGACGATGCCCTGGTCGAGCAGGCCATTGCCATTCAAATCTTCACCTGCATCAAGAATACCATCGCCATCCAGGTCTTCTGAGACAGAGTTGAACACGCCTCCGTTCAGATAATGGATGAATCCACCATTCTGCAGGTTACCTTCGAAGATGTTGCCGCGAAGGCTTGCCAGATTGAAGGTTCCGGCATCGGACGTTGCAACAAATCCATCAAAGGTATTGGCGTTTGCAGTATTGCGTTCAACAACCGCATTGATCGTTGAACCTGCACGAGCTTCCATCACAATGCCTGTGCCATTGCCACTGGAGTTATTGTCCAGGATGCCCGTTGGCAGTGTCCCGTTCGGATTGTCGGCGTTAATCGTGCTTCCCGGCTGAGCAACGATGCTCAGGCCAGTGCCACTGTTGTCGTTTGAGATGTTCGAGCGAACCAGAAGGTCCATCGTCCCGCCAGCAGGTGCCGTCAGATTCAGACCATCTACGGATGCACCCAGAAGCCCGTCAAACGTATTCATGTCCACAACAACTCGTCCGCTGACATCCTGCAGATTGGCACCGGTCGAATAGTTGGTGAAGGTATTCATGACGAGTGAGACATCTGTGATTGGAAGGGCGTTGGAAACTCCGTTACCGAACACAGTGCCCGCAGCATTGGAACCGTCAATCCGCATGCCGATGATCTTGTTCTGGTTAGCCAGATGAACAACACTTCCACCGGCCAGCATTGTTGGATTCGAAATCAGCGGACCAAGGTTGGTCGCTGTTGCCTGGCCAGGAATCAGGAAGTCTGTGGTTCCTTCGGTGTAAAGGGTGTAGTCCTTTGTTGATGAGAGAAGAACCTGACAATCGAACAAGTGAAGACCCCCGTCAACTGTCAGATTTGTTCCACTGTCATCTGCATTCGGTGTGACCCGGATGATGTCTACCAGAGCATTGTTCGCGGCTTCGGCCTGCTCAAGGGTCTGGAATGGATTTTCATAGGTACCCAAACCGGCGGACGTTGAATTGGGATCAACAAACAACAGATTCCATACGCGTCCTGTCTTGGCATTCACAACAGCCTCAGGATTGACCGTGCGATCGATGTTCGTGTGGACACGATTTGATCGATACACAGGGTCCATCAGACGGTCCCGCACGTTGGCAGGCCGCATGAACTTCTTGCCCTTGTAATTCGGAATGCTGTAGGCGACGTTGACCCAGCTGTTCGTTCCGAACGTATCATCAGACGTCAGTCGGGTGTTAACAGTCAATGATTCTGTGATCAGCGCTTCCCAGCGAGCCTGGAAACCGACGGTGTCAAAACCATCCGCATTGGTCAGGTAATAACCGCCTGCGTACATGTTCAAACCGTAAGAGCCAAGGACCGGAAGTGGTCCACCGACTTCGGCATCGAAACCGGAGTAGGCGTTCTCCCGCGTCTGATTTCGCAGGCGATACACACTGTTGCCGCCAAGTGTCAGAGCACCGGTGAGGGTATCGGACATCAGGTAAGTATCTTCACCCAGCATCATGTAACCGTTGGCTCGGAAGTCGAGGTGTCGTCCCAGCGACTCAAAGCCTGCAGTCATTCGGTACCAGTCTCGGTTGCCATATCCCTGGTCGTAGTCGCCGAAGACGTTCCAGCCGAAAATCCGGTCGCGTGATGCGTCGTAGTTGCGGTAGATACCACCAAAGTTATAGATCGGATCCCCGCTGTTTGTGACGGCGGCTGCCAGATCAGCCATGAACACCGTTGTATTCGGCACGATGTGGTAGGGGAGCCGGGCATTCAGGCGGTGGAACCCGTCGTTGAATCCAAGTCCGTTCCCGAACGTGGAATCGAAAGAGACAATCGGGCCGAATGGCTGACGAGAGCGATACACCGGAGCCTGCACAGCCTCCGTGGCCCCAAGACTACGCTCGAAATAGGGAGCGTAGTTCCCTGGAACCGGATACGGGGTGTCAGTCAACGGCGATCCGTAGACGACAGCTGATCCCGCCTCATCCGGCACCGGAGCTTGTCCGCCAGAGTAGGGGCCTGCAGACGACAGACGCACAACGCCTGGCTCGTCACCCATTGAAATACTGGCTGCTGTGATTAAAGCGACGCTGCTCAGAAGCAGACAGGCCGAGGCTAAAACGCGTGTGGTTTTCATCGATTGTTCCGATCGATCCGTACTTACAATCTGTACCGGGCGTGCCGGGAATACCGGTTACTCTGTTCGATCGGAAAAACAGGGCGGTGAGGTTGAGTTAAAATGTGAGGGTTGTGACGAACTTTACGAACATGACGAAGCTGCGGATTTCGCCGCTCGAGTAGACTTTGCCTGCTTTCAGGCTCTTTGGAACGTCTTCAGCACCTCAAACTTCTCTCAGAACCGGTCTTCTTCACAGACAAATAAAAGAGCTGCCGAACGCGTGTTGCGTTCGGCAGCTCCTGCAGGTTTTTGAATTCCGCCGCTACATCGCAGATCGGAACTCGAGACGTCTCCGGTATTATCTCCGGATATTACAGAGCCCATCCTTCGCGATACTCGCGCTGGACGTACTGGTTCAATTCCGGCACGTTCGGGCTCACCATGTTCTTGGCATCCCATTCAATTCGCTGACCTTCCTGAGCACGAATGGCAAGATTGCCAACCAGAATCGTCTCAGTCAGTCGACCAGCATAGCCAAAGTTGGACATGGTCCCTGGCTCATATTCGCCCTTGCACGTGGCGACGAATTCCCATTTCTGTCGCTGATCCGTGCCGCCTTCAAACGGAATTCGTGGCAGGGTCTGCTCAGGCTTCTTGTAGTCGGCGAAGTCACCTTCAGGCAGTAGAAAATAGCGAGCGCCGTAATCGTCCGGAGAAAACAGCATCCCTTTCGAACCTACCAAAAGGGCACCGCTCGTCTTGTTGCCACCACCTCGCTGAGCAGCGAGCCGCTTCTGGAATGACTCGGGCAACCTGTTGGTCAATTCTTCTGACGGCAGGTTTCCTCCGTCGTACCAGAAGAATTTGCAGGGCTTCAGTCCATTGCGTTCCGGGAATTCGAACATCAGTGACGAGCTGCCGGGGAACGTCTCGCCTTCGAAGAGACCCGGATTCTTGACTGCAGTTACTGCAATCGGGTCCCACAACTCGAGTGCCATCACAGGCATATTTGATGTATGGCACGCCATATCTCCAAGTGCTCCGGTGCCGAAGTCGACCCAGCCGCGCCACTTGAAGGAGTGATAAATCCCTTCTTTGTACGGACGCATTTGAGCAGGGCCGATCCAGGCATCCCAGTTCAGTCCCTGAGGAATTGGATCTTCGCCGGCAGGGCGGCCAATGCCCTGTGGCCACACAGGACGGTTGGTCCACAGATGCACCTCGGTGACGTCACCGATCGCTCCGGAGCGAATGACTTCGACAGCTTCACGAAGCCCGTTTTCAGATGTACCCTGATTGCCCATCTGAGTGATGACGCCCATTTCTGCGGCCGTTTCCCGCATCAACCGAGCTTCCCGGATTGACCAGGTCAAAGGCTTCTGGCAGTAAACGTGTTTCTTCATTCGCATCGCACGCACAGCAGCGGCCGCATGCGTATGGTCAGGTGTGCTGACCGTCACAATGTCGATTTTGTCTCCGACTTTCTCCAGCATCTCACGGAAGTCAGTAAACTTCTCGGCGTCCGGGAATTCGCGGCCCTTCTTGTTCAGCGTCCCCTCGTCCACATCACACAGACCAACGATATTGACGCCATGTTCACCGATGTGGCTTGTATCGCTGCCACCTTTTCCACCCACGCCCACGCAGGCCGCGCTCAGGGATTGTAGTGGCGATGTGTTTGCCTTCGAAAACGGCTGACCACCCACCCAGAACGCAGTGCTCAGTGCTGCTGTCTGGCCAATGAATTCGCGACGATTCGTTTTGTTTGTCATACGTAGACCTCAAAATCAGGGGAGACGAAGGAAGGAGAGATGTGCAGCAATTGGCGAATTGAAACAATTGCGCCGCCGTAAACTGCGAAAAACAGGGGGACAGTCCCGAAACAATACTGCCATGGTAACGACGAGATCAGAAACAGCAACAAATCCGCTAAAATCCGACGTTTCGGACGCGTTGCAACAACACCGCTCCGGCAACTACTCTCGGCATCTCGCACCACACATCTGACCGTTTCCGCGCTATACAGAGCCCCGGTATCGCAAACCATTCTCAGTCATCGTCAGCAGTGGCCAATTCATCGGAATCATCATGCCCGCCACGCTCGGTCGTTGCGATCTACCTCCAGCGATCTTAGATTCTACGGTTCTCACATCCCTGTTTGGTTTGAGTGAGACAGGTCAGACCGTTGAAAAACGTCTGAACATTGCAGGTGGCAAAAGCGGAACGAATGTATCCCTGCGCCTTCTCGCCATGGCACCGTGCCGCACCAGCCGAAAGACACTGGAACAATTTCTCAGATTCACCTGCATCAGAAACCTCACCCCGAATGCAGCCTCATAAAATGATCTCTGTCACTCCAGGAGTTGTCCGCAATATGCCGTTCTTCAAATCAATTCCCCTTTCCGTTCCCCGCGTCATCTATTGCTTGATCCTGCTGTTCTCAGCCAATGGTTGCCAGCCAACCGCGGAGACCGGTTCTGACGCAACTCAGAAAATTGAGGTCAAGCCTGATGATCCGGCAGCAGTCAAAGCACTCGAAGAAGCCAGGTTCAACCTGAAGAAAGATGCCAACGGCATCGTACGCGAGATCTCCGGGGCAAGTGACTCTGATGTCTCTGAGGCAATCTCTCACCTCGCTGGTATCCCGAATGTGGAGAATGTGCTTTTCTCGGGCCCCGGTATCACTGACAAGGGCATGGATGTTCTGGCCACTCTGAAGAACGTAAAGCGACTCGACCTGACCGATTCTGCGATTGGTGATGAGACGCTGAAGGCCGTTGGAGCGATGGAAAATCTCCAGGCTCTTGCGCTTCGGCGAACCGGATTCACCAACGACGGACTTGCTCACCTGAAGTCACTCGGAAAACTGCGAGCGATTGATCTGCGTAATAGCAATGTTACGGACGAAGGAATCGATCATCTTGTGGGTTTGAAATCCCTGGTTGATGTCCAGCTGGAAAGAACGGTTGTCACTGACGAGGGAATCAGGAAGCTGTCGAGCCTTGCCCTGAAATCGTTGAATCTGAACACCACAGCGGCAACAGATGGCTGCATGGAAGCAATCGGCAGCATGACAACACTCGAATCGATTCAGCTTGACAGCTCGAAGATTTCCGATGCCGGAATGGTCCACGTTGCCAACCTGAAGAACCTGAAAAGGCTCAGAATCCGCGACACAGATGTCACTGGCGAAGGCTTTGCCCATGTGTCCGGCCTTACCAAACTGGAACGACTTGAACTTCGAGGAACATCACTCGATGACGACGGAATGAAAGTCATTACAGCACTACCCAATGTCAATTACCTCGATATCAGCGAATGTCGACTTGTCTCCGCGGACGGAATCGCCCTGATTGGCAAGCTCCAGAAGCTGACTGTCCTGGCATTGTGGGAAACCAAAACGGATGACGACGCACTGGCAGCCTGCAGTGGTCTGACCAACCTGACGGAACTCAACCTCGAAGCAACTCGAATTACTCCCGCGTCCGGCCCGGTACTTCTGAAGTTCGCTCAGCTGAAGAGCCTCAACATCGCGGGAACACAAATTGGTGACGAAGCCATTAACTCACTCAGTGGGCTTAAAAATCTTGAATCACTCAATGTCGCCAACACCGGCGTTGGCTTCGATATCATCGACGCTCTTGCCGAAGCGAACCCATCGCTGAAGATCACAGAATAGCCCGAACCCCACTCATGGGCCAGGTCTGGCAAAAGCCCGACGTTTATGAACGAACGCCGGGCTTTTCTCCCAACTCGGGCAAGCAAAACACCGCCTGCGCCCGTATCAGGTCAATTTAAATACTGGTCACGCAATACCACAGCGGCTGAAATACAACCACGCCTGAAATACCGGCACGGCTGAAAGACTATGATGGATACATCTGTTCGTACTTTGAGTGAATCCCAGTTCGCCCGCGCGAATAAAGTCATTCCCGGCGGCGTCAACAGTCCGGCTCGAGCGTTTGGTGCCGTTGGTGGTACGCCTCCGTTCATCAAGCGGGGTGAAGGGCCTTACCTGTTCGACATCGACGGTAATCAATTCATCGATTACGTGGGATCATGGGGCCCTCATTTGTTCGGACATGGTCATCCAGCCATCGTCGAAGCTATCCGGAATGCGTTGACCACCGGCACGAGTTTCGGGGCGCCCACGGTTGCCGAGAGTGAACTGGCTGAACTCGTCATTGAACTTGTGCCTTCCATTGAAAAAGTGCGCATGGTGAACTCCGGCACGGAGGCGACAATGTCCGCCATTCGCGTCGCACGCGGATTCACCGGCCGCAACGTCATTGCCAAGTTCGCAGGGTGTTACCACGGTCACGTGGACAGTCTGTTGGTTCAGGCCGGCAGCGGGGCTCTCACGCTCGGCACTCCCTCAAGTCCCGGCGTGCCACAGGGATGCACTGCAGACACGCTGGTTCTTCCATTCAATGATGTTGATGCTTTGAAGGCAGCCTTCGAACAAAAAGGGACTCAACTTGCGGGGGTGATCCTGGAAGTTGTCTGCGGCAACATGGGATGTGTTGTGCCCTCACAGGACTTCCTGAAATCTCTCCGTGAATTGTGCACGGCCAACGGAACGGTGCTGATTTTCGACGAAGTGATGACAGGGTTCCGAGTTTCCAGTGGTGGTGCCCAGAAAATCTATGGCATCAATCCTGATCTGACGACGTTGGGAAAAATCCTCGGGGCAGGGCTACCCGTCGGGGCCTACGGCGGTCGGTCAGACATCATGGATGCGGTCTCGCCGGTCGGGAGCGTCTATCAGGCAGGCACACTGTCGGGTAATCCGGTTGCGATGGCCGCTGGAATTGCGATGCTGAAGCTCGTCCGCGATCAGAACCCGTACCCCATGCTGGACGACCGAGCATCGGAGCTGGAAGCTGGATTTCGGCTTGCCGCGGCCGATGCGGGACAGGCGATTCAGATTAACAGAGTTGGCAGCATGCTGACCGTATTCTTCAATGATCAGCCGGTTGTGGATTTTCAATCGGCAACCCGATCGTGCACGAAAACGTTTGGGAAGTGGTTCCATCATATGCTGAACCGAGGCGTTTACCTGCCCTGCAGCCAGTATGAGGCTATGTTTGTGGGTGCTTCGCATACTGCCGAGCATATCCGTCAAACGGTCGAGGCAGCTCGAGACTCGTTTCAGCATCTGAATGACTAACAATCGAAATACCGTTCGAATCACAGATTCCGGAACAAACTAACTCCCGAATGTTGACTTTTGGCAACGCCCATGTTGCCCGACTTCAACCTTTCAGCGCAGACGCGGTGAGCCCTGGTTTTTCCAGCCGTCGCATTCAGAATTCAGAGATCGACGGCGAAATGTAAAGCTAATTTGGATTGTCCATACAGGGGAACGATCACCCTGAATTCATCATTCGCATGCATTTCGTTAATGATCCGACATGAACATTTCCAGCGTTCTTGATGCCCCCGAAGCAAAGACAGCAAGTCCATCGGGAAGTCCGTCCAGGGGGCTGTCCGACCTTGTCGCAGCTTACGCGGAAGTTCAGCCCAGAACAGAATGGCTGAAAAAGCTGGACCTGCAGGAACCGCGGGAAAACCTCGAATGCCTGCCTGTTTTGCTTCGCGTTTCAAAACGACTCTTTGACATTGCCGCTGCATCGCTGCTGCTGCTGGTCTGCAGCCCGCTCATGATTGTTTCGGCTTTGCTTGTGAAACTGACGTCCCCCGGTCCGGTTATCTACAAGCAGACACGCGTTGGACTCAATCTGCGCAAGAAGAAATCCAGCGATCGCCGTCAGGGAAACAGAGATATCGTCGAACTGAATGATCGCCGGCAGTCTGGTCGAGATCGGCGGGAAAGAAGCAACTTTGGTCAGCCCTTCACGATCTATAAATTTCGAACCATGCGAAATGACGCAGAGAAGGGTGGTGCCCAGTTTGCGAAACAGGGGGATGTTCGAGTCACGGCAATCGGCCGATTCATGCGTCGAACAAGAATTGACGAACTTCCGCAACTGTGGAACGTAATCAAAGGCGAAATGTCACTCGTTGGACCGAGGCCGGAGCGCCCGGAATTCATGCAGCATCTCTCCAGTGAGATCCCCAATTATGTGGATCGGCTCGGATTGAAACCCGGCCTCACCGGACTGGCTCAGGTTGTCAATGGCTATGACAACGAACTGGATGGCTTCCGCAAGAAGGTCGCGTACGATCTCCTGTACCTGCAGAATTGCTGTATCACCAACGACATCCGTATTCTGCTTCGAACATTTCGAGTTGTCATCACCGGCGAAGGTGCTCTGTAAAGCGGTCGCTTCACCAGCAGTGAACAAGCAGCGTTGACAGATAAACGAGAAAAGCCCGGACTGTTTCCAGCCGGGCTTTTCTGGTTTGCAAATCCGTCGTTCGTCTGGACTATGGGGAGACGGTTGGTGTTGATCCCAACTGTGCTCGCAGTCGCTGGATTTCAGCTTCTGTTGAATCAATCTTGCTGTTGTTGTCGATGGCGATCACCAGACCGGCAACTGACGTACCAACCATTGCCAGGGTGACAACGTCAATCAAGCCAAAACCACCAGTCGTTCCCACGATGGGATTGCCGTATTCGTCATACTGCTGACCACGGACAATATTTTCATCACCAGCAACAACCAGACCCGTCAAAGCACCAGCAGGAGCGGTACCGTCTTTCCAGAGTCGAACCGGTGTGGCAAGATTGCCAACGTTCACCTGATGGACACCGCCACGAACACCTTCAATGGCGAAATGACCATTTGCAGAAGTTGCAGCGCGAGCCACAGATTTGCCCTGAAACTGAAGTTCAACAGCGGCGTTGCTGACAGGTTTGCCGTCAGAAGAGTAAACCTGGCCGTGCAGCGTACCATTCGGTGTCAACTGAACATCTCGCATGACCGACTTCGTGCCGGCAACCGCTGTAGCAGAACTGGACAGCAGGATTCCAAAGCACACAGCAACGCTGGCAGCCTTGGTCAGAAGTGTGTGCATTCGCATCGTTTCGGACCTTTTTCGTATCTGCGGAAGGCAATCACCAGAATCGGCGAATTGCATTAAGACCATTGATATCCGTTTGATCGTCAACGGTTGCTGGACTGCTACAATCGGTTTTCCGGTTTTCTCCAGATTTTTGAAACAACTGGGAAAATCGTTAGTGCCGTCAAAGTCCCGGTAACACGATCTCGAATACCCTGGATCCCCGCGTTTTCAGGTTCTGCTTGCCGGAAAACATCAACTTTTGCCGACCTGTTTTCATTGGTCATGGACGTGGAGAGAAATCATGGCAGCCCACAGAAACACGGGCAGCCCGCTCTCTCTGTGCCAAAACTCACGCAGGTATTGATGTCTTTTGGCCACTTCCTAAACTATCCTTCTACAATATCCAACCCGGTCGACGAATCCCCCCGAATTCAGCCTCCTCAAGAGACGGATTCAAGCCATCCCACCATAACCAAGGAGCGCGATATGTTGCGATCTCCCTGGATGCCGCCATCAGCAAACAAACTGAAGATCTGCTGTGGCTGGATCTACCTGTTTATCAGTCTTGCCGTACCACAATTGGTCGCCGATGATACGCGGACCAGATCGTTCGCTCACCAAATTGATTCGCACATCCGCGCGGCAGCCGTTGGACCTCTCTCTCCTGTCTGCACAGACGAAGAATTTGCCCGACGGATCTGGCTCGATCTGGCGGGTACCGTACCGCCGAAGGAAGCTCTGACCCGGTTTCTGACCGACACCCACACCAACAAGCGAGAGCAGCTCATTGACAAACTGCTGAACAGCAGTGAATTCATTCGCCACTTCGCTCAGCATTGGGACCTCACGCTTCTGGAACGGCGGTCGGACAAATACGTCCCGGAAACCGATTGGGAAAAGTTTCTGATCCAATCAATCAGTGCAAACAAACCGCTCGACCAGATGTTCCGGGAATTGCTTTCTCCGCCAGACTCCGGAGATGAGGCGGTCGCAGCAAAATTCATTCTCAACCGTGATGCGGAACCCAACGCTGTCACACGCGAGGTTGGCCGGATGGCGTTCGGAATGGATCTGCAATGCGCCCAATGCCACGATCATCCGCTGGTCAGCGACTATTATCAGGACGACTACTACGGGATCTATGCGTTCGTCCAGCGTACGGCACAATTCACTGACTCAAAAACAAAGAAGGTCAGGCTTAGCGAAAAACCCGATGGTTTGACGAGCTTCAAATCTGTCTTCACTGGCGAGGGCTCCGATCGGTTTCCGCCACGACTTCCTATGGGAGCGACAGTTTGGCAGGAGCCTGAGTTTGAGAAGGGCAAAGAGTTTGAGGTCGCGCCGCAAAAGAATGTCCCGGGGATTCCCAGGTACAGCCGTCGCGAAAAGCTGGCCAGCCTTCTGTCTGACAATCGTATGTTTCAGAGGAATATTGCCAATCGCTTGTGGGCGATGATGATGGGGCGGGGGCTGGTGCATCCACTTGATCACCACCATTCTGAAAATCCACCAAGCCATCCGGATCTACTCACTCTGCTTGCCGCTGAACTGAAGGCAAGCAACTTTGATGCACGAAGTTTGTTGCGCAGCATTGCCCGGACTCGATGTTATCAACGTTCTGTCGTCGCCCCGAATCCAGATACGATCAACCCTTCTGACATTGCCGCAAGGGTCGAAAGCCTGAAACGGCAAATCGCTCAGATGGAATCGGATTTGCCGTCATTGAAGGCCACGCTGGCAGACGTAAATGGTGCACTGAAAGCATCTATTGCCGCCAACGAGGAAATTGATGCGGGGCTGGAGGAGCTGGAAAAGCCAATCGTGGCCATTCGAAAGCAGCTCGCAACAGATCAATCAACGCTGGAGAGTGCGAAGGCAAACCATAAATTGCTTTCCATGCAGCAGAAGGCACTTCAGACAGCGAAGTCGATGCTTGAACTCGGTGACGATGCGACACTCTTCGCCGACACCAGCAGCACCACTGCTCAACAGGCACAACAGACGCTTGAGAAAGCACAGGCAACTCTCAGCAGGCAACTGAAAGACTGCGACCTTCTGGTCCAGTCAGCAAACCTGAAGATGACCGAAGCAACAGATGTGGTCGCAGCCACACAAGAAAAACTGAACGAAGCCGATGCGGCTTATCAGGCCAGAAAGCAGACCAGGATCGGGCCCGATACGCTGAACCATCAGGAACAGCAATCAGTCGAAGCCATGGCATCTCTTCAGGAACACCAATTCCGAATCCGGCAAATTCACAATGCGATCTCGATTTGCCAGGCCATTCTGAATTACACGACGGAAGAATCAACAACTCCGGATGAGGCATTAGCCCGATGGTTGGTCATCACTGAACAACTGACAAACAATCGGCAAATTGCCGGGCTGAAAGCCCTGACTCCTGAACAACTTGCCGTCAGCATGATGCAATCCACCGGCAAACTTCAGAGTGAGACACAGGCTGTTGAGGCGGCTGTCAAGAAGACGCCACCCACAATTAAAGATGATGTTCCGGAACCAGAAAGAAATCGCATCATTCTGACGGCAATCAACACTGGTGTGATTAATCGCCTTCGTCCAACAAGTCGACAGTTCGTCACTTACTACGGAGGATTGCCGGGAGAAGACTTTCAGGCCACAGCAGGTCAGGCTTTGTTCTTCGGGAACAGCTCCATTATCAACGAATGGCTGAAGCCAACCTCTGACAACCTGACCGGACGCCTTGCAACAATGTCCGACGACGATGACATCGCGGAAGAATTGTACCTTTCTGTATTCAGCAGACACCCGACCTCCGAAGAGAGGCTCGAAATCAAATCCATTTTAGCCGAGCACCCGGATCAGCGGGGTAAAATGCTGAATGAAATCATCTGGGCCATGCTTTCCAGCACTGAATTTCGTTTCAATCACTAGGCCTGCCGGAATGCAATCCAACTCCTGAAGCAGTGAGGATCAAGCCATGAAATGCCCATACGCATGTGACTCTTTCGACCATGTCCACGGTCGTCGTGCGTTTCTGCAAAGAATCACTGCAGCCGGATTGTCATTCGGTGGCGTCTCTGCAGCAACAGGACTCGCCGGTCTCATGTCCGACACACCTGTGCTGGCAGAGCAACTGAAGTCGCGTCATAAACGGGTGCTGAACGTATTTCTGCATGGCGGTGTCAGCCAGTTAGAGTCGTGGGACCCAAAACCAAACACAAACACAGGTGGTCCGTTCCGCGCAATTTCAACTTCTGTACCGGGGATCCACATTTCCGAACTCCTGCCACACACAGCGCAGCAGATGCACCACCTGTCGATCATTCGAAGTCTGAATACAAAGAATAACGACCACGGGCGCGGGCAGGCAGAGATGACCACCGGCCACAAGCAGATTCCGGGCAGCAACTATCCACACCTGGGTGCGGTGGCTGCAAGATTACTGACACCCGAAGACTTCACACTGCCCGGCCATATACTCATCCGAGGAGCAGGAAGCAGTTCGGGCAAGGCGGCCTATCTCGGACCAAAGTTCGAAAGTGTCGTGATGAATGACGGTAAGCCGCCGCAATATACAGAACGGCCATCCGGACTAACTGCAGAAGCCGATCAACGCAGGAACGAACTTCGCGCCAGATTCAGCGATCGCTTCGCAGCTCGACGCCGAACGGCAGATACCGACGCCTACACGTTTTCCTACGACCAGGCTCAAAGTTTGCTGGCACAACGTGATGTCTTCGATGCAAGCAGAGAACCTGCGGCAGACCAGCAGCGATACGGAACCAGTGAATTTGGCGAACACTGCCTCCTTGCACGCAGATTGCTGGAGCACGGTGTACCATTCGTTCAGATCAATCATTCAAACTATGACACCCACTATGAGAACTTCGATTTCCATATTGAACAGCTTGGCGAATTCGATCTGCCGTTTGCCACGCTGATTTCAGATCTGGCTGAGCGTGGACTTCTGCAGGACACTCTCATTTGTGTGATGTCCGAATTCGGAAGAACGCCAAAGATCAACACTCGCTACGGCCGGGACCACTGGGGAACAGCGTGGAGTGTCGTGCTTGGTGGTACTGGAATTCAGCCAGGCGGAGTTATTGGGATGACCAATGAAAACGGAACCGCAGTTGTTGAACGACAGGTCGATCATGGCCACCTTTTCCATACGATCCTGCAGGCAGTTGGCGTTCAATCCGCCGGAGAATTTGAAATCGGAGGACGCACCTATCCGATCGCCGACCCGTCGAAAGGCCCGATTGAGGAGCTTCTGGCATGACAAACACACGGCAGTCCGTTGAAACATCGCCAGCACACTCAGCAATGATCGATCCAAAGAAAACGCAATTAGCGAAGGAATACAAACACGAACGTCCACTGACGGCGTGCCACTGGAGCAGTGATGCCAGATATATCTTCTTCGGGGCAGAGGATAACGACGTTCATCGATTCGAAGTCGCGACGGGCCAGACCACAGCATTTCAGGCCCACGAAAGCTGGGTTCGCGCAATGGCGAGCTCCCCTGACGGAAATCAATGTTTCACGGGTGGGTACGATGGAAAGCTCGTATGGTGGAATTCCACCGATTCTGCCCCGAAGCCTGTACGTGTCGTTGACGCTCACAAAGGATGGATCAGAGCAATCGCTGTTCATCCTGAGGGGACAATGATCGCGAGCTGTGGCAACGACAATGCCATTCGCATCTGGGATGCGAAAAATGGGGTATTGATGCATGAACTCATCGGTCACGATTGCCACGTTTACAATGCGTCGTTCACTCCCGACGGAAGCTCGATTGCAAGTTGTGATTTGAAAGCCCGCGTCCGACTCTGGAACTCGTCCACCGGCCAGCTGGTGTGTGAACTTCCGGTCGCAGAAGCTCTTTATAAGTACGACAAGACATTCCGGGCAGACATTGGCGGCGCGCGATGCATCGCCTTTCATCCTGGCGGGCAGCAACTGGCTTTGGGGGGTATCACAAACGTCTCGAATGCTTTCGCCGGGATTGGCGAGGTGGCCGTTGTTCTGATGAACGTCGGTGAAAAGAAGGTCTCGGAACAGTTTGAGACAAAAGCCAAGCATCGCGGATGCGCCTGGGGAATCGACTGGCACCCTTCTGAATTCTGGATTGGACTGTCCGGCGGGGGTGGAGGTGGCTGGTTGCTGTTCTGGAAGAATGGAGCGAAGCATGAGTTCTTTCAGATGAAGCTGAAGAGCGATGGCCGCGGCATGAGCCTTTCACCTGACAAGTCGCAGGTCGCCGTTGCTCACTCAGATATGCACCTCCGAACATACAAACTCAGCTGACCCCGTCACCTGCAGGTTGACGATTGCGAACCATCGATTTCTCTCCATGCAGGAGGCAGGAACCGAAGCAAGTCTGAGGCAATCATTCCCTGTGGGCCCAATGCGGCGGCGGCCAGATCGCCGGCTAATCCATGGGCGTACACTCCAACAGCTGCCGCATTGAAAGGCGACAAGCCCTGACCCAGGAGCGAGACGATGACACCCGTCAACACATCGCCGCTTCCGCCTGTCGCCATACCGGAGTTTCCGCTGGTATTCCTGAACAGCGTTCGACCGTCTGTCACAACGGTCCCCGGACCTTTCAGCACAACTACTGCTCCTGACTCATTGGCGAACCGGGCAGCCAGCACTTCGCGATTTGCCTGAATCTGCTCGATGCTGTGACCAGTGAGTCGAGCGAATTCACCTGGATGCGGCGTCAGGACGACGGGAGACTTCTGTCGCATGAATAACAAACGATTTCTCGCCAGAAGATTCAAGCCATCGGCATCAACGACGACGGGACAGAGAGCGGATTCAAACACGGCTCTCAGTACAGATGCGGCTGCCGGGGAGGTCCCCAGGCCAGGCCCAATCCCAACCGAATCCTTCCCTTTTATCAGGCTCGGGACGATGGCAGAGGCTGACGACTGAAGCAGCCCTCGCCGATTCACGGGAAGCCCCACGGTCATGAACGAAGGCTCGTACCCTGCGACGGTAGACTGAATGCTTTGCGGTATGGCCGTGGTGACAAGACCAGAACCACTTCGAAGGGCTGCAGTGGACGCCAGACAAACGGCACCACTGAACCCAACGGAACCACCAATAATCAGCGTTCGACCGAAAGTTCCCTTGTGGCCATTCGGATCCCTCTGCGGCAGGGCAGGGCGGTCAACCTTTCGAATTTCCGTCATCACGACACCTTGCAATTCCCTCAGAATGCTCCCGGCGCAATGAATAAGGGCCTGACCGTCTGCTGCTCGGTCAGGCCCTTCTCACGGGATCAGATTTCATGTCGAACGAGGCAGATGACGCCTCATTCCATCTACTGAACTCGGGTGCCGTCGAACTTGCCGGCGGACTCTGATGTTCGTGTTGGAAGCCCCGACCGGCTTGCGGCCGTTGGATTCGTTGGCGCGGATCGTTCGCCAGCGTCCTTGTCGGCAACTTCCTGATCGGCACGTGGCACCCAGTTTGCAACGGCCCACGTTGGGTACTCATCAGCGACACTCGATGCCAGATCCTGAAGGATCTCCATCATGCGTTTGCTGCTCATGTCTTCATTTTTCACAACGCGCTGCAAAACGAAGCGTTTGTTCGTCGGGATGTAGGCAAAGAACTTGCCACCACCCAGACGGTCATTTGCCGCCAGCAGCCGGAGCAGGGCGGTACGAGGCACTTCGCTGGCTGTTGACGGAACCTGATCCAGCCATGCCATTACCCAGAGTGATTCGCCGTCGCGGCTCAGGACCGCCGACATCGAAAACTTCCACTCTTCGCCACGATAGCTTGTCTTGAAGGCAAAGTCATAACGCTGCTCGGTCTTTGTAGGCTGCAGGCCGATCGCTGCCAGCAGGTTTCCGAGATCAGATTCTGACAACTGGCCCGCTGCAGGAGCCCGAGTGGCAGCGGCTGGTGTTTCCTGAGCAGAAACATCTGGTGCCTGGCTGAATAACATCAATGCCGGCAGCAACACTGCGCTCAACTTTTTCATCATTCACTCCCTTGAATCGAACAGGCAATCCTTTGCCTTATTCCGTCAGGAACTTGAGACAAATCTGTGACCAGGTCTCAAATTGGTCGAATTCATGGACCAATTCCGACGGAGTTGCGAACCCTGCGTTTATCATCGACTGTTCACGGGGTGAAACTTTGGGAATGTCGAGGTCGAAAACATGAACAATTCCCAGATGAACTTTGCCCACTTCTGATTCATCGTCGTTAATCAGCCCTGCACACGTTTCAACCCAACCTGTTTCCAGATCAACTTCCTCCTCAATCTCGCGACGCATTCCTTCGATGTACGGAATCGCATCCTTGTTCAGATCCAGGGTCGACACATGGCCGCCAACACCAATCGAGCGTTTGGCGTGCAACCTGGCTTCCCCCTGTGCTGTACCACGCTGGTAGTAGAAAACCTGACCATTGCAGCGAAAAATACAGTACGGAATGAGCTGCTTAAATGAAGGATCCTGCTCCATTTCGGGCCGCGGTCGATAGCTGGCATGAGCCGGGTCGAGAATAACTTTCAGGTAGCGATCCGTATCACTGCAAAATCCATTGAAATGGCCAACCTCATGAAAGACAGCCGTGGGAATGACCAGCACGTGTTCAACAGGGGCATTCATACCAGAGTTTTCCGATTCAGGAGCAGAAAGCGCTTAGCCCATCAGATCACGGACGGCTTGCGCAATGTCGTGTTGTCGCATTAAGGTCTCGCCCACCAGAACTGCACCCACGTTGGCAGCACGCAGGCGGGCAATATCATCATTTGTTCGAATTCCGCTTTCGCTGACCAGCAATATCTCAGCGGGAATCGCCTTCTTCAACTGGAACGTGTGATCCAGCGAGGTATGAAACGTTCGCAGATCGCGATTGTTGATTCCGACGAGGCTGGTACCGGTTGCAAGAACGCGGTCCGTGTTCTCGAAGTCATAGAGTTCAATCAGTGCATCCATACCCAGATCGCGAATATAGCCGTACAGATCCGCCAGTTCCTGATCATTCAGACACTCAGCGATCAGCAACACGCAGTCCGCGCCGGCGACTCGTGCTTCCGCCACCTGATACCGGTCGATCACGAACTCCTTTCGCATGACCGGGATCCGGACCGCCTCACGAATTGCCCTCAGGTAGTCAAGATGCCCCTGGAAGAAGCGTTCGTCCGTCAGAACACTCAGGCATGCGGCACCCGCTGCTTCGTAGGTCCGAGCAATGGTAACCGGATCGAAATCCTGCCGAATAATTCCTGCCGACGGCGAGGCTTTCTTGACCTCAGCAATCAGGCCCGGAGCTCTGGCTGATGAAAGCGCGGCGTGAAATCCGCGAACCGGAGGAGCATCAGCCAGCTGAGCCTGCAGTTCTGAAAAGGGCTTCCCTGCCCGAGCGACAGCAACCTCCCTGCGCTTGTGCTCAATGATTTCGTCAAGAATAGTCGACAACGCTGAAGCTCCACCGCCTGAATTCCGAGTGACGGATAGTATTGCTAACCGAATGATGATCAAGCATCACAGCCCTGGTTCCGGAGAATGTCGACAGTTCTTTTTTGACTGAGAATTTACTTTGGGAACAATCCGGACAGTGCCAAGCGTGACGTGAAACGTGCCACCGTGTTAACCTTTGCCATTCCGCACCATTCATTCCAGTCATTCATGACACTTATTTTCCAGCTGCGATCCGCAGGCAAACCATGATCGGAACCGTCATCCTGAAAACTTTCTCCGATTGTTCCCCGCTTCTGATTCTGGGGCAGGTCGTCGATCCGGAAGTCACGCCAACTCTAATCGCGACAGGCGCACTGATGTTGCTGGCCGCTGCCGGCAGTGCGGCGATGATTGTCGTCTGGTTCATCCGCTGGCAGAGGTTTGGCTTTCTTCTGCCAGCCGCGCGACGACCAATGCTGAGGTCCCCGGTGTCCCTGTTGGCATTCACTCTGATCCTGGGATTCCTTCTGGCAATTGTCGTTGCGTTTCCTCCTTCCCCGCCTGTTGCTGCTGCGGCAAATTCGAATACGGCGGAAAACAGCGCCGACACAGATAAGAACCCATCCGACTCCGAAGAAGCTCAGCTTACTGTGGATCAGGTTGAAGGCGCGGGCGACGATACCGGGCAGGGTGCAGCTCCGAATTTGAACGCGCACAACGTGATGGCCAATATGCAGGCAATGCTGTTATTCGATCTGGTTCTCGGACTCGTTCTGGCGGGAAGCTTATTTGTGGCAAGTCAACGAGGACGTGTCTGGCTGCCTGAAAAGAACGTCCAGGGCTCCATTGATTCTGCTCACCTGCCCAGGCCCATCTCAGTTGACGCCTGGGGAGATCTTGATGCCCCGGTGCCGGTGGAATCAACTTCCGGTGCCTGGCGGCCAACAGCAGCATCCATGGTTGCAACATCCGTAGATGAGCCATCCTCGGTGCCCGGCCCGGATCCGGACACTGAGACCATCAACGGTGCTTCCCTCGAGGGCGATCCCGGTGACCTCGCCACACTTGCGACTTCGGAACCTGTGGAAGAGGAGCATTTTTCCCTGTTGACCGAACTACGCTATGCGGCTGAAGTGTTTCTGGCAGCATTCTTACCGACAACCATCCTGCGTATTCTCATTGTGGCCATCGTTGTCAGCGTGACGGGTGAACAGCCAGACTCGCATCCATTCCTTGAAATGATGGACGACGGAATCGCGGTTCCCGTTCTGGCAATGATCGCAATCATGGCCGTTGTCGTGGCGCCATTGCTGGAAGAGATGATGTATCGTGTCATCATCCTCGGTGGTTTCGCACAGCTGGGTTACGCTGGCGGTGGACTTTTCGTGTCGTCTCTGGTCTTCTGCTTTGCACACAATTTCCCGGATTCGATTGCCCTTTTGCCGCTGGCTTTCGCTCTTGGCTACACCTACCTTCGCCGAAAAAACTACATCACTGTCATCCTTGTACATTTCCTGTTCAACACATTTAACATGGTGATTGCCGGGCTCGCGTTGCCGAATCTGCCGTGATGCACACCCCTGGCGTAACGATTCATCTTTTGTCTGTCCAACACCCGAACGGCCATCCATCTGATCATGACAACTGCATTTCTACCGGTTGAAGAACAACTACAAATCCTGACTCGAGGCGTTGAAAAAATCGTTCCGTCTGACGAGCTGGCCAGGAAACTTCAGCACAGTCGCGATACCGGAACTCCACTGCGCGTCAAGTACGGAATCGATCCCACCGGAATTGATGTTCACCTGGGACACACTGTTCCCCTGCGCAAGATCCGTCAGTTTCAGGATCTGGGGCATCAGGCGGTCATCATCATCGGCAATTACACTGCCATGGTCGGAGATCCCAGCGGTCGGGACGAAGCCCGCAGCAGGAGACTGACCGAAGACGAGGTCGAAGCAAACGCGCGAGATTACCTGGCCCAGGTGGGCAAAGTTGTCGACATGAGTCGAGCAGAAGTGCATCGCAACGGTGACTGGTTCGGCCGGATGTCATTTGCACAGGTGCTCAACCTTTGCGGCCGCGTCACGGTCGCACAGTTGCTGACACGCGATGATTTTGCAAAACGGTACCGTGAAGAACGCCCCATCTACATGCACGAATGTCTGTATCCTGTGATGCAGGCGTGGGACAGCGTCGAAATCAAATCGGACGTAGAACTCGGCGGCACAGAACAACTTTACAGCTTCATGCTGGCTCGGGATCTGCAGTCTCAGGAGGGACTGAATCAGCAAATTGGAATGATGTCACCAATTCTTGTAGGACTGGACGGTGTCCGGCGAATGGGCAAGAGTCTCGGCAACTATATCGGGATCAGCGAGCCACCGTATGAAATGATGAAAAAGTTCATGCAGATCCCGGATGATGTCCTTCGCATGTATTTCGAATTGCTGACCGAAATCCCAATGGACGAGGTCGAACAACTGCTCGCCGGTCACCTGAAGACAGCCAAGGTGAACCTGGCCAAAACTGTGATCGCACAGTATTACGACTCCGCGCAGGCCAACGAAGCGGCTGACCGATGGCAAAACGAAATTGGAGGCGGCGGACTTCCTGCCGATATCCCGGAAGCCACGCTGGATCCTGCTGAGCTTCAGGATGGCAGTTTGCCGGCATTCAAACTGCTAACCGCATTGTCATTGTGCAGCTCGGGAGGTGAGGCCAGAAGACTCATTGCCCAGGGCGGCGCAAAACTCGGCCCTGAAAAAGCCGTCATCGAATCGATCGACCAGGCCATCACGGTCGAAGACGGACTTTTGGTATGGGCCGGCAAGAAGAAATTCTGCCGAGTGAAACTGGCGTAAGCAGAAGTATCACAGGCAGACTCGCACACCACTTCGATAGCCTGATTTCAATTTGCGGCGTTCTACACGAAGGGAGAGCAAGATGACGAACAACATCAACGATCAGCCCTCTGAAAATCATTCATCGATTCGGTCAGCTCAGCTGAAGACAGCGAAAGCTCTCTCCCGACGCCATGCACTGCAAGCCTTTTCGCATGCCGCTGCGGGGACGGCGTTTTCTTATGCCCTTTCGCCCCTGCAGGCTAACCGCACTTTTGCGACCGAATCAAATGCCGGGCCTTCCGTGCAGAATGTCGCGCCGCTGAACCGATTTCCGCGCATGGTTCATGAGTACTTCGTGCGTCTGGTGCGAGAAGCAGATCAGAAGAACTCCGACCGAATTGCCTCATTGTCAACCCGACAGGAGGCTGAGCAATATGTCGAGATGGTCCGAGAAAAGATCCAGCAATCGTTTGGTCCGTTTCCTGAGCGAACACCGTTGGATTCACGGGTTACTGGAATCGTTAAAAGAGACGGCTACCGCATTGAAAACATCATTTTCGAGAGTCGCCCCGGCTTCCCCGTCACGGCGAACCTCTACCTGCCCGTCAATCGTGACGGAAAGCTGCCGGGTGTCGTTGGAACCTGCGGACATTCAAATAATGGAAAGGCCGCCGAAGCTTATCAGCAGTTCGCACAGGGCCTGGCCAGACTTGGATTCGCCTGCCTGATTTACGATCCAATCGGGCAGGGAGAGCGGCTTCAGTATGTGAATGACGCGCTGAAGTCGACAAAGGGGGCCGGTGTTCAGGAACATCTTTACGGTGGCAATCAACAGTTTCTGGTCGGAGAGTTCCTCGGCACGTGGAGGGCATGGGATGGCATCCGCGCGCTCGATTACCTGCTGGAACGTCCGGAAATTGACCCCAATCGCATCGGAATTACAGGTAATTCTGGTGGGGGCACGATGACCACGTGGCTAACGGGTGTTGAACAACGATGGGCAATGTCGGCCCCCAGTTGTTTTGTCACAACATTCCGTCGCAACATGGAAAACGAGCTTCCCGCCGATACGGAACAGTGTCCGCCGAAAGCCATTGCTCTTGGACTTGATCATTCCGATTTCCTGGCAGCGCTCGCACCAAAGCCTGTCATCATTCTGGCGAAAGAGCGCGACTATTTCGACGCACGAGGTTCTGAAGAAGCTTACCGTCGCCTTCGGAAGCTGTACGGACTTCTTGGGCACCCGGATCAGGTCGCTCTGTTTGTCGGACCAACCGGACATGGCTATTCGCAGGAGAATCGCGAAGCCATGTACAGTTGGTTTTCGCGGTCAGCGGACAAACAATCAGATTCTGCCGTTGATGGAGCCCCGGTCGGTGTCCTGACATCGGATGCCACCATCCCTTTTGTGGCCGAACCTGAACTTCAGATCGAGACAGACGAGACATTGACGTGCACACCGAAAGGGCAGGTAGCAGCACTCGAAGGGACACGCTCAATCTGGGAATTCACTCGCGACAAATCGATTGAGCTGGCTGCAAAGCGAAGCACCCTTCGTGGCGATGCATTGAAGGCGGCCATTACAGATGTGCTGAGGCTGCCGGTGCTTCCAGCAACACCGCCCGACTATCGAATCTGGCGACACTTGAATTCACGCGGCTATCCGATGCCTGCGGCGGTGGCCTACACTGTGGAAAGTGAACCGGGCATCCAGACAATTTGCTACCGGCTGACGAGTGAGCGATGGTATTCTCGAGTTCCGGTGGCGGGTGATACAGCAATTCTCTACATCGCTCACCTGTCGAGCGATTCCGAACTTCGCGAAGAACCGCTGATTCGCGACGTGATGGCGGCCCAGCCTGACATTCCGTTTTTTGCATGTGACGTCCGGGGAATTGGAGAATCGATGCCCGACACCTGCGATCCGAATTCATTCCACAGCGCCTATGGCAACGATTACTTTTACGCAATTCACAGCCTGATGCTTGATCGCCCATACCTTGGACAAAAGACATTTGATGTCCTTCGTGCGCTGCAATGGCTGAAATCAAATGGTCACACAAAAGTACATCTGGTCGCCAAAGGCTGGGGCGCGCTCTGCGGAACGTTTGCATCGGTGTTGTCGGACCAGGTCACGCAGGTCACTTTGAAACACGCGTTGACCTCCTATTCTGAAATCGCTCAATCCAGAGACTATCGCTGGCCACTGTCAGCACTTCTGCCAAATGTACTGGAACAGTTTGACCTGCCGGATTGTTATGCCCAGCTGGAAGAAAAGAACCTGACTCAACTTGCCCCCGCAACAGCCGAAGCAGGAGTTCACTAAACGATGACTCAATCCCGCCGACAAATGCTCAATCTGCTGGCCGCTGGCAGCGCGGCAGCAGTATCTGGATCAGTTGTCCCGAATGCCTTCGCTTCCGATGATTCGAGATCGAAGCCAAAGCCACGCATTCGGGTCGGGCAAATTGGTGTGGGGCACGCGCATGCAAACAAGCTGTCCGTATATCGTTCGTCACCGGATTACGAAGTCGTTGGCATCGTCGAACCAAACGAGGAGCGGCGAAAAGCCGCGCAGAATCAGTCACCTTATCAGGACCTGACCTGGATGACCCAGGAGCAACTTCTGAATCAGCCCGACCTGCAGGTTGTGCTGGTCGAGACAGAAGTCCGCAATCTGCTCGACACCGCGGACGTATGCATCGACGCGGGAAAGCATATTCATCTGGACAAACCCGCTGGCTCCAGTCTGCAGCAATATGAGTCGCTGTTAAAGCGAGCCGAAGCCCGCAATCTGATAGTTCAGATGGGTTATATGTATCGATACAACCCAGCAGTCTTACTGCTGCGTGATTTGCTCAGGAATGGATGGCTTGGTGAGATATTTGAAGTTCACACTGTGATGAGCAAGGTAGTACCAGCTGCCAGCCGCAAAGCTTTGGCCGAATTCAGTGGTGGCATTATGTTCGAACTGGGATGTCACATCACCGATCTGGTGGTAGGCATTCTGGGTGAACCATCATCTGTCACGTCAAACGTAAAACGATCAACAACCGCAGTTGACGGACTGGCCGACAATGTCATTGCCTTATTTGACTATCCCCGCGCCTCAGCGACGGTCCGCTCGTCTGCGATCGAAATCGATGGCGGTCAAAGACGCCACCTGACGGTCTGTGGCACCAGGGGGACTTTCCATATCCAGCCGCTGGACAACCCAACCGTTCGTATGGCACTTGCAGAGGTCCATGATCCCTGGAAACGCGGATATCAGGATGTCACACTGCCAAAGTACGCTCGTTATGTTGGCGACGCGGCAGACATGGCGGCGATCGTTCGGGAAGAGAAGGCCTGCGACTTTTCCTACAGCCACGATCTGGCAGTACAACGAACCGTCCTGAAAGCATCTGGCATGCTGGACTGAGTTTTCCGGAAGATAGTGAACTGATCGAGCACCAATCCTATCTGAATCCTGCCTCAGGCAACCTGAATCCTGCCTCAGGCAACCTGAATCCTGCCTCAGGCAATTGAACCGGGCAATCGCCGACGACGTTCCCGTCTCTCAGATTCAAGTTTCTCATGCGAATCTGCGAAGACGGTTCGGTGAGACAGATTCTTGCCGACCCGGGACGCACGATCCAGCTGACGCCGATCTTCAATGAATCGAACCTGGCCAAAACATATGCCGAATTTCGGCCTTTTTTCACAGTGGTGCAGCCGCAGTGCCGTATCCAGCCATGTTTCCAACAGCCTTGATTGGACTGGCTGCCTTCGATATTCGGCGAGTTCGTAAACGGCGAGGAGTAGCAATACACTCCCTATCCTGAACGATCGTTTGAAGATAACGGTGGATCATCACCTCCCTTCATTTATGCCTCACCGGAGTAGCCGAGATTGAGGACGGATTTGCCATCAGTCAAAACACTGACGCCATGTTCTTGTTCGAATTCGGCTCCAAAATCAATCAGTGTTCTCGGGCAGTCCTCACCGGATTCGTCTGAGTCCGGATAGATTTCGATGCTCGGTTCGTACAAGACGGCGAACAGATCTTCCGGTTGCCAGATTCGATCCCTCTTTAGACGCTTGAGCAGTACTTCCCGGCAGCTCAATGCCACCGCGACGGGGTCTCGACTCCACCACATTCCATAATCTTCTTCCAAAGCTGACAGATCCTCGTAGCCTTGCTGATGGAGGTCTCGAAAAAAGGCCCTGCAGATTCCCTCAACCAGTTTCTTCTGCGACTTCCGGATGGTCATCAGCACACTGATTGCATCCTTCGGCGGGACCATCTCGCCATAGACGGCAACGGGGATCTTTCTCCTTCGGCTGACACGGCCGTTTGAGGAATACTTGAACGCGGCAAACGCCGGAAATTCACACTGAGCAACCCAGCGAGGGTCTTCGTCATTTTCATCGAACGTGAAGTCTCCAAGAATCTTATGATGGAATGTCGACATAGGTGAGCCCCCTGAAAGAACTTTGATGGACCGGTGAATACAAGTGAATATTTACGACTAATAGCAACGGAAACAGGACTCCCGGATGTCTTATAGCGACCTAAGACACTTGTGCACTCGTTTCCTGCATGCATCAGAACTCGAAGCAGATTCCTGACTGCCGGGCTTACACAAAATTCTGCCCGACAACCTGACGATTGCTTCCTCTGCGGCAAAGGCACATCCATTCGCGAAGGTGAACAGGCAGAATCTCCGTTCCTCATTTTACGTTGAAGGGAGGAAGGTTGTGAGTAACTATGGCTTCCTGAATACTTCGCCGTCTTTCATTACGAAAACCACATTGTGCATGGCCCTGATGTCGGAGACTGGATTGCCTTCGACGGCGATGATATCGGCCAGTTTTTGAGGAGCAATGCTGCCGAGTTTATCGTCGACTCGCAGCAATTGCGCGGCAGACATCGTGGCAGACTGAATCGCCATCATCGGTGACATTCCACCTTCAACCATCAATTCAAATTCGCGTGCATTCTCACCGTGCCGTGAAACGCCGGAATCTGTTCCGAACGCGATCCGAACACCCGCAGCGCGACCCTTGCGAAATGTGTCTTTCATCGCCGGGCCGATACTGGCAGCCTTGGGCCGGACAACCTCAGGAAAATATCCTGGTTCTTCCGCCTTCTTCGCCACCCATTCGCCAGCCATCAGTGTTGGAACCCAGAACGTGTTGCGTTCCTTCATCAGCTCCATGACTTCGGGAGTCATGAATGTCCCGTGCTCGATGGAATCGACACCTGCCAGAACCGCTCGTTTCATCCCCTCTGATCCGTGAGCGTGAACGGCCACTGCCATTCCATAGTCTCTTGCCGTCAGGACAATGGCCTCCAGCTCTTCTTCAGTGAACTGGGGATTCTGACCGTTGGCAGCCAAACTTAACACGCCGCCCGTCGCGGTCAGTTTGATCAGATCGGCACCGTCCTTATAACGCTGGCGAACAGCCTTCGCGGCATCATCCGGTCCATTGATGACGCCTTCCAATGGCCCCGCATCACGCTTGTAGTCGCCACGCAAGCCATTCGTCGGATCGGCATGACCACCAGTCGTCGCCAGCGATTTGCCACTGGTGTAGATTCGAGGACCAACAATCCAACCTTCCTGAATGGCCTTGCGAAGAGAAACAGAATTAATCCCGTTATCGCCAAGATCGCGCACGGTTGTGAAGCCAGCCATCAGTGTCGCGCGGGCAAACATTGTGGATCGAAGTGCGTAGTCAGATTCTTCCATAAAGAATCGTTCGGTATAGGAATCCTTCGAATGCTGCGACATCAGATGGGTATGCATGTCCATCAGACCAGGCATCACAGTGTACAACTTCATGTCCAGGACGACGTCGCCATTTGTCGGTGGCACGTATTCGTCCGCAATGCGGGCAATCCTGTTTCCATCGACGACGATCGTAACCGCAACACGTTCCGTATCGGATTGTCCATCAATTAGTCGCCCCGCATAGATCAGGGTGGATGCTTCGACAGACGGCACCGTAAGGCCCAGGATGAAAATCGTATGGACGATTGCATTCGAAACATGTCGCCAACGGAGAACCATCGCGGCAATGAAGGCTGCAGCAACTTTGCCGGGGTGAAATTCTGAGTGCAACATGGAACAGGGCAGGGGGAGGTGCATTGGAGATCCCGTAGCTTGAAAGTCAGGGGAGGAACGCCGAACAAACTTTCCGGGCATTCTCACGGTCGTCAGTGGCAACTGCAAGAACGGCCACCATGCGGAATCTGCTGCTTCGAGAATTCGCAGGACACGACTCGAGGTCCGTTTACGACTTGCCACCGAGTGTCTAATCTGCGTCCATGCAATCACCATCAAATATCAAAGTGCACAAACAGCAGCGTGTCCTGGAATTGATCTGGAGCCCGGACGACATTTCGCAACTGCCATTCCAGTACGTTCGACAGCATTGCCGCTGCGCAGTTTGCGTAGACGAATTTACCGGCAAACAATTGCTGGACCCATTGACCATTCCGGCGGATCTGGACCTTGTCGATGTCGCCCTTGCGGGGAACTATGCCATGAAGTTCCGCTGGTCAGATGGCCATGACAGTGGTTTATTTACCTGGGACCATCTCCGACAAATCTCGCAGAACAGCGATCACAAATAAGGCGGCTCGCCAGGTTCCCTGAAGAGCCCGAATTCACTAAACTTCCGCCGCAGGTGGCCGAACCTGGTCGTGATGTCGAGCTGTCCCTTGCGATCGGGATTGATCCCGCCCGCACTTGTGATCAGCGTGTGAATTGCATCGACAGACGAAACATCAGCCTCCTGCTCAATTGACTATTGCAATGCTGGTCTCCCACGATGTGCACATTGCATGAATGACGCACAGACTCTAAAGCCCGTTTCGAAGAAGGATGAATGTCATGGCAGTTCGGTCCAAGTCAAAGGCAATTACTCAAAAGGCCGCGCCGACTGACGATCATTCGGCGATGCTTGACAATGCCGTCGGTCAGATTGAAAAGCTGTTCGGCAAGGGCTCCATCATGAAGCTGGATTCGGCCGAATCCACGGCCGGTATCCCGGGAATTCCTTCCGGCGCGTTGTCGCTGGATCTGGCGCTGGGTGGACGCGGTTTTCCTCGTGGACGAATCATCGAAATGTATGGTCCGGAGTCGAGCGGTAAGACGACACTGGCTCTACACGCAATTGCCAGCGCTCAGAAGGAGGGGGGCATTGCTGCCTTCATCGACGCCGAACACGCTCTCGATCCCTCCTGGGCGCGAAAGATAGGCGTGAATCTGGACGACCTGCTTGTCAGCCAGCCTTCTTACGGCGAAGAAGCGCTTCAAATTGTTGAAATGCTTGTGAAATCCAATGCGGTGGACATCATCGTCGTCGACTCAGTTGCAGCCCTGGTCCCGAAGGCGGAACTGGATGGTGAGATTGGAGACAGTCACGTCGGGTTGCAGGCGCGCATGATGAGCCAGGCGATGCGCAAACTGACGGGAGCAATTTCGCGTGCAAAGACAACCGTCATCTTTATCAATCAGTTGCGTGAAAAGATTGGCGTGATGTTCGGCAGCCCGGAAACGACTCCCGGGGGCAAAGCACTGAAGTTTTACTGTTCATGTCGAGTTGACGTTCGCCGAATCAGCTCGATCAAGGATGGCGAAACTCAAATTGGAATTCGAATGCGTGCAAAGATCGTTAAGAACAAAGTAGCGCCGCCATTTCGAGTTGCTGAATTCGACATGTACAACACGCACGGCATCAGCTTTGAGGCGGACCTTGTGGACCTTGGAGTGGAAAACAAAATCATCGACCGAAGCGGAAGCTGGTTCAGCTACGGCAGCACAAAGATTGGCCAGGGGCGTGACCGGGCTCGAATTTTCCTCGAGGAGAACCCTGAGATCGCCAAAGAAATCAAGCAGAAGATCCTCGAACTGAAAAACGTAGTCGGGCCGGTTGTCGAAGAAACAGCCGCCGCTGCCGAGGAATAGTTTCCGTCACGCTGATGGAAAATGTACTGTTGAATGGTAAGAGGCCGCTTCACCGCATCAGGGTGAACTGCGGCCTCTTTCATGCTTTCGACGGCTGGAATGCTCGCTGAATCCCGGCTCATTTTCTCAGGAACTCGATAACTTTGCCAACAAACGCGGGAAACCGGGGCAGACCTTGCAGCAGGGCAGGGAGTCGGTAACCTTCTCGGCTTAAAGACTTTGTTCACAGGAAAAGATTTTTAGAAAGCCTTTCTCAAATGCCAATCGCAACGCCAAAACAGTACGCCGCCATGCTGGATGCCGCTCAGAAGGGTGGATATGCGTACCCGGCAATCAACGTTACTTCGATTGCAACCATCAACGCAGCCTTGAAGGCATTCGCTGACGCCAAGTCTGACGGCATTATCCAGTTCTCAACCGGCGCTGGCGAATTCGCGTCCGGTTTGAATATCAAGGATTCGGTTCATGGAGTCATCGTTCTGGCAGAAGCCGCTCACCGGCTTGCCGAAAAATATGACATCCTGATTGGACTGCACACAGACCACTGCCAGCCAAAGAAGGTAGACAGCTTCCTGAAGCCACTGATCGCCGCGACGGCTGCTCGCCGAGCTGCAGGGCAGGGCAACCTGTTCAATTCGCACATGTTCGATGGCTCGGAATTACCGCTGGACAAGAACATGGAGATCGCGAAGGACCTGCTGAAGCTTTGCGTCGAAAACGAGATCATTCTGGAAGTCGAGGCCGGAGTCGTTGGCGGGGAAGAAGACGGGATCGACCATTCCGATGTGGCTAATGACAAGCTTTATACAACTCCGGAAGACATGGTTGCGGTACATGAAGCGCTCAGCGGCATCGGTCGATTCATGTTCGCTGCCACCTTTGGCAATGTGCATGGCCACTACAAGCCCGGCGCCGTGAAGCTGAAACCAGAAATCCTGAAAGACGGTCAGACTGCTGTGACCGCGAAATACGGCGCGGATGCGGAATTCGATCTGGTATTCCACGGTGGTTCCGGAACGCCAGCCCATCAGCTTCAGGAGACACTGGATTACGGTGTGATCAAAATGAATATCGACACAGATACGCAATACGCGTTTACTCGACCTGTTGTCGACTTCATGCTGAAGCACTATGACGAAGTGCTGATGGTTGACGGTGAAATTGGCAGCAAGAAAGCCTATGACCCGCGAACTTATCTGAAACTGGCTGAAGCCGGCGTCGCCGCCCGAATGGTCCGCGCATGCAATGAACTGAAGAGCACCGGCAATACCATCTTCGGCAAGGTTTGATCCTGCTGCAAAACATCAGATTGCTGAAACTCAGGGCTCGGCTTCGCGAGGAAGTCGAGCCCTTTTGCATCCACAGGAACACACTGAAATCGAATCTGAAGCGTAGGCGGGTTGACGAAGTTCCCGCCATAGCGGCCCCTGTCTCTAATGTGATGCTTGTCCTTGCGGCAAGAGCCTGAAACTGACAGACTCCATTTTGTTGGCCAATAGTTGCCCCGTGCCGCTGTCTTTCCGTCATTGAGGTCCGTCATGCGTCGGTTGCTTTCGTTCACTGCCGTCTTCCACTCTCTCATGCTTCTGACTTTGGCACCAACGCTGAATTGGAGCGATGCAGCAGCTGCATCGGACTGGCTGCAGTGGCGGGGACCATCCGGCAACGGTATTGCCGGAACAGGGCAGGGTGCTCCAATCGAATGGAGCTCCACGAAAAACGTCATTTGGAAGACGGACATTCCTGGTCGGGGTCATTCGTCGCCAACCATCGTGGGTGACCTGATTGTGCTGACCACGGCGGATGAACAAGCGCAGGTTCAGGGATTGATCGCCTTTGATCGAGAGAGCGGCAAACAAAAATGGATCACACCTGTTTCTCAGGGTGGTTTCCCAAAACTACACAACAAGAACACGCATGCATCCTCGACGGTTGCCAGCGATGGTACGCTGTTCTTTGCAGTCTTCAACCACCACCGCAAACTGGAAGCCGCAGCTCTGGATGCTGCGGGAAAAATCGTCTGGAAGAGGGATGTCGGCGGATTTGACCCGAAGATGTACGAATACGGTTACGCAGCATCACCGACGATTTACAAGGATACGCTCATCATCACAGGAAACTGCGATACGATTTCATGGATGAAAGCCCTGGACCTGAAGACCGGTAAGGATGTCTGGTCCCGGGATATGCCCAAAGGACTGGTCTGGTCATCTCCCATCGTTGCCAACGTCGCAGGCCGAGAACAGCTTTTGCTGAGTGGATTCGAGAAGTTTTCAGCCTACGATCCGAACAATGGTCAGCCTCTCTGGAGTGTCCCCTGCCTGACACACGCGACCTGTGGAACCGCGATCTGGGATAACAACGTAGCCTTTGCAAGCGGTGGTTACCCCAAAGCCGAAACGGTTGCCGTTGCAGCAGATGGCAGTGGAAGGATCCTGTGGAAAAACAACGTCAAATGCTACGAACAGTCGATGCTGATCTCAGACGGTTATGTGTATGCATTTAATGACCAGGGCATCTTCTTCTGCTGGGAAGCAGCCACCGGACGGGAAATGTGGAAGTCCAGACAGCGTGGACCCGTTTCTGCATCACCCGTGCTCGTCGATGGACTGATCTACGCCAGCAACGAGCTTGGCACCACCTACGTTTTCAAAGCCTCACCCGAAAAGTTTGAGCTGATTGCGGAAAACCAACTCGGTGACGAATCATTTGCGACTCCTGTCTTTCTTGACGGGCGTGCCTTTATCCGGGTGGCAAGCAGCAAGAGCGGAAGTCGTCAGGAATCACTGTTTTGTATAGGAACGAAGTGAAGGCAGTGACCAGGAGCAATGTCTGCAGCGATGTCCTGATTGTTGGTGGTGGCGTGATCGGACTGACCACCGCACTCAAGCTTGCACAGGATGGCGTGTCAGTCCTTGTTTGTGACCGTCAGGAATCAGGCCGGGAGGCATCGTGGGCCGGCGCTGGAATGCTGCCGCCCGGCAACTTGCCATATGCAGCCACTCCGGAAGCAAGGCTGCGTTCATACAGCGCGGAACTGTGGAAAGAGTTCTCCGTCGAACTGAGAGAAACAACTGGCATCGACAACGGTCACCGAGTTTGTGGTGCCGTCGAGTTCTGCGCCGAAACAGATGCCGAATCTCAGGGTTCGGCAGCCATGTGGAACAGCGAACGGCTCCGCATCGAAACTCTGGATGCAGCCGGAATTGAAAAACGATGTGGTGCGGCAAGCCTTTCATTCACCGAGGCGTTGTTTCTTCCCGACTTTGCACAAGTTCGAAACCCACGTCACCTGAAAGCTCTGTACTCTGCCTGCCAGCGCGTCGGCGTCCAGTTTGCCGAAAACGTGGGTGATATTCGGTTCATTCACGATGGAAACCGGATCGCTCAGATACAAAGTGCGAAGTGCAGCTTCTCGTTTGAAAAAGTCTGTATAACGGCGGGAGCATGGTCAGCCGGCTTGCTGAATCAGCTTGAGATTCAGGTGCCTGTAAAACCTGTCCGGGGTCAGATCGTACTGTTGCGAAACCATGGAAAGCCAATTCCATCGGTCGTCGAACTCGGAAGGCGATACATCGTTCCCCGAGATGACGGATTAGTTCTCGTCGGTTCCACCCAGGAAGACGCAGGATTTGAAAAACGCAACACAGCAGAAGGAGTTCGGTCGCTGATTCAACTGGCAGAGATGCTGTGCCCTGCCCTCCGGGAAGCAGAGGTTGTGAGGTGCTGGTCAGGGCTGCGACCAGCATCCATCGACGAATTGCCGCTCATTGGTGCGTTCCCTCAGTTCAACAATTTGTTTGCAGGTACGGGCCACTTTCGATCGGGCCTGCAGATGTCCATCGGCACCAGTATGATTCTGAGAGAACTGCTCCAGAGCCGACCGTCACCTGTTTCCCTGAGTGGACTCGAAGCACATCGGTTTTCAAACTGAATCAAAAGCCCACAGCCACGCCGTGACGCTTCTTATCGCAGCATTGCCAAGCGGTATGCGCGTCGCGGGACACGAACCGCAGAAAAGTAGACAAAGATAAAAGCAGGACAATATGCGAGCTGTCGTTCAACGAGTGAGTCAAGCGTCAGTATTGGTTGACGGTCAAACAGTTGGTGAAATTGGTCGCGGCTTTCTGGTACTGCTGGGAGTATCAGAGTCGGACACTCAGGAGGACGTCAATTGGACGGCTGGTAAGATTGCAGGCCTCCGAGTATTTGAAGACCAGAACGGACAGATGAATCTGTCCCTCGAACAAGTTGATGGCGCGGTATTGGTCGTCAGCCAATTCACTCTTTACGGTGACTGTCGAAAAGGGCGGCGGCCCAGCTTCGTCGCAGCGGCCCGGCCGGAAAAAGCCATCTCACTGTATCAGAGCGTAGTTGCTGAACTTCAGGGCCAGGGAATTCGGGTCGAAACGGGAACCTTCCAGGCTCAAATGGAAGTGAAGCTTGTCAACGATGGCCCGGTCACATTGCTGCTGGACAGCCAGAAGCAATTCTGAACCATCGCAGGTCCGACGCAGGGTGCGGGCTTGTCGCTACCCCAACCCATCGGCAAACCGCCTGATTTCGATCATTGCCCGCGAAATCCGGACACTTAGCCCTCCCGAACCGACCTTTCCTGCAATCCACCCCAGCCCCTATACTCTGCCGGGCTTGTCGTGAACCGCGCCTACGTTTGTACCGGTGGAATTCCATGGACTCCTCACAACTTTTCGACATCGCCGTCCTTGCGACGTTGATTTTCTGCGCCTGGAAGGGTGCCACGAAAGGTCTCGTTGCGCAGGCAGCCTGGGTTGTTGCTCTGGTGCTGTGCTTCAAGTTTGCCGGCGAACTAGCGCCTGCCGTGGAACCAGCAATCGCCGTTGACCAGCCCCTCCGTAAATGGATTGCCATGGCAATCGTTTACCTGGGCCTCTGTCTGGTGTCATTTGTGGCCGCCGGCATGCTGACCACCTGGCTGGAGAAAATGAAGCTCAAAGACTTTGACCGGCATCTGGGAGCATTACTCGGCGGTCTCAAGGGACTGATCATCTGTATGACAGTCATGTTCTTTGGATTAACCCTGTCTCAGTCATTGCGGCCCATCATCAGCAACACCAAGTCTGCGTACGTGGCGGCTCAGCTGCTTCACCACATTGATCCGTTGATTCCGCTGGTTCCCGAAGGCGCCGCTGATACTGTGAAAGACATTGTGAACCGCTTTAACAGGGAGTTGGGAAATCCGCAGCTTCCGGATGAGCCCCGAACTCCGGATGCGCCACCGTTCGGAGAGGAGTGGAGCGGAGCAGGGGAGACAAGCCCCGAATCGTCCGGACAACAAAGCTGGGGCGATGTACTGAACGGAATTACAAATCCGGGTAATGCGGCTTCAGGAGGCTCAGCAGTATCGCGAAATGACCCCAGTCTCGACCAATTGCTCCGCGAACTCCCCGGTAATCTTCGAGACGATCTCACATCCCGAACTATGGATGTCCTGAAGAACTCAACCCCCGAACAGAAGCAACAACTGCTTCAACAGATCAGCAACAGCGTTCCCCAGAACGCAGGCAATATCCTCGACAGCTTTGTGCGAGCTTTCGGTAGCGGGCAGGGGACCGGGACACCAGATCAGGCTCAACTCTCCCGAACGGATGGACTGCTCCTTGATCAGATTGCCAGTATCTACGGAAGCCGTGACACGATCGTCGCCAAGACAAAAGAATACCTGGCAGGTGTTCCCCAGATCGTTCAGCGACGCGTGCTGGAAGACTGGAATGCAGATGTGATGCTACTGCAAAACGATCCGGACCCCGGCACTAATGTGAACACACCAATTGACACAAGGATCCTTCGGCAACTCAATCAATCCGGTTACTCAATTGACCAGCTGGACCGACAGCTTCGAACCAGACTCAGCCAGTCAATACGTTGAGTCGTCTCTTTCGAGACATCGCTCAACACCCTGACAAAACAGACCAGAATGCGACCGAAGTTTCATTCGATGGAACCCCTGGAAGCTGTCACAGCTGTGAACGGTGGTCACAGAAAGGGGGCAAGACACCCCCCAAAAAAACGGCGTTTTTTCGCCTTAACCTAACATAACGGACATTATCGGACGTTGTGGGTACCCGAATTCACGGTCACTAAAGACGCCGGGCCACGGACTGCAGTCGAATGCTTACAGCCATCTCCATCATCAATCAGCAGCACTGAACTCGCCTGGGCAATCTGACGGCACCACGCCCCTGCCCGCACCGCAGCGACTCGGCCGAGCGACGAACATTGAGCCCTGAATCGCACTTGCAGCGGGATCCAATCGGGAGCGTGGATCACGCTGGCAGCGGGCCCGATTCCTCGAAGACACCGATCTTCCGGAATCGCTGGTAGCGACGCTCAACCAACTCGCCAGCCGGAACCTGATCCAGCGAATTCAGCGCTTCGACCAGACACCCTTTCAATGTGGCTGCCATCTTGAAGTGGTTGCGATGAGCCCCGCCCAATGGCTCGGGAATCACCTCGTCAACAATCCCCAGTTCAAGCAGATCCTTGCTTGTGAACCGCAACGCGCGTGCAGCCTTATCCGCATGCCGACCATGCTTCCAGAGAATCCCGGCGCAGCCTTCGGGACTGATCACGGAATAATAGGCGTATTCAAGGATCGCCACATGGTCGCCCACTCCAATCCCAAGCGCGCCACCAGATCCGCCTTCACCAATCACCACGCAAATAATCGGGACGTTCAACGTAGACATGTCACGGAGATTGACTGCGATATTGTAGGCCTGACCACGTTCTTCAGCGCCAATCCCGGGATACGCGCCAGGCGTATCAATCAAACAAACGATTGGCAGCCCATATCGGGCAGCCATTTCCATTTTCTGCATGGCCTTTCGGTAACCTTCAGGATTCGCGCAGCCGTACGAGCATTCATTCCGCTCTTTCAGGTTTCGCCCCTTCTGATGGCCAACAAACATCACTTTTCGACCAGCGAGCTTGGCGAAACCGGTGACAATCGCACGGTCATCGCCAAACGACCGGTCGCCATGCAGTTCGACAAATTCATCGAAAACCAGTTCCAGGTAATCCGGGGTCTGAGGCCGCTCGGGATGCCTCGAAACCTGGACGATCTGCCAGGCATCGAGGTTTTGATAGCGTTCACGCGTCATTTGCGTGAGTTCCACCCTCATACGCCGCATGCTCTCTTTTTCCGCCGGGGATGGATCGGATTGAGCTTCGAGCTTTTGCAGGCGCTCTTCAAGCTCGTAAAGCGGCTTCTCAAAAGGCAGCTGGTGAACGGATGGCATCGCAGAAGTTCTTTATTTTCAGGTCAAATCACGCAGGGAATTTACGCAGTCGACAGCTTTTGCAGAAAGGCTGCCCACCAGCGAAGTTGTGCGTCTTTTACGCAATTTGACTCCGTCTGAAAACCACAGGTATCCGAAACGGAAAATGAGAACCCCTTTTTCCTTGACGACAATCTTCCACAAACTGGCATTACATGATGTCGGGCAGCTCAGTCATGAAATCCAGATCCTCGTCGGCGTCGGACATGTGTCCCCGTGCCTTCGGACGCTCCAGCGGCAAGCGAATACTCCGGACGGCCTGATCACTTTCATTCTTTGCGTCATTTTCCTGCGTTGAAGCCGAAGTAGCCTGTTCGGGTGTCGGTGAATTTGGGGGCGGTGCCTGAATCTGATCGGGCACGGGCATTTGAGGAGCACCAACCTGGGGCGTAACCGGAGCAGGCATCTGCGGCGGCATACCACCGGACGGCATTGCGGGCTGAGGCATTTGCGGTGGCGTCATACCGGGTGGCATCGCTCCCGGTGGCATCGCTCCCGGTGGCATCGCACCGGGCGGCATCATCATCGGTGGCATCATCATTGGCTGAGGCATCATCATCGGTGGCATCATCATCGGAGGTGCCATCATTGGCTGAGGCATTCCCGGTTGCTGCTGCCCTGGATGACCCGCCGGAGCACCTTTTTTCACGACAGGATCCAGTTTCCCGATCGCCGCCGTTTTTCGCTTACCTTTCGTCGGTTTAGCAGGAGCCGCGACGCCCATCGCAGTCCGGTCCGCGTCTGCACGACTGTCGAGTCGTTTATCAACACTCAGCGTTTCCTGTTCCTTCGCTTCGCGAATAGAGCGTCCATACAACTCAGCCGGGTCTTCTTTAAAGCAACGCACAGCCTTCAGGGCTGTCTGAACTTCACGCATATCTGCGTATCGATCGGAAGGTTTCTTGGCAATCATTTTCAATAACACCTGATCCAGCTCGGGAGTTACATTGCTGTTAATTGCCGAAGGGGGTGCTGGTGCCTCCGACAAGTGTTTCTTCAGCAGATCATTGGGATCCAGGCCCGCGAAAGGTGGCACACCAGTAGCAAGCTCAAACAGCGTAACACCAAGGCTATATATATCAGTCCTTTCATCGACATGCTTTCGCATAATTACTTCCGGAGCGATATATGTCCTTGTGCCCTGAATAATCTTTGATTTGCCCCCAACCAGCTTCCCAAGCCCTTTTGCAATTTTTGACGCCAGGGAGAAGTCGACGACGCGAGTTTCTCCGGTCTTGTTCACCAGAATATTCTCCGGCTTGATATCCCGATGCAGCCACCCCTTTTCATGGACATGCGTCATCGCAGTGCAGATCGATTCAGCGATCCTGGCAAATCGACTCTGCACGTCAGGCAGATTTGTCGCAATCTGAACCTTCATGCTGGGCGCACGGAAAAAGTCCATAATAAAGAACGCGTGATCGCGGCTGACTTCAATCTTGTGAAACCGGATCACGGATGGGTGGTCGAAGCTTTTCCCGACCTTGAACTCGTGCTTAAGGATTGCCTTTTCTTCGGGCTTCTTCCGGGCATCTTCCAGCATCAACTTCATCGCAAACGAGAGCGTCCCGTTCTCCGTCACCTCCCAAATCTGGGTTGTCTTACCACTGGCAATGCAGTTCTTCAGCTCGTAAGTGCCAACTTTATTTTGTGCATCAGACACGACTAAACTCCTCAGCTGACAGCTTCATTCGTCTGGCTGGTTCTTATGAATATGATGTTTACTTCTTTTCGCAGTGCGCGGAGCAGCGGCCCGCCGCCGCAAACGTTTGCAAGCCTGATGTCAATCGAAGGCATCTGCGAGACAGAATGCAACAGTGAAGCGTAATGAGCCTTTGTTTTTTTTTGAATCCCACCGCATGACTGAGCCTCTTGCAAGAGCATAATTCTGAACACCTGCAATTGTGTGTCGGAGTTCGATCTGAGATAGTCCCACCATTATTTTTCGGCACACAGAATCGGCACTGGACGACTCTTGTATCGATCTGTTGCCAGAATACAACACGTGTTGCAGCGAGAAACGCCTCAGGATTTGTCTGAGAATCCGTTTCTTCCCGACTTCACCCTGAAGCGCAGGAACCCGTTTCACGCCTGAAGCCCCTGCAAGACCTCGAGAATCAGTCCCTGGACCGGAGTTACAAGAGTGTTGGATTTGAATCACGATGGTTTAAGCGTCCGTGCGGATCGACGTCGAACGTTTGCAGGACTCATGAGATTGACTGCGTTTCTGACACACTCCCTGGTGATATTTTCACTGGTCACATTTTCACTGGTGACGTCGTCACAAATTGCTGAGGCCGATGAACCAGCCTCGGATCAATTTCTGTTTCGATTCAGTGGAACACTGTTACAAGGGCGCGGAGACGGAGACATCATTCGTCGCTTCGAATCATCCCTTTTGAATTCCGCCGAAAACAGTTTCTTCCATGTCCTCGATGACGCCGGGACTGGGTGCGGATGGCCGGAAAGTTTTGGCAGGCTCAATACGGGAAGCGAATCCTCTGGCCCTGTTCCACATATTGTTTACAACTACGACGGTCACGACTACTCCATTTCTCTGCCATTTCTTCATGTGCAGTTGCTGAATGACGCCGGGATCGGCACCTCTTGGGAGATTGACGGATGGAAACTCACTATTTTGGAACCTCGTCGAGAAGCCGGGCAGGACTGTTGGTTCATCGAAGCGTCGGAGAAGCGGGGCAGAAAGCAGTCATTACTTGTCGACAGAAGCACCGGAGTGTTGTGGCAGGCTGAAGCAGATGTTTTCATGGGCCGCGGGGACCGGTTTCTGCTGAAGATCCGCCAAACCAGGCAGACGACACTCCCGCAGGAGATCGCCGCCAGGACACGGAATGTCATGGAACTCCTGCTGCAACTTCAGAAAAACCTCGGTCGAAGACCGGATACCCAGCTAAAACAACTCTCACCACGCCAGGCGGATCTGACTGCTCAGGTGCAACCCACACTTCATCAGCTTTCTGAGGGCACGCCACTTCAGGAACTTGTACTTCGACTGACATCCAGCCTGAAATCCGAAAAAACGCGAATTGCGGCGTCCACGATGAGAGCCGGAGAGATACTGAACTCCCGTGCCCCCGACTTTTCGCTCAACGTTGTCTCAGGTGGAACCCTGGATTCTCAGGATCTGCTGGGGCGAATCGTCATCCTGCACTTTTGGGACTACAAAGACCAGCCGCTCGCGGAGCCGTATGGCCAAACAGGATATCTGGACTTTTTATTCAATCAGCGAAAGAAGCTTGGAGTTCAGGTCGTGGGTGTTGCCGTCGGAGCGGACCTGCAAACGGCTGATGGAGTGTCTCGCGGTAAACGGGCGGCTCGGAAACTGGCCGAATTCATGAACATCACCTATCCCATCGGTTACGACGACGGGTCACTCCTTCGTGCTCTCGGTGATCCACGAGACGCCAATGGCAACCTGCCGCTTTGGATTGTCATTGGGCGAGACGGCACGATAGCGCACTATCACGCAGGATTCTACGAAGTTGACGCTACCCGAGGATTGAGTGAACTGGATGCTGTGGTGTCCCGACAAATCAAAACACCTTCACAGCAATAGTTCGGCTGCCGGGACAAATTACAAAACGCGGCAGACGAAAACTTTCAAATATTCAGTTTCCGGGCAGGTCGGCATTACCGGATGGTCCATTGGTTGGCCATGCGTTTCCAATATCTGCACGGCCCGCCGACTTTGACGGGAGGCCTCTGCAAGCATTTCTCGAAATTCTTCCCGCGCAACCAGCCCGGAACAGCTGCATGTGACAAGAATCCCACCAGGTTTCAGTACTTGCATCCCCTGCATGTTCAGACGCAGATAGCCATTCAATGCTCGTTCGATCCCACCGCGGGTTCGAGCCATGCGAGGTGGGTCCAGAATGACGACATCGAAGGTTGTGCCCTGCCCCGCTAATTCTTCGAGAGCATTTTTGACATCCGCTTTCATCCAGCGGCAATGCCCCGCAACGCCATTCAGTTCTGCGTTGGCTGCTGCCAGAGTGATCGCAGCGTCGGAAGAATCAATCCCAAGTACATTTGCAGCACCGCCACATTTTAAGGCGGTGATACCGAACCCTCCCGAGAAACAGAAGGCGTCCAGGACCTTTGCGTTCCTGGTAAAACGGCTCACTGCCAATCGATTGTCGCGTTGATCGAGAAAACAGCCGGTTTTTTGCCCCTGCTGAACATCGACCCCATACTGAACACCGTGCTCTTCGATGAACAGAGGACGTGGCGGTTCCTGCCCTGCGATCAGCCCATCGACAGCTTCCAGTCCTTCTGCCTCGCGCATTCCTTTCTCCGTGCGGAGCCAGATACCGCGGGGGTCAGTGCACGACTGAAGGGCGTCGATAATCAGTTTCCGATGCTGATAAAGAGCCAGACTGGTAAACTGCACAAGTGCAAAACCGGCGTACCAATCAACCGTCAGTCCGGATAACTGATCCGATTCACTGAACACAAGGCGGCAACCTGTTCGATCACTGGCTAAGTCAAAATGATCGCGTCGAGCGGCAATCGCAGTTTCAATTTTTTGTTTCCAGAAGTCTCCGGCCAGCATCTCGGCTTCGTTCCAAGTGTACAGACGCAATCGAATTCTGCTGTTGTTGTTGTGGAGCCCGGTCGCAATAAACTTCCCTTCTGACGTCAGGAGACGGACAGGTGTGCCGGGAAGAATTGAGTCTTCTGAAACTGGACTCCCGGCGCCGTCTTCAAACCCGCGAATCGCCCCCGGAAACACCCATGGATGTCGCCCGAAAAATGGCTGGGCTCGGCGAGGCTGCAGGTACGCAACAGGCAAAGTAGCAGGGATGTTGAACTCCGTCGGCAATGACGGGGCTGACGGCAGTTCATTACCAGCCTTCGGTTGAGCATCGGACATGGAGCAATGAGTTCGATTCTGTTTGAGTATTAGCTAACGTCTGAATTTGCAGCACGACAGGCGTTGAAAAGATTTCAACGATCTCAAGAAAGTCAGATGAATTGATTCAGGGAGGCATTTTTGCGACGCCCGGGTCCTGTCGAGCTATGAAACGATTTCCGTCGCGACTTTCAGAGGCCCCGGAAATGCCGTTCCGCGTGGAGACCAACCCAATCCCTGATTTCACAAGGCATCTTCCTCGTCGCTGTTTGTCTTTTCGCCTCGAAGCCAAAGTGAAGGTCGTCTCCGGAAATTCCGGTGATAGCCGGGACAATTAAAACGTCTTTGAAAAGAAACGCTGCAAGAGTTCACCGGCGAAATCTTCTAGGACCGTTCATTCAGAACGCGATGCTCCATTTCCTCGAGATATGCAAGCAATCGGTCCCGTTCATTCGCCAAATGTCGCACGCGAAGCAACGACTTCACGCGAGTTCGCAATTCAAGCCGGTTCACTGGTTTTGTAAGGAAATCATCGCATCCTGCTTCAACAGCCTTTTCGATATCTCCCATTTCATTTAATGCGGTGACAATCAGGACCGGAATTGCGCGTCGAGACGGGTCCGCTTTTAATTGAGCACACACTTCGTAGCCACTCATGCGAGGCATCATGATGTCTAGCAAAATCAAGTCGGGCTGGTGTTCGTCAACCATTTGCATGGCTTGATGACCGTCATTGGCCATCAGGATATCGTACCCTTCGTCTGCGAGGTAAGCTTCCAGTAGCTCGCGGTTCTGCTGAATATCGTCCGCAATCAGAACTCGTGACGATGAAATGTCGATTTCCTGATTACTCATCTTAAAGTGTTCCTGTTTCGGCTCAGCAGAACCCTGCCCTGCACCGCCCGACCAATTGACTCAGATCCGCTCGACAGAATTGCCACCAGCGAAGCGACTTTATTCCACGGGTCCGCGAAGTATAGCCCAATGCCGAAACTTCGAAAATGAATGCTCACACTTGTCTGATTTCGGAAATACGCTGACCCACAGGAGCCCGGAGTACGTGTCCGCCGTCCCACCTACGAGCGTGACTGCTGAGCCAAAGTGCCTTCGATTAACCGCCTGAGCGCCAGCGGCTGAACTCCACCCCTGAATCTAATCCTGCCATCAATTTCGATCACGGGCACAGACTCGCCGAATTGTCGCTGCAATTGATCGTTGCTGTCGATATCGATGATTTCAATTTCAGGCAGGCTGGCCTCTTCACGCAGAATGCTCAGTGTTTCGTCGCATAAGTGGCATCCCTGACGCGTGTAGAAACGCACCCGGCTGAAAGGCGAATGAATCGTCATCCGCCGTGCCGCAACTGCCTCTGGACGAGGCGTCTTCAGCATCGCCGCCGCTCCCCCAAAAATCATCAGGCACACCAACAGATGAAAGGGCCGCATTTGATGCCAAAAAACCGGCATATCGAACAAGTGCATCTCAGCACGATCACAGAAAATCAGCACGGCGAGGATCGAGCCCAGGACCATCAGAATGGTTCCCAGCCAGCCGTTCATGCGTTGCGCAAACGCAGCGGCTTCTGCATCTGATAACGAATCTTCCTGCGTTCCTGGTTCATCGGTCATAAAACCACATCGTTCAACGGTACATCGGCGTGAGTGAGTATCTGAACCCGAATCATATCAACCGAACGACAAATTTCGAAATTACCGCCAGCATCCGAGCCTCAAGATTTCAATCCTCCCGATTGCTTTGCATACCTTCGCGGCAGGCATGAGCCATCCGAAAGCAAACGGCCGGCAGCGGCACAACATCTTCATTCAACAAGCCGTTAAAATGGAGCCACGGACGTCACTGCTTGAAAAGCAGGCATAGTCATGAGAACATGAAGGGACGGCTTCGCGAACCTGGTCCTCTCCCATCTCTTATCTCAATCTCAGAGTCTGATGTCCGGCACAATCACATTACCGGCGTTTCTCGAAACATTATCTCGCAGCAAACTGCTTGATGAATTACAGACCGCCAGAATGATCGCCTGGCTGAGCAGCTCGATGCCCTATTCGGCTGATGTCAGCGAACAGTCTCCATCAGGGATCCCGGCCGTCAGGGATTGTAATACGACCTCTGCAGAGCAGCTTAGCCACTGGCTGCGAACCCAGGGCTGGGTAACCGCCTGGCAAAATGACAAGCTGCTTCAGGGTAAACATCGTGGTTTTCTTCTGGGAGACTATATCCTCGAGGAGAAGATCGCTCGGGGTGGAATGAGCACAATTTATGCCGCCCGGCACCGAATCTCCGGATTACGGTACGCACTGAAAGTGCTCCCTCTATCAAAAACACATCGGGCCTCCTACCTGCCTCGATTCAAACGAGAAGCTCAGCTTGCCGTACGTCTTCAGCATCCGAATATCGTTCGCGTTTATCAGTTGCACGAAGAGAATGACGGCAGGAACGACGTCTACTTCATGGCGATGGAACTGCTGCCTGGCAGAGACCTTTACGACATTGTCAATGCCGACGGTCCCCTGCCCTGCCGCCTTGCCGCAAGCTATATCGAACAAGCCGCACGTGGACTTCAACATGCTCATGACACAGGTCTGGTGCATCGAGACATAAAGCCGGGAAATCTGTTTCTGCACGATGATGGTACGATTCGCCTGCTGGACCTTGGGCTCGCAAACGACTACGACAGCGAGGAAAGTCTGACTCGAGACTATAACGAGAGAGTACTTGGCACGGCTGACTACTTGTCGCCGGAGCAGGCACTGGACAGCCACCTTGCTGATGCTCGGTCCGACATCTATGGCCTTGGCTGCACATTCTATTTTCTGTTGACGGGACGCCCTCCATTTCATGAAGGCTCGCTCGCCCAGCGAATTCTGGCTCATCAGTTAAAGACACCGAAGCCCGTCTCTGACTTCCGGAATGATGTTCCAAAACAGTTGACAGAACTCCT
Organism: Planctomycetaceae bacterium; assembly: GCA_041398825.1. Classification (NCBI taxonomy): domain Bacteria; kingdom Pseudomonadati; phylum Planctomycetota; class Planctomycetia; order Planctomycetales; family Planctomycetaceae; species Planctomycetaceae bacterium. The sequence continues at coordinate 181,134 of JAWKTX010000001.1, read as the reverse complement.
TCAGGATATGATGGAAAAAAGCAGTCAGTATCGAATCCAGTCGGCTCTGGCAGTTGCCGATCGGCTGCAATCGTGGCTGCTGGCTGCTGCAAATGCTGCAGAATTTGATCGGCGGCCCCAACCATTGAATTTGTGGAAAAACAATCAATGTCACTCTGCCGAACCGAGTGAGATCCGGCACCATGGCTCTGGCAACCAGGCGAAGCAAAGAGGAGACAACGAGAAAGGTGCCAGACCGACCGAGCCAGCTTCGCCTGCCGGACGGTCCTTTGATCAGCCGACGGATCCCGTACGCTCCTTTCATTCAAACACGACACCACTCCATCCGGACGGCGCACGAACAGCGACAAAAGTCGTGGATCTGCAAACAGATTCGCCTGAGCCAATGCAACCCGACCTGGATCTCAATAAAGACATGATCGAGGACCTGCTTCGGGATGTCTTCCCGGAGCATCAGTGCCGCGAAACAACCCAACTGGCTACCCGTCCGGGTTCGGAGGCGATACAGCAACCAGAGAAATCCATCACCGCAGAAATCTCAAAAGGAATAATCGCATCCCGGCGAATTTCCAGAATCAAATCCAGCGGCCTCTATCACCGCCGCTACCAAAGTTCCTCTCCGCGGCAAGAACAGTCTGCGGCAGGCAGAATCGGCCTCTGGTGCGCCGTGATCACTCTGCTCGGTGCAGTCGGAGTGGCAGTTTACACAGTGTGGTACTACTAAGGTCCTGCATCATCGAATGACTTCGTACAACATGATGCCATTGATTTGCCCTGAGATGTTTATGGAATCGTAGCCAGCCCAGCTGCGCATCAATTCCAGCTCCTGTGTTGAAAAGGAATCAACCGGACGCGACATCAGCACCATCGGTTCTGATAACCAGCCGTCTTCCACGAGCTTCTCGAATCTCGATGGTTGTACGTACTCGCAGTAGCCATATGACCCGGGAACCCGATAACGGAGTACCTCAAACCAGTTCACCATCACGTGAGTTACGCCGTGTTCACCAAACGACGGGGCATCAGATCTGGTCCATTCTTCGAAAATGTTGTCGTCAAAAACTGTATTGTATGTCACCTGGAAGTTCGCATCGAAAACCTGAGCCTCACCAACCATCAGCACGTGCGAGTCCTTCGGCAATCGTTCGTTGAGAAACCTGAAGTCCGATCGAATCGGGATCTGTCGGGCTGCCTCGAAGTCCATCAGGCCCGCATGAAAACCAACCAGCGGCAACGTACAAAGCCGGAGATTGAATACAGTACATACGGCAATAATTGTGATGCACGAACGTCGCCAGATTCGAGTTTCAGACGCGTGCCAGGCCCAGCCCGCAGTGACCGACAACAGTGGTATGACTGGAATCCAGAACCTGTCAATCCGATGAGTGAACCCCCACCAAATCCCAAACTGCCAGAGAACCAGGAGCCAGATTGTCGTCAACGTTTTCGAATGCCGGCACATGACGAGCGAAGGCAGCAGGAACGCAAAAAGCAAAGGACTGGTCCAGTCATTTCGCACAGCAGCATCCATTGCATGCCGTGGGATCTGCCACACGTCGCGTTCTGATGGGCCATGGGCTGCTTTCCAGCGAACATCAACATCCGTTGACCATTCCGGACCACCAAACACACTGTAGGCGAGCGGGAACACTGGATTGGCAGTATCTGCGAAATTTCTCGCCAGCCAGGGCCCAACGGTAACCAGAATTCCAGTCCCGAGTACCATCAGTTGACGAACAATCCTGCTCAATCGAAGACGCTGAACGTCCGGCGGTCCCTCGACAGCGATTCTGACGACTCGCCAGCATAGCAGCAGCACGCACGGAAGTATCACGTTTACAAGCCCCGTGTACTTGCATGCCATCGCGCTGCCAGCCATCAGGCCGATCAGGAATAGCCATCGATACCTCGCCCCGACTGCATCGATGCCATCCTCTTTGATCAGGCAAAGCATCACAGTCAGGGCCAGATAGAAGGTCAATGCACCTTCTGCATAAGCGATCAGTGCAATTCGCATTGTCCAGGGAGTTGTCAGATGGATCAATGTAGAGAGAATGGCCGGCACAAGACCCGCATGGCGGCGTGCGATACTGTAGACGCATAACGAGGTCAGCAGAGAGAAAGTACCAAGGACCAGCTTCCCGGAAATTGCACCAGTCCACCAATCGCCGGAGATCACCATTCCTGCGAGGCTTAACATTTCCGTATGGAATGGAAAGCTGGTGTAGACATTGTGCCGCAGATAATGAATGCGCCCGTCAAGGAACCATTCCTTTGGACCCTGCAGATGGTATTCGCGAACATCGAAGTCGGTCGGCGGTGACATCGCTCCTGTCAGGAGATATGAACCGTAGATGACAGCACCACTCGTCAACACCACGCGAAGCCAGAACGAAAGTGGAACAACCGGCGGCAGACCATCGTCTGCCTGTCGTTGATTCCCGGCAGACTTTCGGCCGTATACCGCCGCAACAATTGCAATCAGTCCTGCGGGCAGCAGTATCATTGCCGGACTGAGTTTCCCCGCTAATCCGGCAAAGAGTGTCGCAAGCGACAAAAGAGACAAGCCAGTTCCAAACTGAATGACCAGCCTCTCGGACCACAAGAGGCCGGATCTGCCCTGCAGCAAAGCTCGCTCGATGGCTCGCCCGCAGCCCCAGGCAAAAAAGAGCAGGAGGAGCGAAGAACCAATTACTTTTTGCCGCTGAAGCAATCGTGATGCAAATGACGCATTCTGAGAAGTCAGGGAGGAAGCGTCATTCTGGACAGTTTCTGCTGCGGTACCGGAATTGTCTGTCAGCAACACCTGGTCAAGCAGCACACCCCAAATATCAGCTCTGCGGATACCTGGATTGTTGGGAAGCACCTGAGAGAAAAAGAGGCTGCAATAAATGACTGCAAAAGCACAAAAGAGCAACAACAACGATCGTTGCACCAAGGTTTTGCCGGCCTCTCCTGACATAACGACCCCAACGACCTGTTTGAAAACACCCTTATTGAATAGGCTTCCAGTTACGTTACGGCACTGATATTTCGACCGCGTAACCAAAATCGCATTCTCAACGTGAATACAAAAAAAAACGGCTTCCGAAATTGCTTCCGGAAGCCGTCACGTTGTTCTGAGTTACAGCGAGGCAGTCTTTACACCGTTGTCGGTGCAGGTCGCCTCAAGTCGTTTCTAGCGAGCCATTCCGAAAAGTCCGGCCAGGCTGCTCTTCGTCTTCGCCTGCGACTTGTTGTGCAGACGAGATGGGAAGAATGCCTGAGGGTCTTCTGGAGGAGCCGGAGCTGGAACTACGTCACCAGCTGGAGTTGGCTGTGGCTGAACCATCACAGGAGCTGAGACTGGTGTGGCAGTGCATCCGCCAGCGGTGCAACCACCGTCATGGCAGCAGGTGTCACCACAGCTGTTGCAGCAGCCATCAACGATCTCGTAGCCACAGGCTTCCAAAGCTTCTTCGGCCTGACGACGTACTGAACGATCGCAGTCAGCCAGAGAGCAGGTCAGAGCAGCAACAACACATGGGCTGCAGCAGCACTTGTTCTTGCGAATCTGGTCACCAATCTCGTCAGCAGCTTCCGTTCGAACTCGTTCGTCAGAGTCATTCAACGCGTAGACGAAAGCGTTCATGATTTCCGGGTTGCAGCAGCAGTTGTATCGGTTACCCAGCTTGTGGATTGCTGAGCGACGATCCTTAGCGTAGCAAGCGGTCATCGATGTGTAGATCAACTTGGCGATCTCACAGCTGTCTTCGTGAGAGCAGCATCCTTCGCCGCAGCTGTTGCAGGCGTTGCCACAGCCAGCTGGTGCACAGCATGATGGGTCACAACCAGCTCCGCAGGCGTTGCCGCATGCATCACCACAAACTGCTGGTGCACAGCATGTTGGATCGCAACCAGCTCCGCAGGCGTTACCGCATGCATTGCCACAAGCTGCTGGTGCACAGCATGTTGGGTCACAACCAGCTCCGCAGGCGTTACCGCATGCGTTGCCACAGGCTGCTGGAGCACAGCACGTTGGGTCACAACCAACTCCGCAGGCGTTACCGCATGCGTTGCCACAAGCTGCTGGAGCACAGCATGTTGGGTCACAACCAGTTCCGCAGGCGTTACCGCATGCGTCGCCACAAGCTGTTGCTGGAGCACAGCAGCTGGCTGGTGCACAGCAGCTATCGCAGCAAGGTGGCTTGATGTCAGAACACTTACGCTGATACGTGTACACGTTTCGGTGACACGGTCGCGCAATCGTAGGTTTACAACAGGCTGGCTGACAGTCTTCAGCACAGCCACAGCTCTTACATCCACCCGATCCGAAAAGCCCGGCTTGTGCCGAAGCCATCATCCCGGACAGTGCAATCGCCGCACTGAACATCCTGATCCATTTCATCTTGAAGTGTCTCCTTCCCTAGGAAATCGTTCCTTCGACTCCCTGATTGCCCGAAACGTTCGCCTAACGTTTTTCACAACATCGGCAACATAGATTGCCGAAACCCTCGACCTGCGGCGCATTAGACTGACCTTGTTTAGGGGTCGCTGTAATTCAGAACCTGCGAACGTTCCAACAGGCATCAAAGTCGATTCTTTGTCTTTAACCTGTGTGATCTTGTCGACGTACAGCCTTACTTTGGTCTGTATGCCGGTCGCAGTCCGAGGGACTGGAGAGGTCTATCGTCGAAGCAATTCAGGCGTCTTGAATTCCCGAAGCTGTTTGTACGCCAATTACTTACGTCGATTTTTGGTCCACCTGTACCAATCAGGAAAGATGCGAAATCTAACACGGAAGAAAGGGCGCGTTTCCTGAACGTGGATGCCCGAAAATGGCACTCTGCATGGGGTTTGGCAAGGTTTTCCGCGCGAACCGTCTGTGATCTCTGTATTGACGCACCCTTTGAGTTCCCAATTCTCGCTCGAGTTTCCGCTTGCAAAATACGGGATACTGAATTTGACGCCCCACCGCGCAACAAAAAACCGCAGTGATCCCACGTGTGAATGGAGATCCCTGCGGCAAGTGAGTCAATTCAGTAGGCGAATCTTTATGATACCTGCGTCGCTACCTGATTTCCTTCAGGCAGCTGATACCCATATAGATCGTGAGTGCGCCAGCAAGAATGAACATGATATCAAGCACCATCTGGCTGCCAAATGGCATCCCCACCACCATGTCGAGGATGGATGCAATCACCATGAAACCCGCGACTCCTATGGAGCCAAAAACAATATTTCGGGCTTTCGATGCCATTTGTACCTCTCTCTGCAATTCAAGATTCGCCCAGACACCCGGAACACGATGAGTATAAGTCAGAGTCGGCAGCGGATACCAGTATCTTTGCACCCCTTCCCCCCCCTGATGTCAGGATGAGGAGTTGAGCAGAAAAAACCGCAGAACCCTCAAATGTGGTCGATCCCATTCATGCAGCATTTGCAACAGGCTGTCGACGCGGCAGTCGAATCCTGAACGTACTGCCCTGCCCTCGACCATCGCTGGTCGGGACAATCGTCCCATGGTGATCTTCGACCAGGCGATGGGTGATGAAGAGACCTAAACCAGTCCCCTGCCCTGTGTCTTTAGTCGTGTAGAACGGATCAAAGATGTGTTCCAGCGTCGTTTCGTCCATCCCAATTCCATCGTCCTGAATCACAATGTTGACAAAATCGACCTGCTCCTGAACGCAAACACGTACGTGCCCACCAGCCCCCGTCGCCTGGAGCGCGTTGGCAAGCAGATTCAACATGATCTGCTTAACCCGGGTCGAATTCATTTGAATGGTCACGGGAGTATCCTGCCGGAATTCGATCGTGCGATCGCTGTAAGTCCCCAGATGACTGAGCATCTCGATGACTTCATGAATAACTCGAGTCAGGTCACCAACACTCATTTCGTATTTTTCGGGACGGGAAAAATCCAGCATCCGGCGGGTAATTTCGCCACATCGGCGAGACTCTGATCGAATCATTGCCAGACGCTCACGCATTTCTTCCACATCCTGAGGAGAGCAATCTGGGTAGTCGTACATCCGCATCTGGATGGATTCGGATGCCATGGAGATGATGGACAGTGGGTTATTGATCTCGTGGGCGACTCCAGCGGCCAGGAAACCAACCGCTGCCAGCCTTTCAGAACGCACAAGTTGTTCGCTCCTCTCTTTGACCATGGCCTGCAGGTCTTCCTTAGACTGCTGGAAGCGATCAGCCATGCAATTGACTCCATCGACAAGGTCGGCGAATTCATCGTGCCATCGGAATGGGTGCCGAACCCGGAATGAGTTGTCCCCATTCGCGATCCGAATGGCATCCTTGGCAATGGCTCTTAAGGGAGCAGACACCCAGCGAAATCCAAGGAAAATTGTGAGGGAGTAAACGCCGATTGAAGTCCCGGCAACAAGCAGGATAACTTGCAGAAGTCGATCCGATCGGCGTTTTTCCTTCTCAAGCGATTGCTTCAACCAGTGCCGTTGCTCGTACGCGGGCAGGTGGTCCAGAAGATTTTGCGCTTTGCCAACGATGACCTGAGCATACGAGCGCAGGTTCTCCAGGGACGCCCTGTCTTCCGCGGTCTTGACGACAGGGATTCGCGGCCCCAGCGCGGCAAGCCTTGCCAGTTCACCAGCCGTCCCATCAAGCCGACTCAGCACATGATTGCGTTGCTGGTACAGTTCCGGCGAATGAGGGAGTTTCTCGATTCGCCCCCGAAATTCTGCGAGTTCCGCGAATGCTGCATCAACGCGCATCGCATAGTTCGACTGCAGAATAGCCACGGCCTGCGGCTGTGAAAGATCCAGTTGCTGGAACAACTGACTGCTGACTCGATGGATTGCGATACTGAGGTGATCGCGATTTGGACTTCGATAAAGGAGAAAGTTCAGATCATCAACGGAATCCTGATGCCAAACGACACCCAGAATGCCCGCTCCTGCGAGAAACAGCATCAAAAGCAGAGCGACAAGGAAGCCAGAAACGAGCCGGCGACGAATTGTGCGGACCAGAAACACGCGGACCTCCCTGCCGACACGAAACACCAATCCCGGACGGGACGCCAGCAGCCGAGTCTCCTTGCTCTGATGCCAGCCACCGTAGTCTATCGGAGGAACAATTCTCCGTGAAGACGGAAACCGGCAGGATCTGCCATTGGGCAGTCGACAACCAGGATTGTGAAAAATACGTGTCTGGCAACGACGGCTTCATACGGTGAAATGACGCGTATTCAGCTGGCGCGAGCCCGCGCGTAAAGCTCATTCATCAGGAGATCAATGGAGCGAGCACGGGACTCCAGCGCCTTGTCGAGCTTCCCGGCTTGCTGGGAGGCGACAGAGCTGCGGCTCAATTGAGTCAGTTCGTCGAAATCCACGCTCCATCCACTGTCCCGCGCCGCCTGAACAAGTTCACCCTGAATCTCAGACAGCTGGTCAAGCAGAACATCATTAATGACAGCGGTTGTAAATCGATACGGACTGGCGTTTGCAATTTCGACGGGCCCGCCTTCGCGACGTTCCAGACCTGCCTCCAGCGTGAACCCTTCTTCAGAATCTGATTCATGCGAGCTGGGTGGCAGCCCACTCCTGCTCTGAATTCGACGAAGAACTTCCAGCACACTCATTGCCGCAATCAGAAGTCCGGAAACCAGAAAGGACCTTTGGGCGACGTATACAACCACGGCAGCAATCAGGCAGAAGAGCTCCAGAACGAAGAACACCGGAGTCTTCCAGGATCTGGTCTGTCGGACCGACATCGGCACTAAAGTATCCGAATCTTGGAATCCAATAGTTCGATCGACTGTCGGACCGCTGATTGCCGGATAATTTTCAACAGAGATCACAATGACCGTCGAATTATCAGATCCGCCACGACAGTTTGCCAGATTCACCAGCAGCCGGGAAGCATCGTTCGTGTCAAGTGACGAAACGATCTGACCTATTTCCTGATCAGAGACATGATTTGACAGTCCATCGGAGCAAAGGACGTAGCGGTCACCCTGCTGAACGGAAAACGGCCCTTCCAGATCAACCTGGACATTGGGATCCGGGCCAACACAACGGGTAATTACGTTTCGCGGGTGAAAGAGATCGACAGTCGCAGATGTCGCTCGTCCTATTTTGATCATTTCCCACTGAAGGCTGTGATCAAACGTTAGCTGCTCAATCAAACCGTGGCGAACGCGATAGATCCGGCTGTCACCAATGTGACCAATGATCAGGCCTCTTGGCGAGAGGCTCAGAGCACTGCAGGTGGTGCCCATGTCTGAATACTCTGGATTCTGCTGGCCTCGATCATGAACCGCCTGGTTCGCAGCCAGCACCGCGGAACGCATCCGTTCCATCAAGTCCACTGTCTTCAGGCCTGAGTAAGCTTCAGGCAAAGTATCGGTGGTTATCCTGCTGGCGAGATCACCGACAGAGTGCCCTCCCATGCCATCGGCCACAACAAACAGGTGCCCCTGAGCGGCCCATTCCTTCAGGTCAGAGCACAGGCGAACCGCAACCGAATCCTGATTCACAGCTCGGCGCATACCCACATCCGTTCTGGATGCGTATTTGACTACCGGCTGATCGGTCATGGTGCAGATATCCGGAAGATGCTTCTCGATCACTCAGCTCTTACTGGTGATACAGCGAATTATGGGCATCTCTTCTCAGGATCGCAAAGCCCGCAGGCAGTCTGACTAACGTTGGGAATCCCAACCTGCGAACACCAGCCGAAATTCAACGTGACCTGAGAGACAATATGACTCGCAGTGTAGTCAGATCCCAGACCACATCAATTGACTGAAAGGGGTCAGCCGCATTATCCCGCCAAATGTGGCGAAGCAACGTCTTTCATTTCAAATATCGGGGCACCTTCAGCGGATCGGCAGGCTTGCGCACACCGCCGCTGCATTCGTCTCAGCGGATAAATCGCGCTGGGTGATCAATCGTTGACCTTGAGACTTCATGCGACATTTGTGGCTGAGCGGCCGGATGCTCGATCGGCGCGCGATCTCTGATGATCACGGAATCCTGGTCAGCCAGGACGCTGAGTCTTACAAGTTCAGCAGTACTGTTCACTCCAAGCTTTCGAGCAGCATTTGCTCGGTGTTTTTCAATCGTCTTGACACTGATTTCGAGTTCCTGGGCGATGCTCTTGTTTGCCAAACCATGAGCAACAAGTGTCACGACCTGCAACTCACGACGAGACAGTCTTCGAATCTGCTGACGAGCGGTTTCGCGACGCGTGACCCACGCCCGGAACGCCGCTTCATCCCCGTGATCTGCGCCGGCAACTGGTTGCGAAGGCGGAGTGTTATAACCTGGGCGAGCGTACTCTGAACCATGGGCAAATGAATAATTGGGCTGGATCATAACTTATTCGTCTCCACAAATGAATGACAGGCGGTTCGCATTGGTACCACCAGGAGGTTGAGGGGAGTACCTGCCCGCAGGCGAATCAGTGATCCACGATTCGAGTCACGTTCCGGTCACCCAGGGCTTGTGATGAGCTCACTGCCGGATCCTGCCGCCTGAGTTTGGTTCGCTTACAGACACCTGTGTATTCGGGCCGGAATGTAACCCTGGTTCACAACGAGACGGAGGAAAACCATTACATCGATAACTTGAGGGCAGTTCCCCTGGATGATTCCAGGTACCACTCCTGCAACAGACGAGCAGACATACCAAATTGCGTGGTTCTCACATGAGATGCGTGAAAACCCTCTCTGCGTGTTTTCACGCATGTACATAGAGAAACTGAGCAGTGATGATTTCCCCGCGTTACGGTGAATCAATCATGGCTGAGTGCTTCCACGCAGTCGTCACCGTAACACACAGCAACCTTTGGGAGGCAGCATTGCGGTCGTCAGGGAACACCAAGGAAACCAGTGATTACGAAGCAATCAACAGGCACCGACGGAACGACATCATACTGCCAGGGCGTCCCTCGTCAGGAGAATGGTCTGTACCCGATCCGGGCCGACAGACACCAGTTCAACGGGCCGACCAACAAGTTCAGAGACAGCGTGCACGTAGTTCCGGGCAGCGACAGGCAGATCCTCGAATCGGGTCACGCCTGTGATGTCTTCCTTCCATCCATCAATGCGGCGCAGTACGGGCCTGGCCGCAGCGAGGTCCTCACATCGGGAAGGAAGATCCCGTGTGATGTTTCCGCGGATATCGTAGGCTTCGCAGATGTACAATTCATCAAAGCCGCTCAGTACATCCAGCAAGGCAATTGCGATGCTGTCGACTCCGCTGATTCGAGCGCTGTACCTGGTCGCGACGGCGTCCAGCCATCCGCAACGACGAGGACGACCCGTCACAGTTCCATATTCGTTGCCCGCCTTACGAATGCGATCGCCGATTTCATTCTCAAGCTCCGTTGGAAACGGACCGCCTCCGACTCGAGTGGTGTAGGCTTTTACAACACCAATCATTTTTTGAATCGCTCGCTCCGGTACACCACTCCCACTATGAATTCCACACCCGGAACTGTTTGAAGATGTGACATAAGGGAAAGTCCCGTGATCCACATCCAGCAGACTCCCCTGTGCCCCCTCGAACAGAATTCGCTTTCCGGATTCCAGAGCGTCCAGCAAGTAGGCCGTCGTGTCTGCCACCATGGGCCGGATACGATCGGCCGCGGCGGAATACTCAGCAATGATTTCGTCCGCGTTCAGCTTCTCACCATCCGGATCGAAAGCATTCAACAACATCTGTTTGATTGGAACAATCTCCCGAACCCGGGCAGCAAATGTGTCCGGGTCGACCAGATCACCAACGCGAATGGCGTGAAATCGACCAACTTTCTCCCGGTAGCATGTCCCGATGCCACGCATCGTCGTTCCAATTGCGGAGCCGCCACGAGTTTTTTCCAGGGCGGCCTCCTCCAGCAGATGCCAGGGGCAAATCACATGGGCTCGATCACTAATCATCAGACGATCGGAAGCGTCCTGTCCCCCGGCCATCAGACCGTCAAGTTCCTTCAGCACTGCCATAGGATTGACGACAACGCCCGGAGCGATCACGGATTTAACATGCCCCTGCAGAATTCCTGTCGGAAGGAGGCTCAGCTTGTAGGTCTTCCCGTCAAACTTGACAGTGTGCCCTGCATTATTGCCACCCTGATAACGCACAACGATATCGTGCTTTTCGGTCAGCAGGTCAACAACTTTTCCTTTGGCTTCATCGCCCCACTGCAGACCAATTACTGATGTTGCCGGCACTATTTCGACTCGCAAATACTGAACGTTTGTAGGCAGGGTTCAACAATCCACACAAAAAGAAACCGGACATCGGCAATCACCGAAGTCCGGAACGTGTGTTGCGAAGCGATTGTACCCTCAATGACTGAAATCCGAAGCCAACAGCCCGGATTTCCTGAGATCAATGCATTCCTTTTGAAACAACGGCTCGCCGCGCAACCAATTCGCCGATCCCGCACCGAATTCTGCAGAAACCCAGACCAGACAACTCTCAGAAAGCAAAACGACGCGAATGTCGTTTGCACAGCCAGACTGCGTCTGTACGTTACGCGAAACATTGCCGTCTGACCGAGAATCACAAACACTGGAATCTGTTATGGCCGAGTGGACTCCCGGCGGAGGCCTTCATTTCGAACTACTCGCAACCAGCAATCGCGCGCGGCGAGGACGTTTTGTGACCGCACACGGCGTTGTGGACACACCGGCATTCATGCCAGTTGGTACACAGGCAACGGTGAAGTGCTGCCTTCCGGATCAAGTCGCCGCGACTGGCGCGCAGGTCGTACTGGCCAATACCTACCACCTGGGGATCCTTGATCGGACTCAGATCGTCGAACGTCTCGGCGGCCTGCACGATATGATGCGTTGGAATCAAACAATACTCACAGACTCCGGGGGGTTTCAGGTCTTCAGTCTGCCCGAGCGTGAAATCACGGAGGAAGGAGTGACCTTCAGCTTCCGGACCAGCCGGAAAGGCGACAGCGAACGAATGACTCTTTCGCCCGAAAGCGCGATGGACATCCAGCGTCGACTTGGGGCAGATATCGTGATGGCGTTTGACGAGTGCGTTGATCATAAGGCGCCACGCAATTACATGTCTCAGGCAATGGATCGAACGCTGAGATGGCTGAAACGCTGCAATCAATGCCCACTTCAACCGCACCAGCACCTTTTTGGAATCATCCAGGGAGGAATGGAACTGGACTTGCGTACCAAGGCTGCAAGGCAGGTCACATCCCTTGATCTGCCCGGCTACGCAATTGGCGGAGTCTCAGTGGGTGAAGGACATGAGGCGATGGTTCGCGTCGTCAAACATACCGCACCATTGATGCCATCAAATCAGGTGCGTTATTTGATGGGAGTTGGATTGCCTGAGGACCTCGTCGCATCGGTCGGTGCGGGGATGGACATCCATGACTGCATCATTCCGACTCGATACGCTCGTGAAGGTACAGTGTTCACGTGGGATGGCAAAATGCGGCTTCAGGACAAGAAATACCGCAAAGACCGCTACCCGATCGATACATCATGCGAATGCCTCGCGTGTTCCGGCAGCTACAGTCGAGCGTACCTGCGCCACCTGTTGTTCGCTGATGAACCTCTGTACGGCACCCTCGCCACCCTGCACAACCTGCATTTCTACCAGGATCTGATGCGGGCGATGCGGTTGGCGATTGAAGAAGATCGCTTCGATGAATGGGCGGAATCTTTCCTGCGGAGGTACCTGCCCTCAGCGTCTGCGGCAAAGCGGTAGCTCAACTCCCTCCCCGCATTCAAAGACGAAGACAAAGACGATAGCCAGGCCGTTTGTTGGCGCCAACAAACGGCCTTGCTGTTTTGAATTGGAATCGTCAGTGGGTTCGCTTACAGGATCGCTCGAATCTTCTGAAGGAATTCGGCGTTCGTTGGAAACCGTTCCATCGTCTTGATGAGCTGTTCCATTGCTTCAACGGGGCTCAGGCTGATCAAACTGCGACGCAGCATGGTTGTTCCGTCAAGAACCTCAGGAGAGAGGATTTTCTCTTCACGACGAGTGCCGGAACGGCCAATGTCGATCGCCGGCCAGATCCGACGGTCTGCAAGGTCGCGGCTGAGCACCATCTCCATATTGCCGGTGCCTTTGAATTCCTGAAAGATTGCTTCGTCCATTCGACTACCGGTATCAATCAGAGCCGTACCGCAAACAGTCAGCGATCCGCCCTCGTCAAACCGACGAGCTGTGCCGAATAGTTTCTTGGGAATATCGAGAGCCCGAATATCAAGACCACCGGTCTGTGTCCGTCCTGTGTTGCTCCACTTGTTGAATGCTCGAGCAAGTCGAGTAATACTGTCCAGCAGAATGAAGACATCCTTCCCCTCTTCTGCTAATCGCTTACCACGTTCAATGATCAACTGACTGATCCGAATGTGACTTTCGACGTCATTATCGAGTGACGAAGAGATAACTTCGCCGTTCACATAACGCCGCATTTCCGTTACTTCTTCCGGACGCTCGTCGATCAGCAGGACCATCAGATGAATCTCAGGATGATTCTCGCTTACGGAGTTGGCAATATCCTGAAGCAACATCGTTTTGCCCGTCCGCGGCGGAGCCACGAGCAAGGCACGCTGCCCCTTACCAATTGGGCACAGCAGGTCCATAACCCGCATGGTGATCGGACGCGGACCAGTCTCTAGCCTGATTTGTTCGAAGGGATTAATTGGAGTCAGTTCATCAAAGTGTTTCACGTTGACGAACTCTTCCGGGGTGAAACCATCAATGGTCTCCACATCCTTCAGTCGAGGCCCCTGATTTCGGCTTCCCTGCCCGACTTCCCCCTTAACCAGAACACCTTCACGAAGCTGATATTTTTCGACAACTGAACTGGAAACGAACGGGTTCGAATCTTCAGCGGCATAGTTTTTCTTCGGGTCACGTAGAAAACCGTATCCCTTGGGATGAAGTTCAAGCACACCTTCAAACGTGCCCTCGATCACCTCAGTCGACGCCTGAACTGGTCGCGAACGTCGCATCCCGGGGCCCCCCACGCCGGATCGACCGGGACGGTTGTCAGGACCACGGCGAGGCCGCTCATCATTTCGCCCGCCGCGTCGACGCCCACCACGCCCTCGCTGGCCGGGTGGATCCTGGCGGATGCTCGCACCACCTCGCGGCACCTGCCCGTTATCTCCGACGGGTCTGTCAGCACGATCCGGGCCGCGACGGCGACGACGACGACGGCGGCGGGGACGGCGATCTCCGTCTTCACCGGCATCTTCACCGGATGCTGCAGGCGGGCGGTCTCCATCCGAATCCCCAAAATCAATTTCATCCGTACTGAAGAACGCCATTTGCCGTGGTGCTGACTTCGACTCGGCTTCCGGTGCATCATCAGCACCACCAGAAACAGAATCCGACTTCGGCTTCCGGCCTATTGATCGCCTTCGAACACCCTCGGACGGGGCTTCGTCTGAATCCGACTTCACATCCACAGTCGTATCGGGCTCCGCTTCCACTGTGCGTTTCCGGGTCGACTTGCGGACGGCCTTCCGAGGCTTGCGAACGGGAGCCTCCTCGCTGTCGACCCCATCGCCAAAATCGTCGGCAGAATCGTTCAGTTTGCGAGAGACGACTTCTTCCACTTCAACATCGTCGGCAACCTTACGCGTACGCGTTGTGCGGGTTGAGGCAGTTGCTGTTTTCTTTCGCGCTGTCGTACGCTTGCGAGCTGGACGAGCGGCTGTTCCTTCTGAAGACTCGGAACTGCTGGTGGGCATAGACTTAACCTAACTGAAGCGGCAGATTTGGAGCGACGCGTGGCCACTCAACTAAAAGAATAGATCTTCTGCATGCACGATGGAGTCGGCAACATTGCAAGCCGAGGAATCGCGGACCGTATAAAAGGAACTAACTGCATGCGGAACCAAAAGATGCCGAACGGATCGGCCATTGGGAGACAACAAAGATCGGCAGGTACGCTCGGTATCCGGAACGGAGATCAGTTTCCATTCGTCCGGGATTCTCACAGGAACGCAACGCTGCAAATTGAGGGCCTGGCCTCGATGGAGATGTATCGAAACGCCTTTGTTCCCGGCGGTTGCCCGACAGAGAACAGAAATGGAGAATGCTCTTCAGGCCTGTCTGGACTACGAACCACCACGCCGACCCAGATTGTACAAATATCTGTAGTCGTGTTCTTCGAATCACCACTTCGAAAAGACACCGGGGGTCGCGTTCTGAGAAGAAGGCGAGAAGCGAAACTGCCTATTGCTGACTGACCCTGAAAAAACCAATCGGAAATCATGCCAGAATTCAGCACTGGCAATCACCAACGAGTTTAGTGAGCTCAGACAGCGTGGAGCCCAATCAGGCAGCTCCGTGAGCAACACAAGTAACTTGAGGCTGCAAATCTGACTGCAGCACCATCAGCACCACGATTGAGGTCTGACGAAGTCTAGTATTAACGGTTCGAAAATCTGTGTCAATCGATCTCTGCCAGGTTCAGAAAAACATTTTTCACCTGGAAGACCTTCGTTTCCATCATATTCGGCAAAATACTACTGAAAACGCGTCCCCTGAATCTGATCGATTCTGATCGCCTGACGAATTCGAGTGTACTTCAGCGGAGATTCCTTGAACGCATTCTTGTTTTCAAGGCTGCTGAACAGGTACAGCTGGTTGTCGAAGAATGCGCCGTAGCGAATGCTGCCCGTGACAGCTTTCTGAGCAGACAGCAACACAACGGGATCGCATCCCAGATTACTGGGAGCAAATCGAACCGGGTCTTCCGCAAAACGATCTCTCGCAGCTTCATCCGAAAAGTAGTAGACAATGCCTTTGTACGTCGAATTGATCGTCGGGTCCCCCGGTACCCATTCCCGCGACTGATTCAAACGGACTGGACAAAAGCCTTCCAGACCAACCAATTCTACGGGGGGCTGTGACTTCATTTCGGATTCAGTACCAGACGGCTGCTGTTCAACAGTTTCCGAAGCAGAGACCCCATTATCCGGCTCTTCTGCCGCGGCTAACTGCATGCTGCTCCGATAAGAAGCCCCGTCTTCTGATAGTCGACGAAGCAGGTCCCCGTATGCGAACGACGACAATTTACCAATATTCAGCGTACGTACCTGCCCGTCGGGCATCACAGCAACATCACGAGGAATCGTATCGGCTCCATAGCGTAAACGCAGATCATCACGCTGCGTGATGTCAATCGACACGCTGACGATTCCGTCCCCCAGCAGCCGCAGTATATTCCCATCGCGAAATACCGTCCGCTCCATTTGCAGACACGGACCGCAGTACGGAGACTTGAAGTGAATCAGCAACGGCTGATTTGTCTCAAGTGCCAATTGTCGGGCCGACTCAAAGTCCGGATACCAACCCGTATGCTGGGCCTGTACCGGAACGTCAGCGAAACACGTGATAACTGCTGCGAAAACTAAAGTACGGATCATCCGTTTCTCCCGTGGCCATCATTCGCGCACGGCGCGGTGGTGTAAGCGAGTGAGACTGACTGAGCTATCGGCGGAATTTGCAACGTGCTCGCAGGCGCCGCAGGAACGAACAGTGGCTTTGAGAATGATTCCTGCAATTCAGGACGTCATCTTCCGAACAAACCGAGCTTACTGCTTTGGCAATCCCTGCCGGTTATTGCATTCAATCACACCGGAGGTATGAGGGATCAGGCGACACTAACGCTCAGATGAAGCCGCAGTTAACGATCGCAACATTCCCGACGCCTTATGCAGCGTCTCGAGGTATTCATCATGAGGTTGCGAATCCGCTACAATTCCGCCGCCGACTGGAAACTGGACCAGACCGTTCTTCAATGTGAACGTTCTGATTAGCAGGCTGCTGTCCAGATCACCGCGCGGTCCCACGCAGAACAAACTACCACAGTAGGCTCCGCGGACAGTTGGCTCCAATTCTGCAATGATCTGCATGGCTCTGATCTTCGGCGCGCCAGTGATTGATCCCCCCGGGAAACAACCGGCAATCAAATCCCAGACATCGCATTCCGGTCGCAGTTCCCCCACAACGGTCGAAACCAGATGCTGGACCGTTTCAAATCGTTCAACCTCGCAAAGCCCCGTAACCCGAACACTACCCGGGCGACACGACCGGGATAAATCATTGCGCAGCAGATCAACAATCATGACGTTCTCGGCCCGATCTTTTTCGCTGCTCGTCAATTCGTCCGATGTAAACAGATCTGCAATCGGTGACTGCTGCCGGCGACGGGTCCCCTTGATGGGACGGGTTTCAACATGACGACCGTTTGAAATCTTCAGGAAGCGTTCCGGAGATGCGCTCACAATGGCAAAATCCGGCTGAATGAAAAGGCCGCAGAAAGGTGCGGGATTCATTGTACGGATGCGTGAATATAACTCGATCGCATTCCCCTCCCACTTTGCTGTCAACCGCTGAGATAAGTTCGCCTGAAAGATATCTCCGGCGCCGATGTACTCGACAACACGACTGACGGCGCGTAAGTACTGTTCCGGCTCGAAGCTGGACCAGACACTCGGCTGGATCTCATGTCGCGGCGCAGGGCTCCTGATGCTCTTCAAAACTGGCGGCAATGGAATCGCAGCACGGTGACCCGACATCAATCGCTCTCGGACCCATTCCATACGTGATTCCAACTCCCTTTCATCCGGATCAGAACGACCTGATTCCGGATTCCGGATCGCCAGCACGTAAATCGTTATCGATTTGCGAATATGGTCCCAGCAAAGACACCAGTCAAACAGACCCGCGACAAGCGGAGGTGTTTGGAAGTCATCGATGGCGGGACGAGGAAGATGTTCAAAGGCTTCACCGAATTCATACGAGAGGAAACCGGCGATTCCACCGCAGAATGGTGGCAACGTCTCATCAGTGGTTTCCGGCAGCCGCGATTGCCAGCCTCTGAGTCGCGTAAAGACATCGTCGCCGTACTGAACAGACTCCAATCGAAGAGTTTCGACAGGATCGCCAGTCAGAAAGGTATAGCGAGCGTCACGGGCTCGTATTTGCGATGCGCTATCCAGCAGCACCAGGAATGGCACGTCGCCAAAACGGCGAATAGCCTCTTCCACGGAAAATTCTGCTGAGAGTTCCGACTTTATGAAAGACCGTGACACGAATGTTGTACCCATCTGGAAAAGATGCTGTCTGGACGCATCAGCTTAGCAAATTTCAACTGAGTTCTGACTAATCGAACAGTGAACAGAACCTCATTTCCTGATTGCACGACGCCATGACCATGACAGGCAACCTCATGCTGTTTCATCAGACACAGGGCTTTCTCCTCACAACCAATCCGAATACGCTGCACGCAGTCAAGAACTGAACCGGCAAATGGGTGGAATACTGGAGGCAAAGAATGCACGAACTGAAAGTTGCTGCCAATGGGCTCTCATTCAACATGGCAAAACTGATATCCGGACGACCACCACTATTGATGCTGCATGGAGTAACCAGACGCTGGCAGACATTTCTTCCTTTAATGAATGCACTGGCAGCGCGATGGGATGTCTACGCGGTGGATTTCCGAGGCCATGGAGGATCTTCCAGGTCCACCCACTACAGAATCATGGATTACACCAGTGACATTATTGATTTGATTGCCACAACGTTTGAAGAACCGGTTGTCATCTACGGCCATTCGCTGGGTGCGATGGTTGCAGCCGCAACAGCCGCCGCCATCGGGGGTACCGCGAAAGCTGTGATCATGGAAGATCCGCCAATGAACACGATGGGCCCGGAAATCTCGGGAAATATCCTTCATAGTTTCTTTGCCGGTCTGGGACGGTTTGCCGGTGACCAAAGGTCAACCTCCAGCGTCGCAGCCGACCTCGCGGAAATTGAATTATTTGACCCGGCCACATCCGGAACCACACGTCTTGGAGATATCCGCGATGAAGTTCAGCTTCGATTCACAGCCAGGTCGCTTCGCTCGGTCGACCCCGGAGTCTTCGAACCGATCTCTGACGGCAAATGGATGGAGGGTTATGATACCAGCCGCATCTTTTCATCGCTTCATTGCCCTTCTCTGCTGTTGCAAGCTGATCTGTCAGCAGGGGGCATGCTGACAGAAGCAGATGCGGCGATGCTCAAACAGCTTTCACCGGACTTGACCCGCGTTAGACTTTCGGGTGTTGGACATGTCATTCACGTCGCAGCCACTCAGGCTCTGATCAACCACGTCACTGCGTTTCTGGAATCAATTTGACCGATGTATCAACGGTGATTTTCGATGAGGCTGCGATCAGGCTCCTGTCAGTTTCCTGTTGAACACTCCTTCGTTAATCGTCGGGCGTTCTGGTCGACCTTTGTGGTTATAGGTCAGCTGCATGTTGTCAATTCCAAGCAGGCCAAGAATCGATGCATGAATATCTTTGACATGCATCTTGTCATCAACAGCATACAGTCCAAGATCATCCGTCGCACCAATCGTCTGACCTCCCTTCACGCCCCCACCCGCCATGAAAATGGAAAATCCGGTTGGATTGTGGTCGCGTCCGTTCCCTTTTTCGCTCATCGGAGTTCTTCCGAATTCGCCCCCCCAGATCACGAGGGTCTCGTCCAGCAGCCCACGCCGTTTGAGGTCCTTGATCAACCCGGCAACAGGCTGGTCCATGGACTTACAGAGTCGAGAGTGATTTGCTTCGATGGCGGCATGCGAGTCCCATTTGCTGCCAGTCCCGTTGTAAAGCTGAACAAAACGCACTCCGCGTTCGACAAGTCGGCGGGCCAACAAACAGTTGCGGCCATAGACTTCAGTTTCCTTCTGATTCATGCCGTATAGTTGCTGGGTTTCGGCCGTTTCGGACTGCAAATCGACCGCAATCGGTGCCTGAGCCTGCATTCGAAACGCTAATTCATAGCTTTGAAGCCGCGCGTCCAGTTCAGATTGCTGAGGGCGCATCTTTGAGTAGTTGCTGTTGAATCGCTGCAGAACGTCCAGTTTCAGAAGTTGCTGCTCCTTCGTGATACCTTTTGGTGAATGAAGATTCGAGATGGGTTCGTCACTGTTACCCGCAAGCTGAACACCCTGGTACGTCGCAGGCATAAAGCCGCTCCCCCAGTTGCGAGTTCCATTCACCGGGCGCCCGTTGCTGTCGCAGATAACGACAAAAGATGGAAGATTCTGATTGGCTGACCCCAATCCGTAATTGACCCAGGATCCGAGCGAAGGACGTCCGGCAAAATTGATGCAGGTATTCATCTGACACACACCGCCGGCATGGTTGATGCCATTCGTCCAGCAACTTCGGATAACAGCGATATCATCCATACACGACGCGATATTTGGTATCCACTCAGAGGCCCACATCCCGCTTTCGCCGTGTTGAGTCCATTTACGAGGGGCCGCCAGTAAAGGTGCGCCCTTTTCTCCCATGGCAGTAATGGGTTCACGAAAACTTGATGGAAGTGGCTGGCCCGCTAATTCGTTCAGAAGTGGTTTGGGGTCAACCAGATCCAGATGACTGGGCCCGCCTTCCATGAAACACCAGATCACGCTCCTGGCTCGCGCAATTCGGTGCGCAATCTGACGCTCCGCGGCGGATGCAGCGTCCTGTCCGACCATCAGGTCCAAAGCAAGTGCCCCAAACCCCATGCCGCTGGATTGCAGGAGTTCTCTTCGAGTTGTGACAAACTGCATGATGGAGCCCCGACTGCCTCTTTGTCTTGTGTAGCGAGACCTGCCATAACTGACAGATCGTTCTGGCGTGATGTCCGAGAATGCTCGGCTAATCAACGTAAAGGAATTCGCTGGAATTAAACAGGATATGGCAAAAGTCAATCAGTCGAGCGTCGGGTTTCTCCGATCCCGGGTCCCCGCTGCCGGACTCACCTGAACGCGTCGATAATTGTGATTCTTCTCCCCCCTGCGAAGCGAGCTGAAGTTCGGTCGCGGAGTTCGAATCGATGAAAGCAAGTGAATACGACAATTCGTCGTCGGTTGGTGGTCGGCCCCATGCCATTGTCACTGCAGACACAACTCTCTCCTGATCTGTCGCACAGCTTGCGGCAATTCTTTCTGCAAATTTCGTCGCACGTCCAATTGGATAGTCTCCATTAATCAACAACAGAGACTGAATTGGCGTTGTTGTTGAGGTACGTTCTGACGTGCTCTGCAAACCGTTGGCGATGTCGAACGCGGCCATAAAGGCATCAGGAGTATTCCGGAAGCTCTTCACGTAAATTGCCCGGCGCGGCGATTTCGTATCGACGCTTGGTCCTCCGGATTCATGCTGAAGCTCGCCACTGCAAGTCAACATACTGTCGCGAATCTGTTCTGCTGACAGGCGACGGATTCGAGACCGCCAGAGCAAATTGTCCGCGGGATCGATCGCCTGCTGACGTGAGGCATCAGGATGATGAGCCGATTGCTGCCAGGTCGCGGATTCAAGAATAAGTCGATGCAGATGTTTCATGCTGCAACCATGATCCACGAACTCCAGCGTCAGCCAGTCCAGCAATTCCGGATGAGTTGGCTGCAGCCCCAGTTTACCGAAATCATTCGCAGTGCCTGCGATCCCCTGTCCAAAATGCTGTTGCCAGATGCGGTTGACAATGACCCGCATGGTCAGGGGATTATCAGGACTGCTGATCCACCGCGCGAGTTCGGACCGGCGGCCGGTTGAGTCTCCAACAGGCGGAATCCCGGGTATCAGTGATTCAGCATTCGCTGGCGCCATGACCGTCAGGTAGCCTGGTTCCACCGGATCGGCGATGGGTGAATCCGGAATCAGCGTTGGAGCCGTTGCTCCGTCAAAGTCGGTCACTGTCATTAATGGCGGAAGTGGTTTCGGCCGGATGTGGTCAAACTCCGCCAGCTCTTTCTTCAGGGCATCGTATTTCTCCTTGTCCTCCTTCTTCATGCTCTTCAGCGGCCCTCCCCCCTCCTCTTCAAACTGTCGAGAAATCAGGTAGGCCATTTGATGCTCCCAGGAAGTCCGTTCGCTCTCAGGCTTGTGGAAGCAGGCTTGAATATCCAGCGGAAACTTGTCAACAGTCGACTTCCATTTGCGATCATTGTAGGGCCTGACCAACGTTTCAATTTCTGCACGAATGGAAGTGGTTGCTTCTTCCCACCTGGAGAGCTGAGCTGCATAGGCCTGTTTTTCAGCCGTTGTCGCGCCGACGATATCATCGCGCCAGATCACAGGCTCAAAAAACGACCGCAGCTTGTAATAGTCAACCTGAAGGATCGGATCAAACTTATGATCGTGGCACTTCGCACACCCCATACTCAAACCAAGAAATGCGTCTCCGGTGACATCCGTCATCTCGTTCATGATGTCGTTCCACAGTCCGCGGGCGTCACGCTGGTTGTATTCGTAAATACCAAGTCGCAGGAAGCCAACAGCTGCCAGATGCTCTGGATTATCCTGACCGATTTCATCACCAGCAAGCTGTTCTCGAACGAAGTCCGGATAGGGTTTATCACTGTTGAAGGCATTAATCACGTAATCTCGATACCGCCAGATATGCGGCCGGTAAGCATCCTGATTCCATCCATCCGATTCGGCGTAGCGAACAACATCGAGCCAGAAGCGAGCCCAATGTTCACCATATCTCTGGTCGGCAAGCAAGCGTTCAACAAGTTCATTCCAGGCTGTCTCGAATCCTTTGGCAGCAGAAGCTGCCGTAAAGGCGGAGAGATCTTCTGGTGAAGGTGGCAGACCAATCAGGTCAAAATAAACTCGTCGGACCAAAGTTTGTTCGGAGGCTCGTGGAGCCGGCGTCAGTTTCCGGTTCAACATTCGTTCCAGCGCAAACTTATCGATTTCGTTGGACGACCATTTGTCATCATCAAATGCTGGCACGTCCGGCCGGTGTACCGGCTGGAAGGCCCACCACTGGCGATCTTCATCCGTAATCTCGGAAGGCCCCTCGCGAACCGGCTCGCTGTGCTCTGGCCAGACGGCTCCCATATCGATCCACCGCTGCAATTGGCGAATCTGCTTGTCGCGCAATGGGCCATTGGGAGGCATTTCAAAGCTCTCATACCGCACCGCTTCCATCAGAAGACTCTGATCGGCATGCGATGGAATGATGGCTGGGCCACTTTCTCCACCCTTGAGCACCCAGTCTCGGGTATCCAGACGCAATCCGCCTTCCTGCTTCGCTTCTCCGTGACACTTCACACATTGCGTCGCGAGTATCGGTCGAATCTGCGTTTCGAATTCTTCCGCGGAATATGGCAGCGCCTTTTCATCACCAACGGTAAAGCCGAATGGGATGGCAGAGACGCAAATGCCAATCAGAAACGCCCGTGACAGAGATCGGGCTGAACTGCCGCTGAGGTTCATCGCAATCATGGAAGTGATTCAGGCAGGATTGAGGTGGGAGGGCGAACAGGTTCGCCGGAATAAACGATTCACCCCGTTGAATCAGGGGCTGCTGCGTTCGCGTACAGAATACCAGTTTTCATTGGGCGCGGAACTGCTTAATGTTCGGGTTTTTGAGCTGCAGACACAAGCAAACTACCCGAAACCAGATTCTACGGCCCTGTTCACCCTCCCATTTGGAAAGCTCTCCCCAACATGCACGAAAAACCCTGTGTTTCTGTATGGCTGCCCGGATGGTTTCTGCTGGGAGTTTTACTTGGTGGCTCAGTTGCGGCGGCCGAGAAAGAATCCCATGACGAGCCTGCCAGGCGTCCCAATGTACTTTTCATCGCTATCGATGACCTGAGAAACGACCTCGGTTGCCTGGGCATCACGCATGCCAAAACACCATCACTGGACGCCTTTGCGGCAACTGCCCGGGTATTTTCCCACCACTACGTCCATGTACCTACCTGCGGTGCTTCCCGATGTGCGCTGCTTCGGGGACAGTATCCCAAACACGCCGTGCATCTCAGCAATAACGCAATTAAACAGACCCAGAAAGACTGGATACGGCGGAGTCTTCCGGGATGGTTTCAGCAGAATGATTACCGGACGCTGTCAATTGGAAAGATTTCTCACTATCCGGGCAATCTGACCGGAAAGGACTGGAATGAAGGTCCTCAGGAAATGCCCGGCGTCTGGGAACGATCATGGATCCCGAACTCACCTTGGCCCCATTCTCAGGCGATGATGCACGGTTACGGGAATGGGCTGGCAAGACGCCCCGGAAAATCCCACCCCTTTGAAGCATTTGATGGTCCTGACGAAGCTTATCCTGATGCCTGGGTTGCCGGGGATGCCATCCAGACTCTGGACGAACTTCAGTCAGGAGAACAGCCGTGGTTCTTCGCTGTGGGTTTCTTCAAACCGCACCTTCCATTCGCTGCCCCGAAACGATGGTGGGATCTGCATGATGCCGACAACCTGGCTGCCCCCGCCGTGACAACGAAACCTGAGGGGATCTCCGGCTGGCACAACAGCGGTGAATTTCGAGGGAACTATGGACACGACTACGAAGATGTCAATGGGCAGATTACGCATCGGGACCCCGCATCGGACGCTGAATATGCAAAGACTTTACGACATGGATATGCCGCTGCAGTCAGCTATGTGGATGCACAGGTGGGGCGTCTGCTTTCGAAACTCGATCAGGTGGACCCACATCGAAAAACGATTGTCGTCATCTGGAGCGATCATGGATTCCTACTGGGCGAACACGCAATTTGGGGTAAACATTGCCTGTACGAAAACGCTGTTCGGTCTCCATTGATGATCCGCCTGCCCGGCCTTCAGAAGGCTGGCGAAATTTCTGAGTCGATCGTCCAGACAGTCGATGTATTTCCAACACTGACAGACCTTTGTGGATTACCAAAGCCTGCTGAATTGGATGGTCAGTCACTGAGACCATTACTGACTGATCCACAACATCCATGGGAACGTCCGGCGTTTGCTTTCTGGACGGGCAACAGGAGATCGATTCGAACGGAAAGGTGGAGATTAATTGTTCACCCAGGGCGCGATACAAAAGCTCAAACGGCAGATGCGTTTGAACTTTTTGACATGCAGTCCGATCCCAATGAATCCACCAATGTGGCCATACAACACCCGGAGATTATTTCCGAGCTGATTGCCGAACTGCCGTAATGAAGCCGATCATCATTTCGTCGTTGCTTTGTTGTCCCCAGCCAATGACCTTTCCGGGATCCGGGTTGTTGGGGTTCATCTTTGAATTATCAAAGGTTGCCACGCATTCGATAACGGTTCCCCGGGGAATCGCTTTGGGCTCGGCGAACTCATAACGTAACTGCCAGTTAAAATCGTATTCCGGCACATCAAGCAGCACTTCTCTGGATCCATCCGGGTATCGCGCTTCGTACCGAAAAGACTTGCCGCGAAGATGCATATGAGGCGTCAAAGACAACAGCGAAACATCTTCTGAAATATTCTCATTCGCTCGAACCTGGTAGTCCGAATCACCCGCTGGAATCCGGAACTTGCTGTTCAGGGCTTCAAGCCCGACGACCTCCTGTTTCACATGGTCAGCATCCGTGAACCTGACCCCGATGTAGCTGAGATCCGTTTGTTCCGTCCCATTTGGTGTGTAATGCATTTCGAACAGAATTTTGGATCCTGCAGGCACCTTCATTGCCGTACCCTCGGGAAAAATCAGCGGACTCGTTCCCGGCGCGTAGCCGATCAGCATTCGTCCCAGACTGATATCTTTCTGACCAGGTACCTTCAGAAATGCGATGATATGGTGCACGACTGACGGGTTTCCTGGCCGAGCCTCTGCGGCAACGACGTACTTATCTTCTGTGAAGTTAAGATCCACTTCAAAATACTGGTAGTCGACAACACCAGTCGCAGGAACGGTGAAAGGCTCTTTGCGAACCGGAATCACCTGATCTGGTTCCGGCATTCTCCATCCGCTGGCAAAGTTCGGGGTCGGCGGAAGATCCTCGGGATTTCCTTCAGGACAACCGTTTTCAATCCATGTCAGAAGTGTCTGCTTCTCATCGGCGGAAAGTCGCGAGTCATTCCGAAAGTGCCCAAACTCCGGATTGGCATTCCAGGGTGGCATCCGGCCTTCATTAATTACTTCCGCGATCATTGCCTCCCATCCCACCGTTTCCTGATAACTGGTGAGCGGAAACGGGGCAATCTCGCCACTGCGATGACACTCAACACAACGCTTGTTCAGAACAGGAGCAACATGCTTGCTGTAATTCACCGGGCCGTGCGGCTGCGAACGTCGGCTTCGTCCAATCAGGCACCCTACTGGCTGGGTCTCTGCAATTTCAGGCAGCCCACCTGCGACCAGGCTGACTAAAGCGTCTTTGAGGTCCTCTTTGGCTGGCGACTGACGGGCCACACTAATTCCAAATTGATCATCAATCCGACCTCTGTATACGACTCTTCGTGTTTGATCCAGGACCACAACTTCAGGTGTTCGTGTGGCCTGCAGAAGGTCTGCCAGTTGCTGTTTTGGATCCATCAGAATCGGGAACTGAATACCAGCTCTATCGGCATAAATGGTGACCTCTTTCGGGCTGTCCTGGATATTTGAACAAACTCCCACGAAGACCGCCTTCCCCGAGAACTGCTCCGCCAGCTGCTGCAGACGGGGGCCGTAGAGTTTAGCCAGAGGACACTCTGTGCCCAGAAACGCAATCACGACAAACCCGGACTCCGGCAATTCACGTGCTGTGCGAACGGTTCCACGGCTGTCTCGCAGTTCAAGCGACGCGAGCGTGTCCCTGAAATCGCATTTGACGGCGTCTGCATTCACGATGAAGACACAGAAAATGACACTCAGCGAAACAAGAGAAAGACGATTCATCAGCTTGAGTCCAGAGAATTTACCACAAAGAAGAGTGTTGACTGAGTCCACCAAACGGCCGTGCCCTTACTCGAAATTGCAGGAACATTCAGGACCACTGGCCGCGAATCGAAACCACAGCCCGAACAGTCAGAGTCGTGAAAGGTACCTGAAGCAGAAAGACGGCGTTTATGGCGAACTGTCTTTTAACCTCTACCAGAAATAGTGAATTTCATGAAGATCGAATGTGTCACGAAATTCAGTGAAAGAGACAAACCTGATCGACAGCCTTAAGCCTCACCGGTTTCGCCAAGTTCGAATGTCGCGGATTGCGAAGATCCACTGCCGGATTTATGTTCACGGACATTCTCTGCTTCAGACGGGGAAGCAACAAACGTTGACGATGGGTCAGCATGCTGATTATAGATTCGGGTCGCAGCGAGCCCATTGTCGGCACCGACGAACACGCTGCTGGCAGGTACTTCACCTGCGGAAGAATAATCCTGAACCGGAATCACGAAAATCGACTTCCACGATCGAACCACCGTGGCAATGGTCAGCAACAGAATGAGTCCATACGGAACCATTGCGGCCACTGTGGGCAGACGCCTGATGATGACACGCAGACTGAATGCAGAATCGGCCTCCTCCGTATGGCCGTCCAGAAGATCGATTGATCTGACAGTCAGACCTTTGACGGCAGTATCCTCTTCCGATGAGCTGTTCAGGCTGAAGTACCACGGTGAACGTTCCGTCCCGTTGACGGATGGTGTTGTGCGTTCGAAGAACTGTTGCCTGATTGAATTCAGATCCGCAGAAGTCGTCTCGATCAACCTCTGAACGTCTTCCGATGTCATCTCCGCAGAATTTCGTTCCAGCCCCATTGCTACTATCTGGTTAATTCTTTTCTCAAACTCACCACGCGAGAGACGTTGTGGCATTGGAACGCATTCAGCGCCGGGTTCGGCATAGTGCAGTGAAAACAGGCTGAAAGTCTCGCAGTCGAGCGGAAATGGCGGCGTGAGATCAACATCCGTGGAAGAAAGATGTCCTTCCGTTCTTGAACCCAGCCATTGCACGCTTAATCGCGTGATTGGCTCCGAGATCTCAAGATCCAAACTACCATCTATGGAATTACGTTTGCGAATGCCCTCCGAATTAGAGATTGCAACCACTGCAACACCATTCGGAAGTGCGACGGACAGGTTGATTGGCATTCGCTCGGACAGGAACAATAACGTCGTTTCCGCAATGACAGATTCATTACGATCCGCCACAGCGACCGTGTCTGAAATGACGATTGGAATGTTAAGCTCGGAGGAGTCATCACTGCCTGAACCATTCCCCGCCGACGGGGCAGCCACGCTGATTCTTCCGTCCTGAATGCCAACGACCTTTCCGGGTAAACCGAAGACTGCCGGACTCATACCAGCAAGATTCGCGATGTCGCGCATCCATGTGGGATCATCATTTTTCTCGACGACGTCAGAATTGACGGAGGCCCGGAAGTCGGGTGGCAATTCAATCAGTTCAGTCACACTCCATTCAACCGCAAAACTCAGTTCCGGAACGGCGACGGCAAAAGGTGCTCCGAGGCCTTCAGAAGAAGCATTCACAATCTGCCCGGCATCATCATTCACACGCCAGAAGGCCAGTAATTCCGAGACGTCTGTATCCTCAGATTCTGAGGCCGAAGCTTCCCATCGAAAAAAACGTTGTTCCTGGGTGACTCGACACGCGTCTCGCCCGATAAAAACCCGCGGAGCAACCGCAAACTGCTGGCCTCGGGGAAACTGCAACTCTCCGGACGCGATCAGATCCTGCCCCCCCTGAATACGGACGAAAACCGTTGCATCATTCTGATCATGCACGACGATCAACTCACCACTGGCGGCAGACGATTGCTGGTGACCAAGAATAACAGCCGTTCCTTCCTCAATGACCTGGAACCTGATGGGGGTCTCCGGAACCAGTGGCGCGTCTTTCGCGAGCGGCCTGTCCGGAACTGCTCTTCCCAAATCCCGAAAATAGAGACCAGAGTCGTCCAGATCCTCTATCGTCATGGATGATTCAAGTATCTGAGCGTTCAGCAGTTGCGGAGCAATCAGGCGTATATCTGCTGAGCTACTGATGGCCTGGCGTCCACGGACAACAATCCGATGTGGTCCATCCGTTCCTTCTTTGAAGAGCACCATCAACCGATCATCCTTCTGGTAGTAGCGATCAAGTCGATTTGCTTCCCCCGCAAACACCTGCACGTCTGTGACTTCGATTGACGGATTCACGGCCAGTTGATGACGAAAGATGGGAACGAATGACGTGTCAATGAAGGCCTCGTACTTCCAGTCCACAAAGTCAGTATGGCATTCAACTGTCTGCTCGACACGAACCTCGTTATACGGCACTCGAGGTGTTAACTGAAACCGGATGCTGTCCATCATTGACGGAACTGAAAACAACACGTCAGTTGGTCGAAGATGAGCTGAAAATGCAGCCGGTATGGAGGCGGTCGTACTGATCCTTCTCTGCCCGTCTCCTGTGAGCACCTGATCGAGCGGCTGAACTGAAAACTCTCGTGGGGTTCGAATTGCAATCAAACACTCAGCAAAAGCCTGACAATCAACGATCGCGCTCAATTGTCCCGGTGATACAACATGCTGAAGAGGCTGCAGCAGACTCTCAGTGACATAACGCAGCTCCAGCAGGAATGTATCAGCGTTCAATTCGTTGAGCTGAATTTCTGCCGTGTCATCGACAACTGACCACAGCACCTGAGGAACTTGCGGGCAGGCAACCGAAACAAGACGATAACCCCTCGGCAATGGCAGTTGTATCTTGCGAACCAGCGGGTTCCATTTCTGCACACTGGAGAAAACCGTTACGAACTGCTGGCCCGCAGAAAGCTCGCAGACAATAGCCGTCTGAACTTCGGAACCAGCTTTGACAGATACAGGTGCTGTTCCAAACAGACGCACCTCTATCCCCTGCCTTTTGACCGTACCACTGCTGAGACTTCCCAGATCGACAGCCTCATCACCCACCTGCCAGTCTCGGGTGACGGAATGTGTCTGAATGAAGGCCCGACTTACCGATTCTTTCGAATCGATAATCTGAAACGTCGCCGCCGGACACGAGACCGACGGAATAGTGAACTGCACTCCGTTAGCCTGACTTGCAAGTCGAGGGCGAAGCCGAATTCGAAGTTCGTGCTTATCCCAGAGTCCGGA
Source organism: Planctomycetaceae bacterium (assembly GCA_041398825.1). Lineage (NCBI taxonomy): Bacteria > Pseudomonadati > Planctomycetota > Planctomycetia > Planctomycetales > Planctomycetaceae > Planctomycetaceae bacterium. The sequence goes on along the minus strand of JAWKTX010000001.1, from coordinate 151,268 downwards.
CGGACCAGCAACATCGCCGGCTCTGCTTTCGGACCTATCCTTGTCCCGCGGCGCGAACTCGGATCGCTCAACCGAATCCAGATCCGATTCGACCGTCAAAGGCATATTGGTAACCCGAGTCGCAGCAGGAATCAGAAGGGTCACTGTCCCCTGTGAAGAAGCAGCAGGCAATACCGGCAGACCATCCAGTTGACAGTTGACAAGCAGTGCGTTGGGCAAATCAATTGTGAAACGGCAGTCCCTGATGTCCGTCAGTGTAGCGAGATGAATAATCAGCGTGGCCTCCACATCATCGGGCGACGGTGCGTCGACGGTGACATCCAGTCCTGTGACCACAACGTCAACCTGATTCTGCAGGGTTCGCTTCAGCCATTCTTCATAAGTCTTGTTCTCGACATAGGCAATGCCAGCCGGAGCACCATCTCTGAGCTGAACAATCCTGGGTTCGGTGACCTTGAATACCGATCGGTTACTGACACCTGGTGACAGCCCTCCCTCCTGAGCAACAGCTCCCAATGCATTTTGCAGACACGCTGCAGAGACAACCGCAAACAGAAAGGTCCTCACAACCTGTGAAATGACTGGCCGCCTGATCTGAAACAACGGCGCTGCGAGCGAAAGAGCGAAACCGGCAAGCAGACCCCAGAAGAGCCCAAGCAGTACCCCATCCAGTACATCAGAAGTCGTGTACCAGTGGGCCGTAACGACAACCGTCAACAAGACAAGAATCAGGCCACTCACGCTACCCAGCCTCGATCGTAGGAGGTACAGGGTCGTCAGAACGAACAACGCAACACCGTAGATGATAGCACTCTTCGTCCGCAACGAGGTCAATCGAATACTCTGTACTTCATCAGGTGATTTCAGCGAAGTGATTGTCCTTTGCTTCCAACCCTGCTCGGTCCGAAGCTTCCATTCTGCACCAAAGCCCTGAACGGCCTGATACAATTCCGAGACTTCCTGCGAGAAATTCTCTCCTGAACGACTGACCAACCCGCGTGATACTTCATTGCCAGAGACACGGTTCAGCAAGTCGCCCGCAACAGTACTCATCATCCCCAGAACATCAACGGAGGCGGACGTCTGCCACTGCGCATCTGGAGAACGAATCTGCATTTCGGGAGAAACGAGGATATGGTGAGTGCATCGATGATCAACACGGGGGTCCCCTGAAACTTCCTTCAGTGCCAGTCGACTGAATCCATTCGTCACCGAAAATACGGGGTCGGCGATTACCACAATCCTGCACTCGGCAGAGTCAGACGGAACAGGCACGGCCGACTCTGCACCAGGGCTGAGAATTGCAACTCGGCGTCCATCAATGAAGACCTTCGATGAAGTTGCGAAGTCCTCTTCAATTCTTACCGTATTCAACAAGGCAGACTCAGAAAGCTGCCCGATCGCCACACGCTGGTGTCGGACCTGATCATCACGAACATCAAAAATGTGAAAGATATGGGATACAAACGCCGGACGGTGGTTGCTGCCTCCGCTGCGTTCAATGACCAGCCGAATTCTTCGCGGAGACGCTGGAAGCAACCATTCCGACAGTGCCAGAGCCCCATCTTCATTTGAAGAATCAGCAGAAGCAGCCTGGGAAAGTGCCTCAGGAAGAATGCGAAACTGTTCGGAAGCGTCAATGGAAAGGACACCCGAAACGCCGGCATCAGGCAACGGCACTGCCAGCATGGCATGTCGAACATCATCGAGATGTCGCGTGGACTCAAAGGTAACTTCACGACCAGGAGAATTATCGTTTCCGCCGGGGACTGGAACCATAAAGGTCCGCCATTCTCCGGAATCATCCCCCCTTTGAGCGGCATCGACATTCTTCCCGTCCACAGACCAGCGAAAGGTTTCAGCACCTTCCCGGGCAGGCAGCAGGAACGGTACCGTGTGATCCGATTCCGCAGGAGCAAGCCGGATAAGTGTCACTTCCTTCAGGAACTCGCCTTCGACCTGAATCCGGCAGCGTAAGTCCTGTACCTCAATCGCAGGCCGCTCGGATGGCTGACGAGCGGAGGATTTCAGCAAAGACAAATCATTGAGGCGGTCGTCAAAAACAATTGTGCGGGCCGGAATGGTCTGTGCAGCCAGCCAACCGTTAGCCGTTGTCAGTTCCGTGAGCGAAAAAGAAGGATTCTTTACCTGTTCAATCGCTGGTAATGTCGCCACAACGTCGGGAGTGACCAAAGTATAACTGAATGGCCGATTCCTTTTGTCACGTGCAACGAAAGGCTGAAGAATCGGTGTCACGTCTGCAAGATCGGACTGCTGAAGCGACAACTGCACAACGCGGCTGGATCCCGATTCAATCGGCTCGGGCAAATGTATCTGCAGTTGACGACTTGCCGTAGCTTTTCCGCTTCGGTCAAACTCGAAAAACAATGCGCGGCTATTGGATGCATAGCGAGCCCCAATGACATCCCAGCCGGGCTGAATGTCCCAGTATAAGTCCGTTGCGATGCCCTGTTCGCATCGCACGTTCACAAGACAGTTTGCAGTGAGCACTCTGCCAGACTGCTCCAGGATCGAAACAACGGTTTCCGTCGTTGATGCGTCACTGGCCGAGATCCGAGCCACTGCACTGGCTTCGTTTACGAAGCGTGTGAGTTGATAAATGACGGCATTTTCCTGCCCGGCATTCACATCCAGTTCCTGCATGCCCGTCAAACGCCAACTATCCAGTTCTATCCCCGCCGGCAAAGTGACTCGCACAAGTGATGTCGGCATAAGCACAGCACCATTCGCACCATCAGCTTTCCTCCGCCATTGAAGCGGTTTAAGCAGCGGCACCGGCCAGTTGCTGGATGTTGGTAATGCAGACGTTGCCTGGATGCTGATTGACAATGTACTCGCAAGTTGCGGCAACTGAATGTTCAGTTGTTGCTGCGAATCCCGCATTGCAGCATCATCATCCGGATTCGCAGGCGTTAAGGGCACCGAATTGCCATCCACAGAATCCTTTTCGGTTGAGGGTGGATTCGTCGATGCATTCGAGACATCTGACTGGCGATCCCACACCATAGGCTGGTTGTCGTTTAACAGGACATCAGTGACATGGAGACGATCGGGAAGGGTTACGCTCAGTACATCTGTGCTTTGCAGCTCTGGTGTCAGGGTCAATGACCACTGTGAGATCATCGTGTCGCCCGTTGCAACGTGGTTCTCTGTCAGCTTCATCAGAGACAAAGGGATACCGGAACGTGTCCAGCGTTTTCTTCGACACCCGATCGTGACGCGGCTGGAAGAATTCGGAAGCAGTACCCACGCCGATTCAGATTCAGAACGCTCTTCAGGCCCAAGAACAAGTGCGTTTGGGCTGGTAACAATCGTTTCTGAGGAAGTCGTTAACTCAATGCGGCTGATCGTTGCTTCAGGCAACTCCATACGAAATGTCGTCACATCTCCAGTGACAGCCCCGTCAATCGACCAGTGACCGATAATCTTTTGTGCGTATCCAGCCTTCAGCAGGAACAGTCGATGATCGTCGTCTGAAGCAATCGTAACTTCCCGGTGTTCAGCCTCCATGGATAAATCATTCAAATTGACGATCCCAAGCATTAACAAATCGGGGCGATCAGCCTCTGTTGGTGGTTGCACTGTGAGTTCTATTTGCCCCTGTGTCAGCTGGCTGCCGGACAGTGTCGCGCGGTAGATGGCCTCCCGAATTCGATTTGGTCGCACGACGGCATCTGCATCTGCAGGCTTCCCGATGTGTTTGGCAATCTGCTGTGCCACCGACAGGGGAACTGGCACCCATTTCTGCCTTTCCATTAACTGCTGAAGCTGATCCGGAGCAATCGAAGGGATTTCTGCCGAAGGAGCATTCGGCCGAACAACGCCGGGGACCGTCTGATTTTCTGCAACCACCTGATCAGATGGAATCGCCGGGATCTGAGCGAAACAGTTTCCAGCAGCCTGCAGCACGAAAATAAGGCAGAAAGCTCGGATCATCATCGGATCCCCGCCCCTGAACGATCCGGCACTCCCGGTATCACCAGATCGCTCTTGTCGGCTACCGAACTGCCTCCCAGAAACCCCGACATGCCAAAAACAGTCAGGGCATCGCCCGGTCGAGGCTTCGTGCTGAAACGCATACCACGATCGGTGGAAATCCGATGAAAGAAGACGGCCGTTGAACCTGTCAACAACCCTGTTACCGCGTAAGGAAGCAGAACCACGCTCCATTGCGGCATATACAGAAATAAAGCGGGTGCTGCCGCAATGACAATGACCAATGGAACAAACAAGAGGTTCCGTGGCAGAAACAGGCCAGGGATGAATGTCACCAGGCACACAATGGCCGTTAACAGCAGCAAAGACATTCGCGGCAACAGTTTGATTTCCAGTGCGGATGAACTGCCGGAAACGAAGAACACGTCGGGCCGCGACTGACTACCATGCAGCCAGGTGTCGATACCAACTTTCCCCTGTGCACGGACCGGTTCGCTGCAGGCAGACAATAAAGCATCGATTTCGAGGGTTTCGTTAACCCCCAGACTCAATGGGAAACCTGAAAGATGCGATCGCGGAAAGCTCTGATCGGCTTCGCCCTGCCCGACCACTCGCACGGCATCATTTGATTCAAAGAACCAGACACCCAGCATAATGGAGTCAGTATCGCCGAATTGGGGTCGTCGAATACTCAGGTCCGACAACAGATTCGATTCTGCCGCAGCATCCTGATTCGTAACAATTTCCACGACGCAGGCGGTCGGATGGTCATCCGCGGCAGTGTTTCCAATGCCCTGACTGATCGATCCGGGATCGCTTCCTTCAACGTCATCTCTGAAAATGATCGACCACCGGACGCCCCCGGTTGCAGGGTACTCGTCGAAGACCCTGGCGAGTTTTTCGACAGGCACAGAATTCACAAGAACCTGACGCGGGGCGACATCCGAGGGCAACCAAAAACTAAAGCTTTCCGGATAACGGGCAAACACAGCCTGCGTCCGAGTAATCGCTTCGTTGCCGGCCAGAGTGGTCTTGCTGAATATCAACTCGGGCAGACTATAGTCATTTAGCGGAGCTGCCAGACGAATCTCGACAGGAACAACATCGGTTCGCCCCTGCTTTTGCCAGGCAGACTCGAAGGACTCTGAATAAACGGGGCGCCAGCCGGAATCACCAGAGACTCTGATTCCCGAGGAAATATCTGCCCCTACTTCGGACCGGAGCAATTCACAGCTCTGAGGTTGTGGCACGACAAGGTGAAGGTCCAGCGGCAAAGGTTTCCCCACGTTCGTTCCAGTGACCGGTACAAGATAATCGACCAGTAAACGCAGAAGCCCTCGTCTTGCCGTGGGGAGCCGGTAACTTCGGCTCGTCGACGATTCAATTGTCGCCCGAAGCGGTTGCTCTTCGCCTGCAACGTGAACAATTGGCTGAATTCCGTCCGGTACATCCAGCAGGATGCTGCTGATATCTCGATGATCAATCGAAAAGTCAATTTCCTGATGGACACCAATTCCGGATTCTTCTCGCGCCAGACCGACAATCATTTCCGCAGTAACAGAGGCGGCCTGCGACGTGATATCAAACCAGAACTCAGTGTCCTGGCTATCCAGAATCCATGTTTGCGAATCGCTGGGCTCCTGCTGAGTCGTTGCAGCAGAGGTTCGATAAGGTGCTGACGCCAGTGGACGCGATGTCTGCGCATCAATCGGCTGAAGAGAGTAATCGTCCGATTCAATTGTGGTGATGACAACGGCCTCATTCGAACGCGATGCCACCTGCGGACAAATCATTGGATTCGTATTTGTCCGAATTGCCGTCAGCGGTGCAAACGCCTCAAATTCCACAAAGAACTGACCAGACTGTCGCTCCGGAAACGTCAGCCGAAAGTAATCGGTATCGTCTGTTGTGAATTCCGGAGACAACGGAATCCGGCTCTTTTCTGTGACCAGCTGAGTCGTGCCTGGCAGGATCTTCCATTCGCTTCCTGTATAACCCGGCCATTTCAGATTCAAATCCAGCAGTGACCCTCGAAGGACGTTCACCGGGAAACGAGCCTTCAGCAAGACATTGGCCTCATCCGGACGAAACACCATTTCCGGTGAGACAGCGTAGTGCGCTTCAATCTCTTCAACGTGCAGAGTGATGGAAGAGTCGGCAGATCTCATGCGGAAAGCAGTCGCTGCAATACTGCCGTCCGTCTCATTCGAAACACGGCGTCGTTGAGCCCCCTCCACCTCTGTTTGCTTCACCAGAAGCCCCTGGGGAATCAGGATATCCAGATCGCCCGACTGAATGTTTGCATCCGGAAGCACAGGCAGACGGACCTGGATATCCTGCGGAAACAGGCGATTGGTCAGCTGCAGATCATACGTAACCGTTAAGAGCCCCTCCGTCGGAGCTGGAAGAATTACTTCAACTTCCTGCCCGTTCTGGTTCTTTGTTTCGCGATACTCATCCAGTACGGATACACCGGCCTGGTTTCGCACAATCAGTTCGAGCAGCTCGAAGCCTGGTGGAAACTGCATTCGAAACTGCGAGATACTACTGACGCTGATTTGTAATGTCTGCGTCCCGGACAAAGTCACGGGAATGGTCGTCAGGTCAAGCTTCATTCTGTTGTTCTGAATTTGAACAACAGGCTTCCGTATGACCTGAGTCACAACCTCAATCCAACTCATGCCAAAGGCAGGCTCCAGCCCCCAGAACTCTATGGAGGTCACTCCAACCGGAGTTCGCCCCGGCCTGGAAACCGCTTCAGTCGACAAACGCTGGATCTCTACAGGAGACTCAAAAGTAAAGGCCGCATGCGATTGTGTTGCACGAGGGAGATTCAGATTCAGCGAGTGCCCTGTCGGTGATTGCGGTCTTGATTTACCAATCATCTTCAGATGAATCGTATGCAACCCCGCCCCGTAAAGATGCCACCGCTTCTGCGTCGATTCCGACATGTCAGGGACCTGCTCTGCGTCCGACGCGGCCGATTCGTGCGAAAAACCAGTGATGTGCAAATCGCTGAACGCAATTGGCACCGTCACCCATTCCTGCTTACGATTGACCTGAATCTTCAGGTCAGCCTGAATGTGAACAACGTCGGATTGAATCGTTCCGGCAATCTCAAGGTCCGCAATATGAACGTCCGGAATAGATCTTTGCTCCCGAACTCGCTCCAGCAATTCGCCCGCCAACCCGGAATAGCCAGGCCCCAGAATCTGATCGACAGGAATCAAGTCGCCTGACTTTGTGCGAATCAAAAGCTGTTCTGAATCGGATTCCAGCGCATCCGATTTCAAGCCGTCGGCAAGACCATCTGCGGGACCATCGCCATCGCCACCCGATTGAGCCGGGACTGCTGCCGAGACAATCAGCGTCGGAGTCTGACAGAACAGGAGCAGAATCGTCAGGAAGAATGTCCTGCGACCTGAACGGACGTATCGATGTCTATCAATAACCGTCACTGGTCCCGCCGTTTCCGTATACGTGCTTTCATCAAAACCGGAGACCCACGGAATTGGCGAACCGAATCCGCTGGACCCACGGTTAAGTTTAGGCGGTAAACGAGGGCTGGAGAAGCTGCCGAATGTAATCAGCCAAGAACGGCTGTCAATTCCTGTTGTAGTTCAACGCTGCTGGCGACCAGGATGTCTGGCGCGAAAATGTCAATTGCGCCGCCAGATAGCGTTGTAACACTGCCCCCGGCTTCCTTCACCAGCAGAACTCCCGCAGCAATGTCCCAGGGATGAAGACTCGTTGACCAGAAGGCATCCGCCCTGCCCGCCGCAACACTTGCCAGGTTCATTGCTGCTGAACCGGTCCTTTGTACGGTTTGAAGGCGAGGCAGTGCTGTCAGGAATCTTCGCACAGCTGGATTCGCGGGATCAGCTGCAATCGGAAGACTTGCCATAGCAAAACACTGACCGGCTTCCGTCGTACCGCTCGTGGTGATTGTCTTTCCGTTCAAAGTCGCACCACCGCCTTGGCTGGCCGCAAAAACATCATCGCGCGTTGGGTCGTAGATCACACCAACCTGCAGCTGCTGGTTGGCATAAAGTGCAATCGATACAGCGTAATAAGGGAAGCCGTGCACATAATTTGATGTGCCGTCGAGTGGGTCGATAATCCAAAAGCAGTGATTTCCGGTCTCACCGTCACGACGGTTGAGGCCCTCTTCTCCAAGGAATCCATGGTCAGGGAAGGCTTCGGAAATCACCGAAACAATCGCAGCCTGAGAGGCTTCATCCGCCTCAGTCACCAGGTTAGCCCGACTCTTTTCGCGAACGGAGAATCGGCCAATCCATGACTGTAAGACTTCGCCACCAACTTTCGCAGCGCGAATTGCGGTGCTCAACCACTGGTCCAGAATCACTTCATCAACATTAACGGTCGTCATCTTTGCCTGTCCACTCTGCTTACTGCCCGTCGTCACCTTAAATGAAGTTGGAACAGTAACGAATTCATCGTGCAGGCAATACCCGGAAACGCGGGGCTCATGGGTCATTGCGTCCGCGCGACTGAATTTCAGAGCCGAACATATTGAACCCTTTTGCCTGCAACGGAACATCAATACTCAGCGTTGTCTCCTGAATATCCATCTCGATCGGGTAACCAAGGCAAATCGGCGGTTGAGACTCCGACTCCGCCGTTTCATCCTCGCTTGCGGGAACCGGTCGACTCTCGTAAGCCGTCACCCGAACAGTGTGGCTCCCGAACAGCACCCCTTTGCCACCCTCAAGAGAGGTATCGAATTTTCCATCGACAATTTCAGCAACGCCAGTTGGATTTTCGTCTGAAAGATTTGCCTTGGGAATGAACTCAATCTGCCCATAGACGATTGGTTTCCCGTCGAACCTGACATCCCCGCTCAAATCATTGACCTTGAGACCACCGCCGCAACCAATCGCAATAACGGCAAAAAACAAGAAGTGACACTGCTTAACCTTCATTGGTCAGCTCTCCAGAGAGATTCAGACACGGACACATAATGAAAAAGGGAAGCACCCTGCGAGCGCTTCCCCGAGTTTCGATTCAGAAATGACTACTCTATTCCAGAGTTGCCACTTCACCTCCCCCGATACTGGCGAGACTCTGATAGAGACCGAAGTCAATATTCTCGGAGACGAAGCGGACTGTTCCGTCCCCCATGGCAAACTGCGCACCGCCGGTATGCTGGCTTCCAAACCGGACATCATTGAACAAACGTGTTGCGTTACCGCCCACGTATCCGGATGTCTTGGAGATTGGAAAGGTTACATTCTTGACCGCGTAGCTGGCGCCATTCCCATTGGCGTTACTCGCTCCCTGGGTCCAGGCACGATAACTCTTGTTCCATCCCGCATAGTTTTCGGAAGAGATCTCGCCCATCGCCATTGTGTTTGAAGTGCCATCCGTGACGTCACGGAACTTCAGGTGCTTGTTACGTACCAACAGACCATTCTGAGCAAAGCCACCGTGGTCAGAAGTCGTATTTCCAACGTGTGAATAATTGCCTGAAGCCGGAGCCGGACGTGGACCCTTTGCACCCGCTACGCCGTAGTAATGAATCGTTGTGTAAGTGTGTGCAGTTGCTCCGGAGCCTTCGGTATTCGTTTGATCTGCCGTGCGGGCACTGGGACAGAACTGCAGTGGAAAACGCTGTTCCTTCAGTGTGTAGTTCGAAAATGTCCCATTGACAACTTTGTCGTCGTAGTGCTTGTTGAAATTAAACGCCTGGTACATGCCAGTCTGCTCAATGTATGGCAACAGCCGCACATGGAAACCAAAGTTATTGACGGGGTTTGTGCCGGAGTTGTTCAGGCCCATCGCCCCAATGGGGAATGAGTTGTAAACATCGTGGTAATTATGAAGTGCCAGCCCCCATTGTTTGAGGTTGTTCTTGCATTGTGTGCGGCGGGCGGCCTCGCGTGCCTGCTGCACGGCCGGCAGCAGAAGAGCAATCAGAATAGCAATGATGGCGATGACGACCAGCAATTCAATCAGGGTGAAACCGCGTTTCTGGCGTGCTTTCATGTAATAACCTTTCAGCAGAATAAATGATCCAGTTTCGAACCAGAAAAAATGACAATCAGGGAGCGTTGGGATCGACCGTTTGCCCGGTATTCTGAACTTCGACCGATCCGTTTGACTGAAGCGCAATTGTTTCGGGCGTGATCCCGTCGGAAGTCACTTCTATCTCGATTCCGGAAGTATCGATATCAGAATAGTACCGTGGGGTGATCCATTTGATATTCACCGGATTCGCAGCAGGATCCTCCGCGTTGTACCCTTCGGGAATTTCCTGTTTGTAGATTGCAACCTTGTACTTACCGGTTGGTATACCTTCGGCATCACCATATGCCGCCGGTTTGAACTGGCCGCTTGAGTCGCTCACTGCCCTGGAGGGGCGACCGTACTTATTGTCCGGGTCATCTGAGACAAACTTCATCGCAATGCTTGCACCCTCCAGCGGCTTTCCATCAAGTGTCACCTTTCCAGTGACAACAACCAGAGACGGACGCCCGGAACCACCGCAACCACACAGCAGGAAAGCCGAGAAAGCAAACAAAGAAAAAAACTTCATGCCGGTCTGCACCTTTCCTGATCAGAATTCGCCAAGGACATTCTTGTCGTTCACGTTGAACAGGTTCTGATAGACGTAGTTCCCGCTGGCACCGGATCCACCTGTCACTGGATTGGCGTCCACATTTTCGCTAACGAAACGGACGGATCCATCACACAGCAGCATTTGGGCTCCACCAGTATGCGGGCTCGACAACGAAGCTCGGCTCACAAGAGTTGATGGACTGTTTTCGATGTAGCAGTTGTTGGCAGAATCCCAGGAACCGTCGAATGGTGTGTTCATCGGACACTGGGCGGCAACGATACACAGCCTATTACCGCATACCCTTCCAGCACCCCACACAGCCCCGACAGAGAGCAAAGGCTGAGACATCAACGCCTTCTCACCCATCAACAGAGTGTTTGAAGTACCGTCCACAATATCGTTCCATCGGTAGGACAACGCACCACGTCGTCCACCTGCGTTCGGCTGCGTGAATATCTGATTGTTTCCGGCATACATTGCCGTACCCATGTTGTACTGATACTTGTTCACTTCTTCACCGTTGGCGGATGGACACAAGTAAAATGGCAGCGGCGAGGTGAAGAGTGCCTCAACGGATCCGGCATTTGCGGATGTGTAATCTGTGAGCACAGTCATCGCCTGACGAGGCACCAGATTGCTCTGCCCAACCCTGAGTTGCTCATAGAGATTTGCCTGCTCCAGCTGCGGCAGGATCATTGAAAGGTAGGACCAGTTCTGATTCACTTCCTGGGCATAACCGACGCCACCGGCAACGCAGTAAGGTGGCAGGCAATTATGAACGTCGTAATAGTTATGGAAGGCCAGCCCAAGCTGCTTCATGTTATTTTTGCACTGGCTGCGACGAGCAGCTTCGCGGGCCTGCTGAACAGCCGGCAGCAGCAATGCGATCAGGATGGCGATAATTGCAATCACCACAAGCAGTTCAATCAGCGTGAAACCACGCATAGAATGCTTCTTCATGGGCTCAATCCTTGGGATTTCTGCAGAGGAAAGATGGAAACTAAGAAATTTGCGATAAATCAGTCCAGGCAAACCTGATGCAATTTGCAACAGTAACAAAGGCAGGGACATCCAAACCGACTAATGATTGCCCTGCATTTGCCTCGTAAGACCAAACCTTTTGAATCTAAGGCAAGTTTCACGCCAAACAACCAACAGGGGTTGCCAAAATACCAAAACGCACTGTTGGAAATTAATGAATCTTAACAATCCTGGCCCAGAGATGGTTGATCGCCCGGAAAGATCGGGAATCATGTCAGGAAGCGTTCGTGGATTCACTTGACACGTCCCTATGATGAACCTCCGCGTCCCCGGGCCAAATCCCGGCAACCCCGCCCTTCTGTCGACTTTCGAATCATCCCACCATGAAAAGTCCCGCCCCCGGCGTGTGCCGCCTCCCAAACCTCATTATTCTCGCCATCGTTGTTGCGTCTTTATCAAATGCGGAGGCTCGGTCGGCGGACCACATCAGGGTCTCGTTCCGCAATGAGGTCATGGCTGTACTTTCACGCAGCGGCTGCAATCTGGGGACCTGCCACGGCAGCGCAAACGGAAAGGGAGGCCTGAAGCTATCATTGCGAGGACAGGACCCCGACCTCGACTTCAACACCCTCACACGGGAATACAGTGCCAGACGCGTCAACGTGCTGAATCCTGATGAAAGTTTACTCCTCCAGAAGCCATTGATGCTGGTACCACACGAGGGTGGCCGACGATTCGAAGAGAATTCTTTTGAGCTCTCGGTTCTTCGAAAGTGGATTGAAAACGGCATCCCCTCTGACCATGCAGATGAGCCAACCCTGCAAAGGATTACGACAACCCCTGAGCACCTCACGACTCCCGTGTCTGAATCTCCGGTGCAGATCATTGCCACAGGTTGTTTTTCAGATGGCTCGACCCGCGACATTACATCGCTCGCAGTCTTCGATTCGTCCTCGCTGTCTATGCCAGTCACCAGAAAAGGACAGCTGGATATCAGCACCCCGGGGTTGACAACACTGACCGTGCGATATCTGCATTTGCAGCAGCCCGTTCGAGTGGAAGTTGTCGCTGATCGGCCTGATTTTGAGTTCACATCGCCGGAACCCGCAAACTTCATCGACGAACTTGTCTTTGCACAACTGGAGCGGTTGAAAGTCAACCCTTCTGCTGTCTGTGATGATCGCACATTCCTGCGTCGAGCATGGCTGGATGTGACGGGGCAGCTACCACCAGCATCCCTCGCCAAGGACTTTGTGACATCAGGTGATGCGAACAAACGCAGTGCGATGATCGACCAGGTACTCGCTTCCGATGGTTTTATCGATCAGCAAACGATGCGCTGGGCCGAACTTCTGCGGGCTGAGGAAAAGACACTCGACAGCAAGGGGCTTCAGGTTTACCACCAGTGGATTCGGGAGGCCGTCGCAAAGGAATTGCCACTCAATCAAATGGCAGCAGAACTGATCTCCGCGAGAGGAAGTACGTATGCGGTTCCTTCCACGAATTTCTTCAGAGCCGTCAGAACTTACGAAGATCAGGCTGAATCCACAGCACAAGTGTTTCTCGGCATTCGACTCAGTTGTGCGAAGTGCCACAATCATCCATTCGACCGATGGACACAGGATGACTATTACGGATGGGCAAACTTCTTTGCGCGAATCGACTACGAGATCGTGGAAAACAAGCGTCGGGATAAGAATGACAAGCACGAATTCGTGGGCGAACAGATCGTCAAAATCAAGGACAAAGGTGAGATCAGGAATGTCCGAACCGGCCAGCCTGCTGACCTGAGATTTCTCGGGGAGTCCGAAGAAATGCCGCCGGAAATGCAGGATCGCGATCGCCTTCAAATTCTCGCGGCCTGGCTTAGCGACCCGCAGAATCGTCGCTTCGCCAGAACGCAGGCGAATCGAATCTGGTATCAAATGTTTGGGCGGGGCATTGTAGACCCGATCGATGACTTTCGCGCGACGAATCCACCCGTCAACCCCGAACTTCTGGAGGCTCTGACAGACGAGCTTATCAGGAGTAATTTCAACACACGGCACGTCATGCGACTGATCATGAATTCGCGAGTCTGGCAACTCTCCGCAACCACGAATTCCACAAACCAATTGGACGAAGAGTGTTTTTCCCACGTGATTCCAAGACGATTGACTGCGGAGCAAACCGTCGACGCCATCAGTACCGTACTGGAAGTACCCATCCCGTTCGGCGGCCATGAGCCGGGAACAAAAGCAACTCAACTGGTCGGTGTCCGAAACGGTGAATTCCGGTACGCAAAGCCGGAAGCCGGCGACGAATTCCTGAAACTGTTCGGTCGCCCAAATCGACTGCAAAGCTGCGAATGCGAACGCAGCAACGAATCCACCCTGGCTCAAACGCTTGAACTTGTCAGTGGAGACCTCGTCACTCGTTTGCTGACGACGTCCAAAAATCGCATCTCAGGGTCGCTCGCAGACAATCAGCCGGCCGAAGAGTTTCTTGAGGAACTCTACTGGACCGCCCTGACCCGCCAACCCACAGAAACGGAACTGAAACAACTGGCGGCATTCATCCGGATGCATACAGACCCGTTGCAGGCGCGACAGGACATTACCTGGGCGGTGATAAACTCGAACGAATTCCTGCTGCGGTACTGACAACTCTTCGGATCAGAGTCTTTGATTCCGGCCGGGTAATGTCACGGCCTCAAGTCAGGATTCGCCAACCACGGTCTCGATGGTAATGCCCAGGTGTCGGCATTTTACCCTGAGTGTCGCTCGCGACAGTCCCAGTAATCGGGCCGCCTGAAGCTGATTTCCCTGTGTGTGCCGCAGGACCCGACAAATAACATGACGTTCCATCAGCTTCAGAGTTTCATCGTAAATTGTCTCGGACCCCGATTTCAGCAATTCCGAAACAACGGCATCCCAGTCTGTCAGACTGTCACTTGCCTCCTGATCATGCGACGCTGGCTCATCACTCGCATGAGCCCTCTCAGCCGTACTACTGGCCACGGGCTTCCTTTCCCCCGTGCTGTAAGTCTCCTGCTGCTCGGGATTCAGGATTGTCTCCGACAGGAACACTGGAACCAGAACAGGCCCGGTCGCTTCCAGTATCGCTCGCTTAATAACGCTCTGAAGTTCTCGCACATTGCCCGGCCAGTGATAGCGCTGCAACACTTTTATCGCTTCGGGCGATATGTGCGTGATCTTTTTTCCCAGCTCTTTCGAGAACACCTTACAGAATCGTTCGGCGAGTAATCGAATGTCATCGCCGCGTTCACGCAGCGGCGGAAGATTAATCGTGTAGACATTCAGCCGATAGAACAAATCACTACGAAAGTCTCGCCGAGCAATCATGGTTTCGAGATCGCGATTGGTGGCCGCAATCAGGCGAACATCGGTCCTGATGTTCTCATTCCCACCCACTCGCTCGAACTGCTGGTCCTGCAGCACCCTCAGAACTTTGGTTTGCATCAACGGGGTCATATCCCCGATTTCATCCATGAACAGTGTCCCGTTGTGACACTGTTCGAACTTGCCGATCCGTTTTCTGTCTGCTCCGGTGAATGAGCCTCGTTCATGACCAAACAACTCACTCTCCAGCAGTTGCTCGGGAATCGCCGCACAGTTGATGGCCAGAAATGGTTTATCGCTCCGCTGGCTGTAATTGTAGATGGCCCGGGCAACAACTTCCTTACCGGTTCCACTCTCGCCGCGAATCAGGACCGTTACGTTTTGAGGTGCGACGCGACCAATGGCTCGATAAACCTCCTGCATGGCAGGACATTGTCCGATGAGGATATCTCCCGACGCTTCAGCGTCGTCTCCGCCGGATGGCAAATGCGCTGGTACCCGCATCAATCGACTGGTCTCCGCTGCGGATTCGACCAGCGGGATCAGCGTATCCGGATCGAGCGGCTTCAGAACGTACTCAAATGCGCCAGCTCTCATGGCATCGATGGCCGTCGATGCTGTGCCATGACCGGTCATCAGGATGACAGGGATCTTGGGGTCGAGCGAATGGAGTTTTTGAAACAGGTCCAGACCAGTCATGTCCGGTAGTTTGATATCACAGACCACCACATCAGGAGCCGACGTCTGAAAAAGCTCCACAGCTTCCTGACCGGTCATCGCAGACAGCAGTTGGTATTCAGGCGATGGAAATGCAAACCCGAAGCTTTTCAGGATCAGATCTTCGTCATCAATGACAAGAATTCGAGGCATTACTTATTCTGCTTTCACTCGCGTTCCTGAAGCACTCGCTTCAGGGTTTTTAAAACCAGTTCGTCAGTATACGGCTTTGGGAGAAATGCATTCGTGCCGGCAATGGAATCGGTTCCCTGCTCCGGCTTTCGAAGTCCGCTGCTGGCGATGATTGGAACAGTGCTGTTTACGGCACGTAAATGCGCAATCGTTGCTTCTCCGTCCATCTCCGGCATCATCATATCGATGATCACAGCGGCAAAGCTTTCAGCTTCGTGCTTCCACAGACTGATCACCGCCAACCCACTATTCGCAGTCACAACGTTGTAACCATAGGACTGCAGCACAGCCTCCAGCATTTGCAGAATCGAATCTTCATCGTCAATCAGAAGGATTCGTTCTCCGTGACCTTCCGGTGGAGCTTCCGGCTCCGGCGGGACTAATTCAGAGGCGGGCTCCGATTCCGCTGGCAGCAACACGCTGAATCTTGTTCCTTTGCCAGGTTCGCTTGTCACAGAAATGGTTCCGCCATGACTGGTAACGATTCCCATGCAGGTTGCCAATCCCAGCCCGGTGCCTTTCCCCTGCTCCTTTGTTGTGAAGAACGGATCGAAGACCTTGTCAATCAGTTCCGGAAGAATGCCCTGGCCCTGATCGATGACGGTAATCTGCACATACCGACCTGACCTCAAACCAGACGTACGCGGAGAGGTTGTCTTGCTGTCCGCATCCACGGTTGCATTCGTTGCTTCAAAAACTACCTGGCCGCCATTCGGCATGGCATCGCGCGCGTTGATCGCCAGATTCATCAGCACCTGAGATAGTTCGGTGGCATCACCGCGAACGGGCCAGAGCACCCCGTTCAGTTCTACCGAAACACGGATTGTCTTAGGCAGGGCATGAACCAGAATAGCTCGCGCTTCTTCGAGAAGCTCGCTCACATTGATTGACTCACGCGGGCCCGTCGTCCCCCCCGCGAATGCCAGCAACTGGCGAATCATCGCTGCACCGCGTTCAGCGCTGGTTGAGATGGACTGAATAATCTGCAGTCTTTGAGGATCCGTTGCTGTACGCTTCAGAAGTTTAGCCCCCATTGTAATCGGAGTCAGAACATTGTTCAGATCATGGGCAATCCCGCTGGCGAGCGTGCCGATACTGGTCAGCCGCTGTGAACGCCGCTCGATTTGCTGTCGATGATGCTCTTCTGTCACGTCAATATCGATGACAAGCTGGGATACGGGCTCCTCATCGTCGCCAACGATCAGCGAACGGCGGGATTCGATAATCAATTCCCGATCGTCACGTGTTCTGACCACTCGATCCCCGTGCCAGGCCCCATGGGCCAGCACCTGCTCACGAATCACTCCGTCTTCCTCATCATCCGCGCTCCGCAGCAATGCAAACGCCTGCTGACCAACAGCCTCCTCAGCAGACCAGCCGTACAGTTTTTCTGCTCCTTCATTCCAGAACATGATTCGCCCATCAAGATCGCGAACATGCACAGCATCCCTGATGCGGGCCAGGATGGCATTCTGCTCCCGAATTCGCATGCGACCAGTTTCCCGTTCGCTGACGTCCTTCAGAATCACCGTAAACAGCGGGCCGTCATTGAGCATCGTCCGTGAAACACTCGCTTCCGCCGGAAACTCCATCCCGTCAGCTCGCAATCCCCGAATCAGCCCTCCATCCAGAATGCGTTTTCGAACCACACGGTCGCGAGCGAAATTCTTCATGTGCGAGGCATGCAGCGATCGGAAACGTTCCGGGATCAGCAATTCCAGAGGTTGCCCCAGCATTTCTCGTTCTCGTCGCAGAAAAATGTCCTCGGCCATGGGATTCATCATCACAACTCGCCCATCGCTGTCGACTGATATCACGGCATCCAGCGCAGAATCCACAATCGCCGTCATGCGTGCCTGTTGAGTTTGCATGGCTTCAACCGCATGAGCGCGCTGTCGCCGTTCAATATTCGTTGTGATGGCAGCCGCAACAAACGTGCCGATACTGACCATAAGCCCAAGACTTATCAACACAGCATGCACAGCCTTGTGATCCGAAACTTCCTGGTGCAGCTGCTCCAGACGTTCATCGATGTGCAGCAGGAACGCTGCGATCATCTCTCGCAACTTGTGCATCAACAGCCGCCCCCGGTCCGTCTCAATGATCTCTCTCGCCAGCAAAAAGCCCTCGTCGCCTTCCACTTCGCGACGCTTGGTAATGGTCTGCTCGAGGTCCTGATGTCGACCTTCAATTAATTCTGACAGGGTCTGCAGTTCTGCTGCACTCATATTGCCGCTGTCTACGAATTTCTGCAGCTCCGTCAGGTCTTCCATAGCCTTGTTGACACCAACGTGATAGGGCTCCAGATAATCATCATTGCCAGTAATCAGGAAGCCGCGTTCGCCCGTCTCAGCATCTTTCAGTGACGAGAGAATATCTTTCAGAATCTTGCGCAACTCATACTGGTGGAAGATCTCATTACTGGTCTGCTCCGCCTGCGCACCCTTGCGAATGGCCAATCCGCAAATCACAGAAACAATGATCGCCGCGACAGTCAGAGCAATTGTGATCCAGTTAAATGAACGCGGATTCATCTTTGAAAGCCAGTAAGAACGAATGAAGGAGAAGTGTCCGACTGAAAAGGATTGTCTCTGAAAGGATAAAATGTGACCACCATGCAGCAATCCAACAGAAAAGCTTTCCTCCGATCCCTTCGCCCCGGCTCGGTTACACAACGTGAAACACGAGGTGCACAAACTGCGCCGCAGTCTTTCTGAGTGATGAAAGCGCGGCCTGATCAAATCCACGCCTCGCCGATTCGCGGTACGCAAAATGCCCAATCGTGCCATTGAAGCCAGGCTTTGTAACAAGATCTGGCGTTTCAGGATTTCCCAATTGCGCCCGGAGCGATGCCATGCCCGCATCCACTCTCACCCCCTCTGATATGAAAACAATACGGCAGTCACTGGCGGAAGCACAGAACGACTGGACAACTCGCGTTGCCCCATGTCTGATTGCGCTCACCGGTACCAGTCTGGCGGGCATGCGAGCATCTTCGGCCCTGTGTATGGCACGAGCCACCCGTGGAAAAGAATCGAATGCGTGGTACCGAGCCTACGAAATGCTCCTGGCAATGGAACAGGATGCTCTCGAAGCTTCCATGTCGGGCCAACGGGCTGTTGCAGCCCTGGAGCACGGAAACCTGACGCTCGCACGAATTCTGGCAAATCATGCCGCTTCACTGGAAAAACACTGGCATGCAAATGCCGGTTGGCAGGAATTTGCGGCGATTGTCTCCAGAATCACTCAATCCGAGATTTAGTCAGACGGCCCGTTGAAGAAGGAACCCGACGCGCCTGCGAGGGGTTCCTGTCCTTTGAGGCTTGTGCGAATGCCACACTTAAACGCCTCCGGTTTCTTTTCGTCTTGTTTCTCAACGGCCTGCCGACGTGGCTATTTCATCACCAACCGTGCGCGTTTGTTTTCCAGCAACTGACTTTTCATGGCAGCCGAGTCGTAACGCGACGATAACATTTGCGGGCCAGTCTGGCCTGAATCGTGACCCGGCGGTGCTCCTCACTATGGAGCATTCAGCGACTTTCTGTTCGTCACGACTGATCAAACGGGGGGAAGGGATTCCGGGATGTTTGAATGCCGATTTACGGGACGCTGCGTTCGATTCGTGAAACCCCTGGCTGCGTGGACGATTTTAAGCTGGCTGGGAATTGCCGGTCTGACGTCTCAATCCATGGGGCAGGATCCGCAGTCACTGTTCGGTAACCCCGTCGAATCGCCTGTAGCTTATCCCGTCCTCGCGCCTGTCAGCGAAAATGCCGAAGACTCCATCGAAGCTCGATTCCGGCAGATGCAGCTGGAACTGGACGAATTGCGAGCCTCGCTTAACGATACCCGCCAGCTCGCCCTACCGAAGGCCGCAGTGCCAGCCCCGACAGTTTACCCGACAACAAAAGTCACAGGATTCTTTCAAGCCGACGCAGGTTGGTTCCACCAGGACGCCAATAGTCTTGCCATGCCCCAGATCGGGGATGTTCAGGACGACCGTGGATTCCGACGAGCTCGCCTGGCCGCAACAGGCAAAGTTGCAGATAACGTCAGCTACATGCTGGAAATGGACTTTGCTTTCAATGGTCGACCTTCGTTCATGGATGTCTGGATGGACATCAGCAGCGTTCCCCTGTTCGGAAATGTTCGCATCGGTCAATGGCGACAACCATTCGGTCTGGATGAACTCACCAGCGTGAAAGAACTCACGTTTCTGGAACGCCCGCTCATGTTTGGAATGGCTCCGTTCCGCCAGACTGGTATCGGCTTCCACGATACATCGTCCGATCAGAACATCACGTGGGCCGGTTCCGCCTTCGGAACGAACACGGATCCCTGGGGTAACAGCGTGGGAGATCGAGGATACGGCGGAGCGGCCCGGGTCACAGCCGTCCTGCTGGAAGATTCCAGCCAGGATTTCCTGATACACGGAGGACTTGATTACGCCTGGTTAGCCACTCCGAACAGTCAGATTCAGTATCGAAACGTCCCTGAGTACGGTGGCCCCTTAGCAGTTCCCGGCAGTGTTCCTTTCTTCGTGGATACCGGTATGCTGGCAGCAGAAAATGCCAACTTGTTCAATGCCGAACTAGCCGCCACAAGTGGTTCATGGCACGCCCAATCCGAGCTGCGATATTCCATCGTCAACACAAACGGCTCTGGTTCAGCTGTGTTTCCGGCATTCTACGCGCAGACCGGCTACGTTCTGACTCGAGAACATCGCCCCTACAACAAAGCCGCCGGAACACTGGCCCGAATCAAACCCAACCACCCGGTTGGTGCGAAATGCGGTGGTGGCGTCGGCGCATGGGAGCTTGCATTCCGTTACTCCATGCTTGACCTCAACGACGGAGCCATTAATGGTGGCGAGATCACAAATCTGACCTACGGTGTGAACTGGTATCTGAACAACTTCACCAAACTTCAGTTCAACTATATCGATTCCCACCTGAACCGCGCCCCGATCGGCGACAGCCACACTGACATCTTTGCCGTTCGAGCCCAACTGGACTTCTAATCCACCGCCCTTCAGTCAGCGTGCCGAATCACCTGGGTTGTGCAGGAAAACTCAGGTTTTGTCAGGGAAATCCGTGTGCGCGGGAATCAAAGCGTCCGGCATTCGCCCAGTCACAGTTCGGAGCGGACCGGCACTCGCAGAATGTGAGATACCGGAAAGAATTGTGATCAATCTTCCCACAATTACCTTTGCTCACGACGTAGGCATGGCATACACTCGGAGCACTGGTCGGGCTCGGAGTTCCTGAACCTTTACCTCCATGGCCCCGAGAGCATGCTGAAGCATCGCACTCAAAATCTTAGTTTGCTGCTCGTCCTGCTGCAGCTGATTCTCCCGGTGGCGTCTCCGTGGCTGCACACCGTCGTGGACGGATCGTTTTGCGCATCGAATGCAGAACACCCGGCTCCGACGTGCTCGTGCCATCATCATCCGCACGAATCGGATTCAGATTCTTCGAGCCCTGACGAACCAGTGGATTCGCACCACGATTGCTCGGATTGTGCAATCTGCCAGGCCGTTTCGGCTCCACGCACCCCGACCGTACTGTTCGAGCTTCCAGCACTGGCAGAACAGACGGGCTTCGTTGGCGTGGCAGAGTATTCTGGCCCCGTGTCTGTCTTTCGCGTCCCTGCACGCGGCCGCGCTCCGCCAGTTGCCTGATGTACAGCGCGGCGTTCGAGCCCCGTCAGCCTGACATCATTCCCCCCGGATGGCCACTTCGCCATCACGGAATAAGCTTCATCGCTTTGCAGAGAATTGTCTGCCAGAGTAAAGGCTTCCAGGGATTGAAATCGTCGACTGCCTGGCCGTGAGTGCGCATTCGCAAATTCAACTGCGGCCTCCATGGGGTGCATCGCGGTTGATCCACGCGATGAACACTTGCCCGTTGTAGACCGTTCGAGTTTGCCTTCAGCGATTCTGAAATCGCAATAAGCGGACTTTCTTTGGCCTGCTTCCGCCACCGCGGGACCTGCTCCGATCGGTCACCCTCACTGCACTACCCTGCCCGACTTTCTGCTCCCACCGACGGGAGTCATTGGGTTCGCGCTGGGTTCGTTCCTGATTGACTTATGTATTCATCTCGTCGCGGACTGCGACGTGCTTCATACGGGTCCGACCAGTCCGTGCACGAAGCAGTCGCGACGAGGTGTTTGCCACAGCGCATTTTCGCCACTACCAACGAATTCAAACTTCATCCCGGATAAGAGTTATGAAAATTGTTTCCAGAAATCGCCAGGGTTTCACACTGATCGAACTCCTGGTGGTCATTGCGATTATTGCCATCCTGATTGCATTGCTGCTGCCTGCCGTACAACAGGCTCGCGAGGCGGCCCGAAGAACTCAGTGTAAGAATAACATGAAACAGCTGGGCCTTGCCCTGCACAATTATCACGACGTCCACCTGACGTTTCCACCGGGCTGGATCGCCGTTGATCCCGTGACGCGTCAACACAGTGCGCATGATGGTGTGAATGGTGCGGGCTGGGGGACAATGATTCTGCCGTACATGGAACAGTCCGCGCTTTACAGCCAGTTCAATTCCAACCTGGCGATACATGACACGGCGAACAGTGCGTTTATCAATAACGTGCTCCCAGCATGGCAATGCCCTTCTGATCCCAAACCGGATCGCTGGCAGATCGAAGAAGAAGGCAGTCCGGGCACGGTGCTGGCCGAACTTCCCACCGCCAACTATATCGGTGCGTTTGGCACCGAAGAACTGGACGGCTGCGAAAACGCTCCCGGAACGGCTCCGGTCAGCTCCAGCGGTCAGTGTCGCGGCGATGGAATCTTTTATCACAATAGTCGAGTCCGCATGCGAGACATCACTGACGGAACGACCAACACCTTCATCGTTGGTGAACGGCGTACGGATACACAGCTCGGCTGGTACTCCACCTGGCCCGGTATGGTGGCCGAAGGGGAAGAAGCCTTCCAGCGCATTCTGGGTTCTGCCGACCACGTGCCCAACGATCCACACTCGCACTTCGATGATTTCAGCAGCTTTCACACCGGCGGTGCTCAGTTTGTTCTGGGAGATGGATCGGTGCGATTCATCAGTGAAAACATTGACGAAGGACTCTACCAGTCGCTGGCCACAATTCGCGGCGGCGAGGTGGTCGGAGAGTTCTAAGAAGCGACATTCTCTTCCGCGCCAATCAGGCGTTTAGTTTAGCTTAGCAGCCTGTTGGAAAACGGGACTGGCTCGAGCAGGAGACCTGAAAACACGACGGTTTCCAGTCGTCCTGGGTGCCTGTCGCGGTTTTTCAACGGATAGCTAGGCTAGCCCGTGGCCGACAGGCCACGTTGCACGCTGCCAATTTGAACCAGCCAAGCCTGTCGGCCACGGGTTCAACATGGCGTCAGCTCTGCATTGGTGCTGCCGAACTGATTACGGAATCATTCATGGAATCGGACCACTGTTCATCCAGTCGATCGTTACTCGAACCGGGCCTCCTGTCGCGGGTGGGTCGGACACTGTCGATGGACTTCTGCCCATCGCTGAATCGCTGGGTGTACTGGATGAAGAATCCGTTTTGGCTGCTGGTGCTGGCGGTTTCGGGGTCGGTGTTCTGCGGGGTGTTCCTGAATCCGTGGACCTTTGTTCTAACGGCGCTGTTGCTGGCGGT
Source organism: Planctomycetaceae bacterium (assembly GCA_041398825.1). NCBI lineage: Bacteria > Pseudomonadati > Planctomycetota > Planctomycetia > Planctomycetales > Planctomycetaceae > Planctomycetaceae bacterium. The sequence continues at coordinate 127,850 of JAWKTX010000001.1, read as the reverse complement.
TGTTGGCGTCGGCACGCTGCTGCCGTGGCTGGCGATGCGCGGCATTTCGTGTCAGGTGATGTTTGATGTGCGGCGAGTTCGTTTCAGCGAAGCGGCGCTGGTGCGTTTGCGAATTCAGAATCGCTGGCCGCTGCCGGTTTGGGGACTGTCGCTGATCAACGGGTTCGCCTCAGGGCCGGTGGCGACCCAGCAGCAGTTGAGCGAAGGGAATGAAGGCATTGCTTTCGCCCGAGTCTCCGGTTGGTCAACCATCGAGTACTCATGGCCGTTCGTGCCTGTTCGCCGAGGACTCTACCCAATTGATGGTGCGGCTGAAGTGGAAACGTCGTTTCCCTTCGGACTGTTTCGAGCTCGCCGACGCGCCTTTGTGGAAGGGCAACTCATCGCCTGGCCCGAAACGGTTTCTCTGATCGGCATGCCGGACGCTGCCGAATCGCAGTCCATCGACGATACGTTTTCCGATCGGCGAGTCGGCGATTTCGGCGACGTTCTGGGAACTCGTCCCTTCCGCGAAGGTGACAGTCTGCGGCGAGTCCACTGGGCTCAGACCGCTCGTCAAAAGACTCTGATCGTCACCGAACGCCAGGCTCCACTGACCACTTGCGTCCGAATTGTGCTGGATCTTTCTCCACAGAGTCATCCGCCGGAAACGCGCGAAGCCACTGTGGAACACTGCGTTCGCATTGCCGCCAGCCTCTGTGATTCGCTGCACGCACAGCATGGTCGAGTTGAGTTGCAGCTGGGGGACCGGCTTTTGGTGGCTGACCGCAGCAGCTCCGGCCTGCAGCGACTGATGGATGCTCTGGCGGTTGCCAGTCTGACTGACACGAAGTCGATTTCACCCGGGAGCAATGGTCGTGTATCCCATCACCGAAGTAACTTTCAGATCAACGTCACGACGTCTCGCGGTCAACAAGCGTTCGTCAGGCATCAGATCATCGTCGTAGCAGACATCCCCGGTTTATCTGTCCAACTTGAAGACCATACGACAGCCAACTCCGCATGGATCACCAGCCGGACCACAGAACCGCTGAGCCACTTCGCGACAGCGTGGAGAAAGGTGATCTCATGATGAATGGCTGCGACCGAAATCCTGGACGGAATCAGAACGCATGGAACAGGAGGCAGTAGAGAATGCAGAGTTCACAACACCGCCGTTCTCTGTTCTCTCCGAGCCCTCCTTTTCAAAAAATCGCGATGGCTGTTTCTCTCGTGAGGCCCCACCCATGACAAGAGTTCGCAGTCGAGTGCTGACATCTCGGCGACGTGGGCGGACGGGCGATCATCCTGTTCGTGACGCCAGTATTTCGGCAGACTCGCCCAAAACAATCATCACCAGCCTGCGGTTGCACGCCATCTGCGTGATTGCGACTCTGATTGCAGCCAGTATCTTTACGCTTACCGAACACGACGACCATCGGCACACGTTTTGGTGTGCGTTCGAAATGATTGTGCAGACGCTTCTTGTCATTGTCGGCACGATCTTCTTTCGTACCCGCATTCACCTGCTGCACGATACTTCGGTGGTGCAGCCCATTCTGGTGATGGTGGTCACTCTGACGCTGCTGTGCGAACCTTTCCAGCGGTTCTTTCTGGGGCACGGGCACCCGTTCGAAGTCCTGGTCATGCACAGCCAGGGCAACCTGATGCTGGCTCTGGCTGTGTGTGGCTTTCGTATCACCTTTCAACGGCTTGCCATGCTGATTGCCGTCTTCCTGACGATCTTCAGTTGCACCGTTTCCAATGCGACCGGTCTGCTGCCCCTGACTATTCTGTTTGCGATCGCTTGTCTGACCTGGCTGGTTGCGTCGTGGTGGGAAACCGTGAATTGTCGGCTGGTGCGAACCGGGAAGACTCAGCGACCACTGGTGTGGCTGGGAATCTCTGTTGCCGCGCCGATGCTGTTGATGCTGTCCGCAGCTGGTTTCGGAGCCAACACGGTCACCACGGCATTGAACGGCTTTATGCCGTCGTCAGGCGGTACCGGTCAGTTCGATCCGTTTTCGCGTGGCGGTGTGAAAGACGGTGATGCTTTGGTGGCTGGCAACGAGAACGTGAAGAGCTTTGCACCGCTGGAAGACGCACCATTCATGGACAGCGACAAACCCAGCCTGTACGACATGTTTAACGACATGTTCGATGAACCGCCGAAGATTGTCAAAGACCAGCAGCGAGCCGTCGCACTGCCGCCGGAAGATCTTCTGCACGTACACCAGAAGATGGCGGAAGCCAAACAGGCGGGTCGCGAATTCAGCCTGCTGCGCAGCGAAAAGAAGGCCGATCGCAAACGCATTCGTGATCTGGAAACTCACGCGGCGTTCTATGTGGCTGGCCGAGTACCCGCTCGGTTTCGCATGGAAGTGTATGAACATTTCGATGGAGTCACCTGGTATCCGCTGAGTGATTCCGATCCGGATTCAGAGACATCTCGCTGGACGAAGATGAGAAAGATTGAAGACCGGCACTGGCTGAGCATCCCGCTGGCCGGACGCGGTTTCGAAATGCACTCAGGATCCGACACTCACAGTCTGAAGGTGGCCAACCTGCAGGGCAACGTCATTCCCACTCCACCCGGAACTGTCGGTGTCAGTATCGACCGAATTGACCGCGAAGACATGTTCCACGTTACATCCACCGGAGTCGTCACATTACGGCGGAAATCGATTCCGGAAATGACTCCCATTGCTGTCACGTCCGAATGTGTGGTGCGAGCCCGCATCGCGGAAAACTCATTGATTGCCAGTCTGCACCGTGAGCCATCTGTGACGACAGCGTTGCCGGAAGGGCTCGAAACCGACCGCATTCGACGGTTAGCAGAAGAGTGGACCAAGGGGCTGCCACGCGGGTGGCCGCAGATTGCCGCGATTGAAGCTCGCCTGCGCGGACATGCCGTAGTGGATCGTGAAACGAAACCCGCGGATGATTGCGAATCGCCTGTGGCCGAATTTCTGTTCGAATTGCGACGCGGACCTGAATATCTGTTCGCCAGTTCTGCAGCCAGTATGATCCGTTCGCTGGGCTATTCCACTCGACTGGTCAGCGGCTTCTACGCTCACCCCAAAAACTACGACAGCCGCAAACAACACACAGCCGTTTTTGCTCGCGACGCCCATTTCTGGTGCGAAGTTTTCATCGGCAGCGACACGTGGGTCACCGTGGAAGCGACTCCCGGCTACGAGATCCCCGGGCCACCACCGACGCTGTTCGAACGCCTGATTCAGTCTGTCCGACAGCTCTGGCTTGCGGCGGTGGAGAGAGCGGTGCCCCTGACGGCTGCTGTCCTGCTGATCAGCCTGCTGATCGCACACCGACGCACGATTCGCGAGCGCCTGCGGACGTGGCACTGGCGTTGGCTGGCGAGTGGAACCGTCGAACAACGAACGCTCCGTCTGGCAGCACTCATTGACGAACGTCTGCACCTGGCTGGCCAACCCCGTCCACGCGGCACCACACTGCTGCGCTGGTCAAGACGTGCGGGCCTCAGTCATGTCCACAAAGCACTGCTGCAACTGGCGAATCGTGCCGATGCGAGTCGCTACGCCCCAACGATTGACGATTCATTGTCCAAAACCTGCTCCGAAGCGCAAGTGAAGGAACTTCTGCTGCTGGAACATCAGCTAAGCCTCCGCTCACTGCAAAGACCGGAAGCAACCACTTCAGCACAACCAACGCTCGCAACAACATAATCACAGCTCGTTTAACCCGATGCCGCAGGCGAGGTCCCCGCATCGCCTGCCTGGAAGCCTCGCCGATGGCATCGGGTTAAACGATCTGGATGAGGAAAGTCACTGCCAACATGACAACGACGTTAGAACCTCAACAACCACGTACCTCCGACATGCTGACCTCAATCGATGGTATCCGCCAGCGGCTGAACACAGCGCTGAGAGGCAAGCAGGATGTAGTGGAGATGGTGCTGGTTTGCCTGCTGTCACGAGGGCATCTGCTGCTGGAGGACAAACCGGGGCTGGGCAAGACGACTCTGGCCAAGGCTCTGGCGTCGGCTATTGGCGGTGACTTCGCGCGAGCTCAATGTACGCCCGATCTGCTGCCCAGCGACATCACCGGCTTTAATATCTTCAATCAGAAATCGCACGAGTTCGAATTCCGTCGCGGTCCTGTGTTTTCAGACGTTCTGCTGGCAGATGAAATCAATCGAGCCACCCCCAGAACTCAAAGCGCGCTGCTGGAAGCAATGGCCGAACGGCAGGTCACCGTGGATGCTCAGCGTTTCGAACTCAGCTCGCAGTTCTTCGTCATCGCAACTCAAAATCCCGTTGATCAACACGGCACGTATCCGTTGCCGGAAGCTCAACTGGATCGATTCGCCATGAAGCTCAGCGTCGGTTACCCGGAACCTCGCGACGAGCTGCAGATGCTGCAGGCAGCCGTCAGTGATGACACAGAATCTGCAAAACAGCATGAGCCGATTTTGAAGCAGGGCGAACTGGCCGAATTGCAAAACGACGTGCAGCGTCTGCATGTCGCCGAAGTGGTTCAGGACTATCTGATTCGCATTGCCACAGAGACGCGGCGACATCCGAGTATTGCGCTGGGGCTCAGCCCACGTGGACTGCTGACATTACAGCGTACCGCGCAGGCACAGGCATTTCTGGCAGGACGCCGCTTTGTCACACCCGACGATGTTCTGGATGTGGTTGTTCCGGTGCTGAGCGTTCGAATCGGCCTGGAACCCCACGAAGCGGCACGAGTCATCCAGGAAGTCCTGGAAACCGTACCGGTACCGGAATGAACATACGTGACCTCTCATCGTTTAACCCGATGCCGCAGGCGAGGCGGCTTCAAACCTGCGGAAGAGCCTCGCCTACGGCATCGGGTTAAACGAAGTGCTGCGCATTTTTTGGGAAACCACAATGATGAACCCTTCGGTCAAACTGACGATGACGCTTCTGCTGCTGTCTGCCCTGTCCGGCTGTGCAGCCTCCGAGCATGCGGACGTTCACGACGACGATCATCACCTGGAACACTTTGTTCCTCATCATAAGCCCGCGAACTTTGCGGTAGCGGTGGAAGAAGTCGAACATCGCGCTCAGCACCTCAGCGAACATGCCGGGCACGGCCACGACGATGAAGCCGAGGAATTCCAGGAGCTCATTGATATTGTCAACTGGATTCCGGAACTGGCGGCCGACAGTGATCTAAACGAACCCGACTGGAACACAGCCAACTCCGCTGCTGCAGTTCTGGCCAGGACTCTTCAGTCTCGTCAATCGAAAGACGGCAGCCTGAACCTGACAGATCTGCCCAACGCGGTCGCCACGGAGCAGAACACACTGGAATCCCTGATTGCAGCCGCCGGAAAACCTGAACCCGCAATGCACCAGGACCACGACCACGATCATCATGAGCACGATCACTGACAACGCCCGTCCCTGGCCGAATTCGTTGAACCCGATGCCGTTCAAAATGTAGTGGGAGTCGCCAGACTTCCCCCCATAGGCACAGGGACCTCTGGCGAGATCCACTACATTGTTCCCGTTCGCTGAACGGTATTGCCGGCCTGCGGCGTCGGGTTAAACGAGCGTGGATTCTTTTTCTCTGACACGCCCACGACCACAACGGAATCCCCCAACATGACCTCCATGATACTCTTCGGCTTTGCTGTTCGCCTGATGCAGTCGCTGGCCCAGGCGGCTCCGTTTATTCTGACAGGTTTTTTCATCGCGGCCGTTTTTCGGCGATTCATTGGCTATGAAAAGCTGCGACAGGTGTTCGGCGGGTCAGAGATGTCGTCGCTGTTCAAAGCGTGGGTGATCGGTATGCTGCTACCGGTGTGTTCGCTGGGCGTCATCCCGGTCATCGTGGAAATGCGTCGAGCCGGCATCAAGGGCGGAACCATTCTGGCCTTTGCCATGTCGGCTCCGTTGTTTAACCCGCTCTCGCTGTTGTATGGGCTGACACTAAGCGAACCGCTCGCCATTCTTTCGTTCGCGGCGTGTTCCCTGGTGATTGTGACGGTCGTGGGCATGATCTGGGATCGTATTTTCCCAGGCAGTGAACTGACCGGTATTCCGGACGAATCCGTGCACTACGGCATTCGCCGCATGGCGGCTCTGGGAGTTTCCGCCAGCAAAGAAGCAACGGGGCAATCGCTGAAACTGGTGGTGGCCGGACTGATAGGAGTTGGTCTGCTGGGAGCCGTGATTCCCCATTCATCGCTGCAGCATCAGTTCAACCACGACCAGCGGCTTGCTCCGCTGAAGATGGCCGCCCTGGGAATTCCAGTGTATGCCACGCCGATGCTGGCCATGTCGCAGATGGGCATGATGTTTCAGCACGCCAATTCGATTGGAGCCGCCTTTGTGCTGCTGGCTCTGGGAGCCGGAATGAACCTGGGCCTGATTGTCTGGATGCTGCAGGAATATGGTATCAAACGCAGTGCGGTGTGGATGAGCACCCTGCTGGTGGTTGTGGTTGGCCTGGGCTACGCGGTTGACAAGCCTCTGTTTCCAAAGGACGTTGATCCGGCCAATCACACTCATGCCTTTGACATTTACGCACAGCCATTTTCCGGATCAGCATCCTTCGCACGGCTTGCCACGCAGTCTGCAGAAAAGCTGAAACGTGACATTCTGCCTTACGAATGGTACAGCCTGGAACTACTGGCCCTGCTGATGATGGCCGGATGCGTGGTGCGACTGGTCAATCGATCCGGCCGCATCGAAGCCTGGATTGCTGAAGTGCCTGAACCAACAGCAACCGGCCGTCTGGATGTCGTTGTTCCGCCGCCTGTCCTGGGTGGCCTGGCATTGCTGGGACTGGTGCTCTTCAGCGGAGTCGGCTGTTACGCCTACTATCCTCCAGCCAGTGAAGTGTTCGAAGAAATCGACAGTGCTCGGGTGAATGCCCTGTCGCCGGGCAGTGTGTCTCACGTCGTTTATCACATCGACGCGTACCAGGAATGGACCCGAAAACTGGAAGTCGGCACCTTTCTGCGAAGTGGACAACTGACCGACTATCAGCGCTGGAAGGCCAGACTTGTGCGAGAACACCTTGAGATGCTGAAGCACTGCGTGGAAGACGGTGAACACGACGAAGCACGAGCCTGGGTGTCCAAAATCCAGCGCAGCCATCGTCGCATGCGAACGGCATTTCTTGTTGAGGAAGGCTGAATGGTATGAATTCAGTCTTCTTCGAAGGAAGCGTTGATCGCCGCAAACGATTTCAAAGCGGCCAGAGTTGGTGCGCTGACGTGGTGTTCAATCCCTTCAGCGTCGATGGAGGCCTGCCCCTGCCTGTTTTCGGCAACGCGTGGCCTTTGGGCCAGCATCCACTCCCACCGTTTGCCGAACCTGAAATCATGAATCTGGTGGTCTGAATACAGAGGAATCGAGTCATCCGGAACAGCCGACAAATTCTCATGTGGAATTCAGCGTTTTCCCGGAATGGTTCATGGGATAGAATCCAGAAGTGCCATCCCGGTAGATTTCTTTTCTGGTCGGAGGAAGTTCTACTGAAGTGGCATCTTCACTGCCGAATGGCTTTATCGCTTTCCTTCAGGGTTCCGCGATCGATACGTGGAAAGAATCAGACCAGTATGCGATGCCACCAAAGAATTGCGCGTCATTGGGACTCCCAACCTGAATCTCGGAAGGGTTTCACTCTGATCGAACTACTGGTCGTGATCGCGGTTATTTCCGTCTTGATTGCCATCCTATTGCCAGCTGTGCAGCAGGCCCGCGCCGCGGCACGTAAGACTCAATGCCAGAACAATCTGAAGCAAATTGGTCTCGCTCTGCATCAATTTCACGACACCAACGGAGCATTCCCCCCAGCTCGACTTGTGCTTGACGGCGTCAGGACGCTTTCTTCAGATGGTACAACCAGCGGTATGGATGAACCATCCTGGTTGATACGTATTCTGCCACACCTTGAACAAGCCGCTCTTTACGAAGAATGGGATTTGTATAAGCCGTTCGGTTCTCATCCGCTTAGTACGCGGCAAAAAGTGGTTCAGACATTCCTGTGCCCGGAGCGGCATGCCGGAACTTCGCCAGTAGCGCCTGATTCGTCCGTTGTCATTACGCTTCCTTGTGGTTGCCCCGGCGGAGCTCAGCACATCCCTGGTGGCGCTGTTGTTGATTATGTTGGGAATCATGGGGACATCTCACCGGGGGCCAATGGGCGCGCGACAGACTTCTACTGGGGAGGGCGTGGTACCGGTGTCATTATTTCAAGCCATCCCAGGCTGAAAGGCAGTGACGTGGTCGCCGGATGGGTAGACCAGATTGCAATTCGCGATGTGTCCGACGGTACTTCAAACACACTGCTCGTCGGAGAACCCTATATTCCCGAAGGCGAACTGACGAAAAGCCCATACAACGGTCCGGCATACTTTGGTCGCCACTTTCAAAACTTCACCCGGATCGGTGGCCCCGGTTTACCACTTGCTCACAACTCAAGAGACCAGCGAGGCACCCTGTATTCCTTTGGCAGTGCGCACAACGGAGTCGTGCAGTTTGCATTAGCAGATGGCAGTGTGCGGGGAGTGTCAACGTCCATCAGCACCAGCCTGCTGGCGAATTTGTGCAACCGTCGGGACGGTGTCCGTGTCGGTGGATTCTGAAGCAGGAATTTGTCCATTGAAAATCTCTCAAATCCTCTGTATTTCCGTTTGTCTCGGCTTAGTCACTGGTTGCGGGGAAAGCCGAATTCCTACTTATCCGATCGTTGGCAAAGTCGTGTTTGATGATGGCACTCCGGTTCGAACCGGGACCGTTGAGTTTTCATCAGTGGAACATGCACTGACTGCAACCGGAACCATTCGTGACGACGGAAGCTTCGTGGTCGGCACATACGACAGCAAAGATGGCGCCTGCGCTGGGGAACACAGCGTTATCGTCATGCAGCTTATCGTCAACGACGGTACAGTCAAACACTCGATGGATCACGGCAAACCTGTTGACCCGGTGTTCGCTTCCTATAACACGAGTCCGCTGACCGCGAAGGTCGCGGCCAGAGAAGAAAACGCAATTACATTGACCGTTACACCCAGCAGAGAGGTGTACTGATATGAAACGGATGCTCCGCGATATCAGGAACTTGAGACAAATCTACTGATTCCGTCGGCGGATGATTTGAATTTGTCACCATGTAGTGGACGCGGCCCTTTCGGAATAGCTCCTCAGCGTGTCGAACACACCATGCAGTATGGTGTGAATGAGAAGGCAGACTTCTCACCGCGCACGTTACTTCGCGCAGAGCCAGAATATCAGGCACTTGTCGTTCGACGCCCAGACGCATCAATCAACTGAGTTTTGGAACCCGCACTTTCGTAAGTGAAACGGGATCGTGTGTTTCGATTGCTGTTTCAATCCACTCAGGCAGCCGAACGCCGACATCATCGATATTCGTGCTGCCTGACCCCGGGGCGGGTTGTTCGATTCCACGGTTCGTTATCCACTTCAATTGTCGGCGCAATTGTATCGATTTTCTGCCGCCATTAGACTCGCGGATCATGCCTCTGGAACCCGTCAATTCGTCTATCAGGCCTGCGCTCGTGTACAGAACCCAATTCCCTGCCATCATCGCTGCATCCTGTTTGCTCGCCATGAGCCCCGTCAAGGCCGCTTCCGCAGACAGACCAAACATAGTCATCATCCTGGCCGATGATCAGGGGTATGGCGACTTCAGTCTCAATGGAAATCCATGGGTTCGAACACCACATATTGATTCACTTGCCAAAGAAGGCGCGAGGTTCGAGCGATTTTACGTGAACTCTTTCTGCGCTCCGACTCGTGCTGCGCTGCTCACCGGCCGGTATCCTGTGCGGTGTGGCGTTTGGGGTGTGACCCACAATCATGAGGCCATGCGTCCCAGTGAAGTGACGATCGCAGAGGCTTTCAAGGCGTCTGGCTATCGGACAGCCTGCATTGGAAAATGGCACAACGGAGAACAGTTTCCATTTACGCCACCTGGCCAGGGGTTCGATGAATTCTTTGGTTTTCACAATGGGCATATCAATAACTACTTTAATACAAAACTCATTCGCAATGCCCACACCGAACCAACCACCGGGTACATTACGGATGTGCTGACGAACGACGCCATTCGATTCATCATTCATAGTTCTTCAGGCGAAAATTCAACGCCCTTCTTCTGTTACGTTCCATTCAACGCGCCGCACTCGCCCTATCAGGTACCGGATCAATACTACGATCGCTTCCGGAAAATGGGCTTTGATGAATCGGTGTCAGCATTCTGGGGCATGTGCGAAAACATCGACGACAATGTCGGACGACTCCTGAAGACACTTGATGATCTGCGGATTGCCGACAACACCATCGTTGTCTTCTTAACCGACAACGGCGGAACGGCGGGAGTCAAACTTTTTAATGCCGGAATGCGTGGTGGCAAAACCAGCGTTCACGAAGGTGGATGTCGAGTGCCGATGCATATTCGCTGGCCCAACCACATTCCTGCGGGCAGGGTTGTGCAGCAGATCGCTTCGCACATCGACATCTATCCAACCCTGATCGAACTCGCCGGACTGCTGGCGCCGCCAGGACCTCAAACAGATGGAGTCAGCCTGGTACCGTTGCTGCAGGGTAATGGAACCAATTGGCCTGACCGGGAGATTTACACCCACAATCCGATTTCAGAAACGAATCGTTATCCCGGTGCAGTGCGAACACAAAGATACCGTCTGGTTCGGGAAATCAAGGGCCCGCAGGGAGGTTCATCGGCGCGGGCCAAAGATGACTCTGCCACAGACTGGCAGCTCTACGATATGCACTCCGACCCTGCAGAAGTAACCAACATTGCCGAACGGCACCCGGATATTGTCCAGCAATTAAGTGAACAATACGAACGCTGGATTGACGAAACGCATGAGACGCCGTTGCAGCAGTTCGCGATTCCCGTCGGCCACGAACAGGAGCGGCCTGTTTGGCTGATGGCACCTCAGGCATCTGTTGAGCCACCGCTGCACTTTGCCAATGGACCGGGATTCGCTCACGACTGGCTCACCGGATGGACAAGTATTGACAGCCAAATTCGATTCGATGTGGATATCCAGCATGAGGACGACTACACCATCGACTTGCAATTCTCGTGTGATGAATCCAGCGCGGGCTCTGAAATCAGCCTCAACACGGACTCGAAAGAAACTCTTTCCGTCATCGTTCCAGCGGCGCCTCCCAGCGAGATTCCTTTGCCTCACCGAGATCAACGCGGGAGATCCAGGTATCGAAATCGTGACTGGGCAATCCTGCCGATTGGTACCGTCCACCTGACGCCCGGCCGGCAGTCTTTGACATTGTCGGCCGAGACCCTGCCAGGGAAAACAGTGATGGACTTGAAAGCAATCAGGGTCTCATGGTGAAACCATCACCCGATATCAAGACCGACACACCACCATTCCTGTGCAATCCCTCAGAAGGTTAACACCACATGGCACGCGAAGAATCAGACCGTGAGGATCTGATGCGGGAAGCAACAGCGTTTGTTCGTCGAGCCGAGCTGCAGGTGGAAGGACTGGACCAACCCGTCACGGTTGGATTCCGCCGCACAGGTGCATTCAGCGTCTTCATCGATCAGGACCCTGTTTACCAGTTCACGCCGGATGGGCAGCTTCGGCGGGCATACTCGGGTGGCTTCCTGTATCGCAGCCAACAGGGAACGCTCGCCAGAATGCATCGAGAAAGAAGCAACTCACAGACGACCCTGATCCGATCGGATCTGTCTGAAAGCGAACTTTCATCGTTTCACGATACGATGAAGAATCAGTTGTGTCACATTCGCGACTGCCTGCAGGCCGGTCAGGTGCAGATCCTGCGTACCGTCCCGGATGAATTTGAGGCGGTGCCGGAAACACGGATGGCATTGCAACAAGTCCTGAATATCACAGATCACTGGATTGCGCCGCCAATTGCACCACGATGAAGTCATGACTGCTGAAGGCGAAAGGCTGGCTGATGGACGGGATTGATGACCTGTCGGATCTGGTAATAGATGCGACTGAAACATTGGGGGATGCCACGGATGGCTGCCGCTACCAGGCAGCCGTGTTCGCGACTTTTCTTTGCTGCTGCTTCACGTTCGCAGCATTTCAATCTTCGGAATGGATGTGTGTCCTGCTGTCTGCGATCGCTGTTGTGACGGGAATCATGGCTTTCTGGTTATGGATTCGCAGTTGATGTCGGGCGAGTCAATTTGTGTGAGCGTGGCATGAATCCTATTGATGTTTCCATCCACGAACCACAACTGCATCCGCCACCACCTTCGGGTGAAAGCAGCATGCCGCATGCTGGTATCGTGCTTAGCCAGCAATCGGGTCGCAAACGTGGCCAACGAGTCGTCAGGCTGGCGTCCGGCGACCACATCGTCACAGTTTCCGCACGATAGAAGACAGCATCGGTCGTACAGGCATAAGTTCCACAGCCGTGACCTTCCGGCAGGACTTCATCTCGAAGTGATCCGTCGTTCAGAGACAAGACATGCGGACGGAGAAATATTCGGTTGCCCACGATTCCTGGTCGCATCATGGCTTTGCCATGATCACCTTTTCCGCCCGGCCATGAAACGGTCTGCTTCCATAACTGCTGACCACCGTCATCACTGCGGGAGGAAACCTGATACAACCCATTGTGTGACGAAACCAGAGTCAGCTGGTTGCCGGCATGGGCCAGATAAAGAACGACCTGAGGGTCCATCGGATCCAGCGGCTTAACCCAATTCAACGATCCGGATTCGGCATCGATTGCGACCAGCCGAAGGCTCTTCCACAGCCGCGAATCACCAATACGGCGTTCCCCCGATGCAATCACATCTGGATCACGCGATTCGACAAGATACACCACTCCGTTGCTGATCGTGATGGTGGAATTCAGGATCACCCCGCCGCGGTATTCCCATTGAACATCGGAGGTTTCAGTATCGCGGCAAGTCAATAAATCGCTGCAGACAGGAAATGTCACTTCCCCGGATCGTGCATCGTACCAGCCTGCGTCTGCATCTCCCCAGAACGTTGTCCACGCAGTGCCCGGTTTTACAGAAGTGCCGAATAACTGGTCATCGGCAGTCGCAATGTACCCCCATTCCATTGCATTTTCTCCGACCGCCGGCGCGGGAATGTGTCGTACGATTTCTCCGGTCGCTGCATCGATCTGCCAGCACTCGCCCTGCACAGCCAGGAACAAGTACTTATCGCTTGCGCACCAGTTGCTGCAGTCACGCGGCATGTTGAACCGTTCGAGTCCCGGAATTTCCAGCGACCAGATGACCGTACCGTTGAAAACATCCAGCGCCAGCACTCGATGAAGCCCCTGCAGGAACAGTCTCCCCCCAGCGGACAATGGTGAAGGCTTTCGGCCACTGCGATCTGCCTGATATCGTGGCCCTGGCCGCCCAATCCACTGAACACCCAGATCCTGTGTACTCCTGGCATTGCCCAACTGTTCTCCGGCGAATCCAGAATTATCGGGGGTGCCGTAGAGATGGGACCAGTCGGCAGATCCGGTCAGCGGCGGACGGAGATACCTTTTCCATCCGACGCCGACATCCTCCAGAGCCATCTCAGCCGCGGCCCGGGAACGGACATCAGCCTGAGAACGAACATCAGACCGGGCCCCTTCCCCTGTCTTTGTCAGGATCAGGACGCCCCCGTTCGGTCTCACCAGCCGCTGGCATTCCCGCAACAGGGACTCGTCGGCTGGCTGATCAACCAGCACGATATTCGCCCAGCCGTCTACGAATGGCAGCCTGGAAAGGTCTTCCACCTGATGGATTGTGACCTGAGAACCGTACAGCCCCACTCGCCGGAGTTTCGCAACATCCCGCCTGGTGCGGTCGCTGTCTGTTTCAGCAATCACGAACCGGAACCGGGTCGCACGGCACAACTCGATCAACCGGTCCGTTTCACAACGCCCCACGATCAGGCATAAACCTGTCCTGGTTGTGGCAAGTGACTGGATCCTTTCCACAAATTCTTTCGTTTTGTCATCCGAGGAAAGTGGGAGGCTTCTGCCCGGGGACTGCAGTGTGTAGTTGAAGAAATTGTCACATTCAAACGGCGCGCTGAACAGGACATCGCCTGCCTGTGGCTGCCCGATTCGATATTGATAGAAGCCCTTGTGTCTCAAACCAGTCAATGTCACCTCGTGGTTGCACACAAGTTCCTCATCGTGCCAAGTCGTATTGAACTGATCCATCCCCCATTCGACGATGGTTGGTTCCGGCTCCTGTGTCCGCCATTGAACAATCGCTGTCGAGGGATCGATGAACTTCAAACAGGGACTCGTCGCCAGTTCAAGCATTTTCTTATGGGCAGGGATTCGTATCGAACACTCGTCGTACAGGACGGCAACTTCTTCCGCGGTCAATGCGCGATCATAAATCCGCATTTCGTGAAGCGCTCCCACCATGCGAAAATACTCGTCCTTATCATGGTAGGCACCAATCTCGAACCATGCTCGATCCGGGTAATGAATGTCCCCGGCCTGCTGAGTCCCTTCTGCCTTCAATTGACCGTCAACATACAGGCGCATCGTCTGGCCGTCGTAGCTGCCGACCACGTAATACCACCGTTCTCTCTCAAACGGCTGAATGTCAGAAAGATAGGTCAGTCGCTGCGGACCATCCTGAGCGCAGAGTCCAACGCAAAATCGATCCTTTCGATAGCCAAGCAACCATCCGCGTTCCAGATCGCCATCATCCTGAATCACTCCAACAATTCCGCCCCATTCCTGATACTGATCCAGCCGCACCATGGCTGCCGCTGTGAAAGATCGCTGTGGAACGGTTGCGTTGCGGAAGTCAGCATTGACCATCAACGTCTGCTCACGACCATCCAGTTCGATTGACTGGTGATCACCCAGCCTGGAAATCCACGGCGTTTTCGCGAATACGATGTCCGCTCCTTTCAACGCGTCAATTGTCTGGTTCTTCACCGACGATGACTGAAATGCCCAATGATGAATCAGCCCCGGTTCATCAATCATTTTCAGGTCACTTGTGTCGCCAACGGGCGATAAGACGTTCTGCTGTCGTTCTGACAGAGACGGATCGGTCTGATCGGGTTTCTTCTGACCAGCAGCGAAACACTGAACGGTCCCGGAATCACTGCTGCAGAACAACCGCCCATTGGCCGCTGCCAGACCAAAGATGCGACCTTCAGTTGCGGATCGCCAAAGCAATCTGCCGTCCGTGGCCGACCAGCCACTGACTCGTTGGTCGCCTCCCGTGAACAGAACATCGCCCGCTTTGATCATGGCGAATGGGCAGTCACAAGAGGCACGCCAGAGTACTTTCTGGTCGGTCAGTCGAGAACAGACGATTTCGTCGTCGGTCAGCATCCACGATGTCGAACCATCCACAACGATGGCATTTCCACGACCCAACCCCGCAACCATTTCGCGAGTCTGCTCACTGGATTGGCGAAATCCACCTTTGCGAGAATCCGTACCCGGACCGTGAAACACCGTTTCATCCAGTGATACGACAACAATGGAGCCTCCTCCACTTTTCTGCATCTCACCAAGGTCCTCACCGGTTTCTTTTGAAAAGACTCGCGGCGCGACTCGTCCCTGCGGTAGAATTAATGCCGAAGAAGAAACCGCAGGAGCGCCTTCGATAGTGAGACCGGGCAATTCGCGAACGTAGTGATCCTCCGAACTCTGCTGCCCGGATTCCGCATCAACAGCGCACAGGAATGATGCTTCCCAGGGAAGCATGGAACAGCCAAACCAGGCAGTGCCTCCTTCGACGACAACACCAGTGCGACACGGATGCAATGGAATGAATCGACCGTTGTTCAGAATGAGATCGCTGCTCGGTGATGGTTTCAGTTTCCACAACAATTCGCCTGTCGCAGCATCGACACATCGAGCGTGTCCATCGTCTGATCCGAAGTACACGCGACCGTTCGACCAGGTTGCCGCAAGACGCACTGGGCCACCGGTCGTCACAGCCCAGTGTTCAGTTCCATCGTCTGCATTCAGACAATACAACGTATCGTCCACCGACGAACCGAACCAGACCCGATCTCCCACTGAAATCACCTGAAAGACCGAATCATAATTCCGCATCGACGGGAGGTTTCGGTGGTATGCATATGCGTCATACTTCGCCGGGCCATGCCACGCGGTTTGAGGTGGAGATGCCGAACGCCAGGACCAGCGAAGCTGGAGCGTCTCCAGGTCCGGCTGATCTCTGGTTGCCCCTGTCCGGCGAATGTCGTGCTGCCAGACAGGCCAGTCTTCTGCCGATGACGGCAATTGATCTGAGCCGACCAGCAGAATCGCATCAAGTGTGCACAACAAGACCCGGAGAGACGTGTTCATTTGCGATTCCAGCAGGAGAAGCATCATCAGATGCCTGAAGCATACTGAAACTCTGTTTCACTTCGTAGTACAACGCCTTCAACGGGCCCTGCGAAACCTGCAAACCCAATTCTGCAAACTGGCAGACGCGGCATCAATGAGGACATTGGGACATTGGCACTTCGGGGACCAACCTGAGAGCTCTCTGGCTGTCCGTTGAAAAATCGGGACAGGCACACGCAGGATGGCTGTAAACCATCGTGTTTTGGTATCTCCTGCTCGAGCCAGTCCCATTTTTCAACAGGCTGCCAGGCTAGAGGTCGGCCGTTTCCCAGAAATCACAGGGTGGCTGCGTCTGGAATTCCATCCACTGATGCAGGATCGGGTGCAGAAAAGCGAGCTTGGCAGCATGCAGTGAGTGACGCTGCTCTGCAGGTTCATCGCCATCGAATCGTGGAGCTTTTTTTATGGCACCAAACGCGGCGTAGTATTCGTCTCCGCAAATCGGATGACCAATCTCACTCAGATGAACACGAATCTGATGATTGCGGCCTGTGTATAAAACACATTCCACGAGGGCATGCGCAGAATACCGTTGGAGGACTGTCACCTTTGTTCGAGCGGGCCGTGCAGCCCGGGCTCCTGGACGAGCGGACATCAGCACGCTGTTTGAGCCCGGTCTCTGCCCGATTGGAAGATCAACCAATCGAGATTCGAAACTCGGATTCCCTTCAACGATCGCGAGATAAGATTTGGACATCCGGCCCTGCTGGAAATCGATCGATAACAGCCTGTGAGACAGATGCTCCTTCGCAGTCACAATCAGGCCGCTTGTCATTCGGTCCAGCCGATGAACAACTCCCGGACGCAGGAGTCCCGGCAGAGGAGTTTGGCGATCGAGGTACAACTGCAGCGCATTCGACAACGTCCCTTCCTGAAAATCGCCAACCGGATGAGCGACTAATCCGGCTTGTTTATCGATAACGACAATCCAGGGATCCTCATACACAACCTTCAATTCACAGGAATACGGTGAAAGCAGCTTATCCGGGGGTTCCACCAGCCGAATTCCAATCACCTGGTCAGCAAAAACCCGGGCAATGGGCTCAGCGGGCAATTCATTGATCGTCGCCAGGCCGGCAGCAACCATCTGATGCAATCGCCAGGTGGTGTAATTGCGAAGATGCTTACTGAGAAACGAGTCGATTCGTACCCCGGAAAGATACGGCTCCACCGTAAAAGAAACAGTCAACGGGTACGCGTTCTGCGTCATGATCCGGTCGGTCGCTGAAGCTTAACCCGGCAATTCTTCATTCGAACCACTATCGAACAGCTTCTTCTGGCGGTCGTCTCTTGCGGTCAGTTCCCGATAAAGCAAACTGGGCTGGATATCAGAGTTGTTCTGATACTTGCCACTCTTGTATTCGGTCACGTCGCCTTCGAGAGTGTGATAGAACACCTGACAAACCTGAACGCCGGGATAGATCCGGACCGGCTGAATCGCGAACATTTCCAGTGTCCAGTATCCGCAAAACCCAACGTCTCCAAAACCTGCAGTCACATGCACAAACAGACCGAGACGACCAATTGACGATCGTCCCTCCAGCATGGGCACCAGATTGCGGGTCTCGGTGTACTCGATGGTTCGACCCAGATACAGCTGATTTGGCTGCAGAATCAATCCTTCGGGGGGAATATGAATTCGCCGGAAGCGATTCGGCCGCTTCATGTCGAGCACAATTTCCTCGTACACCAGCAATTCATCGTGCAGACGCAGGTTGTAACTGTTGGGATTCAGCTGATCGTCGCTGAAGGGCTCAATGCTGATATTTCTGCCCAGCTGCGCTCTGATTTCACTGCCACTGAGGATCATTGATAACCTGCTGACGAACGACCGAGGGGAAAAACGGGCGAAGACTGCGATTCAAACGGCCATCCGTGAATTCTGGGCAGCGTAGGCTGGAATCGATGCAGAATCAACCAGTGCCGCAGGCTAAGCAAGTTGGTCACCAACAATTCTGGACTGTCAGATACGGTTCCACGCTATGGCTGGAGCACTTCAAGAACTGTGATTGGCGTTTCCGGCAGAATTTCAACCGACGCACAGGAGGCGGGCAACAACACTGTCTGCCCCGGGTTCAGCAGTAATTCCGTTCTGGTCGTCTGCAAAACCCCCTTCCCCTCCAGCACCATGACCACCCGAAAGCGGTTGTCGCACCGAACCGCAAACGGATTCGCCGACTGATGCCGCCGGATAACGAAATAGGGGCATCGGACGAGTTCTTCAAAAACATGAGTCGTCCCTGCAAGCTGAACAGGCTTGACCGGGTCAACCGGCCCCCGATTAAAGTCTGTGCACGCCAGTGATTCGTCCAGATGAAGGGGCCGTGGTTTTCCATCCGCCCCCACCCGTCCCCAATCGTGCAAGCGAAACGTCAGGTTGCTTTGTTGCTGAATTTCCGCCAGCACGATGCCCGGCCCGAGCGCGTGGACAGTGCCGGCTGGTACGTAAATACAATCGCCGGGCTTGACCGGGTAAATATGAAGGCAGGATTCCACATGGCCTGATTCCACAGCCCGACGGAGCTGCCTGGCATCAACCCCCGGCTTTAATCCCGCACAAATTCTGCTGTCCTGCGCTGCGTCGATGATAACCCAGGCCTCTGTTTTTCCGTTTTCCCGCGCATTGAATTGCCTGGCAAGTACGTCATCGGGATGAACCTGCAACGACAGCCAGTCGTTCGCATCCAGAAATTTCATCAGCAGTGGAAACTGACTCACCCCGGCATGTCGGCCAAAAAGTTCCTCTGGCTGTTGTGAGATTAATTCGGTGAGTGCCATGCCGGAATAATCGCCGCTGCAGACGTAACTCTGCCCATCCGCATGATCCGCAATCTCCCAGCTTTCGGCGTAATCGGATTCTGTCCCCACCGGCTTCTTCAGCAGTGTGCCAAGGCGAGACCCTCCCCAGCGGATGCGTTTCAGGATGGGAGTAAAAGTCAGTGGCTCCATGGGATGGATCACTCCTGTGAATTCTTCCGCCGCGGCTGTTGAGGAATTGGCGCCTGTCCGAACAATCGTCATTCTGTATTGCGTTCCCTTCAGAATACTGCTTATTCCGGCATATTCGTCAGGGAACATGTCGATGTTTGTCACACTTTCTAGTGTGCGCGGGTTACTTCTGAGCCTGCCAAAAGGGCCTCGTCAAAGTCATTGTAGATCATCCGTCAATTGAAAGACCAAGGCAGATGCGGTTACTGATTACTGGTGGTGCTGGATTTATCGGAAGTAACATTGCGGATCGCGCGCTGGAAAAGGGATGGGAAGTCGCTGTTCTCGATAACCTTGTGTCCGGACGACGCGAGAACATTCCTGCTGCTGCCACATTCTTCGAAACAGACATCTGCGATCCTTCAGGCGTTCAGAATGCGTTTGACCAGTTCAAACCCACCATCGTGACACATCAGGCAGCACAGGCAAGCGTAGCCATTAGTGTGCGCGAACCACAGATGGACGCCCAGGTGAATATCATTGGTTCAATCAACATCATGCAGGCATGCGTGAACCACAAAGTGGAACGGCTGGTCTTTGCCAGCACAGGTGGCGCGATTTACGGTGAGGTCCCCGATGGCACTTCCGCGGGGGTTGACACCATTCCAATGCCCGTCAGCCCCTACGCTTGCAGTAAATTCGCAGTCGAAAAATACCTCGCCTGTTTCAAGTTCGAACACGGCCTGAACTACACTGTTCTTCGTTACGCCAATGTCTACGGACCACGACAAGACCCACATGGCGAAGCAGGAGTGGTCGCCATATTCTGCAATCGCATGCTGGCCAACGAATCGATCCGAATCAATGCTCGAAAAACCACGGGCGACGATGGCTGCGTACGTGACTATGTTTACGTAGACGATGTTGTGAACGCCAACATCGCTGCGTTCGAAGGGCGGATCCCTGACGCAATTCTGAATGTCGGCACCGGACAGGAAACCACCACGCGTCAGCTGGCTGAACGTCTTCAAAGTGTCATCGGCTCGGACATCGAAATGGCGCCGGCAGATCGGCGTCCGGGTGACGTGGAACGAAGTCTGCTGAACGCTGATCGACTGGTCGAATTACTCGGCCCTGCCGTACCTGTGGCCGATGGACTCACAAAGACCGCGCTCTGGTTCAAGGATCGCAGGCTTCAAGCAAACTGATGCCGGAACAAACTATCTGTGAGGGGTGCAATGCCTGACAACACATGGTCAGGCATTTCCCGTCTTCGCTGCTATTGGACGTGCCAATTGCCGCCCTCTGCATTCAATCCGGGTGAGATTCATTTGCCAACGGCAGTCAGGTACCGGTCGCCCCGAAAGAAAATCTGCCCATCGGAAATGGCCGGGGAAGCATAGGTAAACTCTCCCAGTGGATTACGATGCAGCACATCAAGTTTGTCTCCCGGCTTCACGACTGCAGTGGTGCCGTCATCGGCGGTGAAATACACGAGTCCGCCGGCCGTCACCAGTGACGCGCTGTAGTGGTTGCCCAGTCGATCCTGCCAGATTCGATCGCCGGATTCCTTATCGAAACAATTGACTGTACCACGATCATCTGCCACAAACAGGTAACGTCCCTGCAGCACTGGTGAGGGCACATAGCATTTGGCCGCTTCACTATGCCATGCCACATGCGAAGATGTGACGTCGCCCTGCCCTGATGGACGCACCGCCATCACATGATGAGTCGGAAACCCAGCCGTCAGATAGAACTTCTCTCCATCGTAGACCATCGATGAAACGAACTGCTCCGTTGGCCCTTCTATCAGCCAGTTCAGTGCGCCTGACCGTGGATCCATACTGACAACACGTTTACTACCCGTCAGAACCATCTGGTCGCGACCTTCGATCGTGCGAATGATCGGCGTACAGTAACTACGCGTTTTGTGCTCACGCGGAGTCTTCCAAACAACTTCTCCGTTCGAACGATCCAGAGCGGCAACATACGAATCGCCATCGTGATCGCCATTGATGATCAAAAGATTGCCATAGATTACCGGCGAACTACAGAACCCATGGACGCTTGTAAAACCGCCGGGGGACACACTCCAGAGGGCCTTACCCTCGAAATCAAAGGCTGCGACCAGAATTTCACCGGGTGTTACCGGACGTGGCGAACCAACATTAGGAGCTGGGACCTCACGACCATCGGTCACGAGAAATGTGGCGTAAACATGTTTGCCATCTGTCGCGGGTGTCCCCGAAGCATAGCTGTTGAGCTTGTGTCGCTTTTCCAGTGTGGAAGTCGTGACGACACTCTGCCACAGTAGCTTGCCGTCTGAACGCTGAAAACACATCAACACACGCTGCTGAGTTTCTTCAATGCAGCCTGTGACGAAGACAAATTGCCCAAAAACAATTGGGGACGAATGTCCGTGAGCCGGCAATTCTGTTTTCCAGGCAATATTGTGGCCAGTCTGACCGTTCCATTCGACAGGAACGTCTGTTTCAATTGATGTGCCATCTCCACGCGGACCGCGCCAACATGGCCACTCCTCCGATGGAGCGGCCGACATGCATGCTCCGAAGATGGACAGGACGAACAAACAGCCGATCGATTGATGCATACAGGGCCTGCGAATTCCTGGGTGATCGTGAAATGAGCAAACCAGATCTCAGACAGGTGAATTCAGGTCGGTGATCTTCCCTGAATTCACCCTGAGAAGGATCGCTACATGTTGATCTCGTATCCTTTTCGATTCTCTCTCGCAAGGAATGAATTTGCCTGATCGTCACCAATGACTTCGCGATGAACGGGGTCCCAGGCGAGAGAACGATTCAATCGCATGGCGATGTTGCTCAGGTGACAAATCTCCAGCATCCGGTTGTGAGACCACACATCAGAAATCGGCTGTTTCCGGGACCGCATACCTTCGATGAAATTCGCGGTGTGATTTGCACTCACCGGGCCACCGTAAACTTCTTCAATCGCTCCGGCAGGCAATGGATTCGACTTGAGCGCCTCAACCGGCGCACCAACAATCTTGCCACGATTGACAAAGAAGCGGCCTTCTGTGCCTTCGAAGAGGATGCCGTTATCGCCTTCACTCGTGATGATCATTTCGACATCGTCAGGCATGTCGACTTTGATTCGAAAGCTTGTGGCGGCATTATACTGATCATCAACTACCGGAAAACCATCCTTGTATTCAACAGGCAGGTTGAACTCCAGCGGTGTGATGCGGCTTGGCCCGGTCTCAGTCGCACCTAATGCCCAGCAGGCAATATCGACGTGGTGAGCACCCCAATCAGTCAACTTACCGCCACTGTACTCGTGCCAATTACGAAATGCGTAGTGACAATTGCTGAACAGGGGCACGCCACCCCCATATCCTTCGCGAAGCTGCGGTAAGGCTCGATAATCAACTTTGGGAGCCGGACCAAGCCAGGATTCCCAGTCGAGCCCTTCCGGTACAGCTGTCACCGGAATCACCGGCGAAGACTCCATTCCGTTAATACCGCAGGTGACGCGTTTTACTTTGCCAATGCGTCCTGCCTTAACCAGCGCCACGGCCTGCAGAAATCGCTGTTCCGATTCTGTTCTCTGCATCGTTCCGACCTGAAACACTCGCCCGGTCTGTTTCACCATCTTTTCAATGAGTTTGCCTTCAGCGATTGTCAGCGTAAGCGGCTTTTCACAATAAACATCCTTGCCGGCCAGCATCGCTTCCACAGCGATCTTGGTGTGCCAGTGATCGGGCGTCGCAATCATAACGGCATCGATATCCTGACGATCCAGAACCTTTCGATAGTCGCTGTAGGCGTCCGGTTTCTTTGTTTGCCTTTTCTCCGTCTTTTCAACATTGGCTCCCAACACATTCGCATCGACATCCGCCAACGCGGCAAAGTCTGCAAACTGAAAAGATTTGCTCGTAATTGCCCAACCCTGATTTCGAAGTCCAATGGTGGCAAATACGGGCCGGTCATTCGGCGACAGATAACCGGTGGCACGACTGGAATTCGGGCATAAAACGGCCGCAGCTCCCAGAGCAGCAACATTCTGCAGGAAGCGACGACGTGATGGGGTATTCGATACAGTCATGGGATCACAACTTTCAAGGATGGGCAGATATTTGACTCGGTCAATGAACGTCAGTTTCAGCGCTCCTGCCTGAACACTGCAGAAACGAATGTGCTGGTCTTTATAGGCTATTCAAAAGACTGCTGGAAATGTACGCAAACAGCAGCAAAGTTCCCTCAGCAAACAGAATTCAGGTCCATGAACTCTAAACTGTCCGTTGAAAACGGGACTGGCTCGAACAAGGGACCTTAAGATACGACGGTTTACCGCCGTCCAGCGTGCCTGTCCCAATTTTCAACGGACAGCTAAGCTAAGATCGCCATAAACAAACAAAACGGTTCAAGGCTGAAGACATCGTTGTGAGACCACCGGGCCGGGTTCACACCATTCTCATGGCTCGTCCACAGGTACAATCTCGATCCAGTTCAGACAGGTGTTCGTTGTCGAGCCCGCTAATCCAATCTCCAGTGTGAGCATGCCGTCGCTCACAGACACGATCATGGAACGTTCGAGCCATTCTCCGGCGGCTGTTGTCTCATTCCGGACCAGAGGCTGACCTTCCACCGTCACATTCTGACCTGATTGTTCATGGCCGGAATCGCCGACGCAAACCGTAACCCTCCATCGGGTATTTCTGGCAGCGAAGTCCCAGGTATCATGACTACGTGTAAACAGAAATGTATCACGATAATCGCCGCTGATCTGCTCACGCTTTCGGTGATTTGAAGAAATGTCTCGCCGCCATCCAAAACCAGATTCCGTTTCAAATTTGCGACCGCTTTCCTTCCGGAAGCCATCAATATCAGTCACACCCGGCCCGGCAAAATTGAACCGAATGACTCCGTCAACCGGCTTACCAGCCAACGAATCCGGCACACCATCCCGATCCGCAGGGACCGAAATATGGGACCAGCTGTTTGGAGCGGGATCGAACGGAAGAGCATCTTCAATGTCATCAATACCGTCTCCATCTGAGTCGGCAGGAGACGTGACTTTACCTGACCTGCTGTGAAAAGATTTCATCGACAAAGATTCAATGGCCTTCCACCATTTGATGAGAAACTCGCCACGTGTCATACCTTCAATCAACGGGATATCGATGTCCCCCACGGTATTGCGCTGAGCCAGGGAGATTTGCTTTACTTCATTGCACCAGTCGATCGTGGCTGGCACATCAGGATTCAGCTCCGGCCGACGCGGGTCAAGCGGAAGACTGCCCGTTACAGCCAGTAGATTGGCGGCAACAAAGGCAGCGTGATCAGGCTTTAAATCAGGAAATGGCCACAGGATATGCCGACAAGATTCATCACACTCTTCAACCAGTGAACGCTGAAGCGCCACGAGTCGCTCACGATTCACCGGAATGGCCCGGGCATCCATCTGATGTCTGATGCAGAATGCGGCAGTTGCCCCAGCCGCAGTACCGATCGCCATGCTCTGGTCATGCAGACGCAGCGCCGAACTGACGATGCTGCTGTATCCCAGGTTCTTCTGACATCCCAGAAGCCCATCCAGCTTCGCCGGGATCAAGCTGCGCAGCGGAAAAGTACTAAGCCCACTGTAGGGCGGTCCCCATGTTCGGCCGGGACGAAAATCGCATTTCCAGGGACCGGTCGGGTTATCGTCGTCCAGAAACACTCGCCGTGTCGGATGGAAGTCATATTCGAACTGCCATGCCCCCAACGCGTCATGATACATCACCTGCGAATACCTTCTGGCATTCCCCCGATACCCCATTGTGTCCTGCTGTCGCATCATGTACATGGCTCGCAGTCGCAGTGATTCGCGGATATATGGCTTTGGTGGCAGTCGATCTGAGGTCTTGAATTCGTCTGTAAGTTCAAACCGACGAAAACTGTGTTCCTGATCCGGCATCGCGGAGTGAACTTCTGTCTGCAGGTAGTGCAGGAATCCCAGCGAGTATAGTTTTGCATCACGAAATATAATCTCCCGCTGGGTGCGACTGAGCTGAACAATATTCTTTGCGGAAGCCCCCTGCTCTGTTGCCTCCAAAGCAGCGGCCACACCAGCAGGCAGAACGTCCAGCGGGTAGTCGATCGCCGGAAAACACAGCAGGAGAACATCCGGGTGCGTGACATCCGGGAGATTGTAGTGATCGATGATCCGTCGGCTTTCATACAACCACAATGGATCCCGCGGCCAGTTGTGATGTCGGTAGTTTTCCGGATTATAGTTTTCAGGAGCAGGAATGGGCTCGTATCGATCTGTTTCATGGATCACTAAATTGTATGTCACTGGATTCATATCCGTGACGGGGTACGAGCTGCGATCGATCGGAGCGAGCGGTTCTCCATACTTGTCATGCAAATCGGGCCCGAATTCATAATCCGCGCCAGCCAGTTTGATCGCGTCGCCCCAGTCAGAGGCATCAATGGTAATTGCAGCTCGAACAATAAGCTTGCTCTTCACCTGATCTCCGTTGTCATTATCAGTAACCATGGCCGGTTCAAACATCATTCCATTCAACCGATCCCCTGTTCTGAATGCAGCAATCGGAAACTGGTTGTCGACGATTTTAAGCTGACCAGACGCTACATAGGGCTGCAGCCATTCCTGAAAAACTTCGGCGGCATCCGCGGGTCGACAGGTCGTAATCACGCGTGTATTCCCCGGGCGAGATGCTCCGTACTTGCGGTTATTCAGCTGCTCGATGAGGTCAATGATCTCCAGAAACGAACCGTTCCGCGGAAAGGGAACCGTGTGATCGTAGCCGGCCGGTCCCCGGTTCTCGTCGATTGCAACCAGGGCCTCCGACGAAAACTGTCCGCCAAGCCAGGACGTATCATTGACCAGTACAATAGACTTTACTCCCATTCTGGCTGCCTGCACCGCCGCCGCACATCCAGATTCGGTTCCGCCAACAATCAGAACATCAGCAGATACCTCGGTAACATCAATTTGATGATCTTCGCCAGGGCACACAGACTCCCCCAGGCAGTAAAGCAAGACAATCAGGCAACGCACGAACATATAACAGCCCTAACAAGAACACGATCTGAGCGCGAAACAGGGTACGCAAAAAAACGCTTCGACGAAACATCGAAGCGTTTCAAGATTCAATGGACGGCCCGAGCCACATTCCTGAACACTGATCACAGTTGATTAACGGAACCTCACGTGGTAACGAATTCTCTTCCCGGAGCCACAGCGCTCAGGTAAAGCGGTTGTGGGCGAGCAGCAGCAGGCTGTGGAACAGGAAAGAATCTCTGCACGGCCCTCAGCAGATCGCTTCGACTGATTTGTCCCAGCAGGGATCCATCGTCCACAACCGGCAATTGCCGGACTGACGATTCGATAAAGTTCTGCGCGATGGACAAGACGTTCAACGCTGGCGAAACAACCGGAACTTCATGCTGCATCCAGAAGGATACGGTTGCCTTGTATGCAAGGCCATTCATGTCCGCCCTGTCCTGTGATTCGACTAGCGGAGTTCTGATGGCCGTGACTGCGGCAGACAGCGCATCTCGCCTCGTAATTTCGCCTATCAAACGTCCCTGGCGAGTCACAAGCAGACGCCGAAAAGAGGTCTGATGAAAACGTTCGAGAATCTCGGGCAATGTCGTTTGCTCATTGATCATTCGTCCGGGCTCGTCATCCATCCATGCAGTCACCGCTGCGCATGGCGATTGTTCCCAGCACAGTCGAATAAACACCTGCATTGCGGATTTTTCGGAGAAGACGCCCAGTACAGTACCATCAGAAGCCAGTACCGGAGCGCCCGATACTCCCTTGCGTATCAACTGGTCGGTACACGACATCACGTCGGAATGGCTGTGGAGTACCAGAGACGGGGGTTTCATGACGTCCGCAGCAATCAACAGGTTCAGGCAACTTCGACTATTCAAAGAAGACGGTTTGTCGCTGAGTCCCGCTAAATCCAGAGCGGCAATTGCAGATTGTTCCGTGAAACGTCCTATCAGAACATGAGTCTCGGTCACAACAGGCAAACCGGAAACACGTTGAGCGATCAGCTTGTCCACGGCATTCAGCACGTGAACATTGGGGGTGGTTGTTGCCAGATTGCGGGTCATGATCTGGAGCGCAGAAACGGGAGACAAATCCATGGCACACCCTTTCTTGAAGAGAATACTGCATGCGTGCGAAATCATCAGTCCTGAATGACTGATGCGGCGATTCAGAAATCGCAGAAACACCCACGCGACGGGAGAGGGAATCAGCGTCGTCTATGTTGTCTGTGCAATCGCTGGCAGACAATGCGAATTCGGGGTCGAAACGGGCAGTTGGAAATCTTGCCGGATTTCGGTGAATTTCATCTTGCGGAAGAAATCGGGCACAAGGCTAAACAGCCTGTTGAAAATCGGGACTGGCTCGAGCAGGAGAGCTGAATACACGACGTTTCCATTCTTCTGGCGTGCCTGTCCCGGTTTTTCAACGGACAGCTAAACAGCAACCTTCCGCCGAACACGGACTCCATCCAGATGTCCGTAGGTTAATAACAACGCACCGGCAGAAGCATAGGCTTCGAACAGATCTGCGATCAGATCCTCTTCTCCTGGCCATGGAAATGCGTAAACAACGTCGAAGTCTCGAATGGTCAAGCCCATTTCTGCATAAGCATCATCAGCGTCCGTGTACAACCACATCACGTCACTCTGATTTGCGCCTTCGACCATTGATTGCGCGCCCTCAGGGACGAAACTCCCATGGATGAACTCTGCAGGCAAATCAAAGTCTTTCGACATTTCCATGGCCGCATCGACCAGGCTCGCCTCAATCTCCAGCCCCCACGACTCAAATCCGAAATGTGCGGCCAGCAACGTCACAATCCCGAAGCCGCTGCCCCATTCGCAAAACATATCACCGTTTGCCAGATCGCTATCGACCATCGTATTCAGGGCGTGGTACACGGCTACGAAATCGCTGGGGACAAAGCCGCTGATCCGAACCCTGCGTTCAGAAATGAACTCTTCGATGCGTTCATCCGCTTCACGCAGGAAATCAGAGATCCTTCGAGGAATTCGCTCTTCAATTATCGACAGCCGAACATCTTTGAGCGGCATCCGGAACAGCTCCGACGCAACATGGAAACAGGACAATCAGTGGCCCCGTGGATTGAAAAAAATGCACAACAGATTTGTTTCGCGCGAAGTATGGCGAGCCTCAATGGATTCCGCCACCTCGGCTATAAATATTTGCCACCACCCGGGTTTCCTCATCCCGCAGCGGGACTCACCGTACCGGAATGACTTAACAAAGCCGCTGTAAATCCAGATGTTGTCAGCTCAATCCATTGGAGTAATCAAGAGCTTTTTCAGACGCTCTGTTCCTGGAAGCTCTTCGACGGGTCGCGGCGGCAATAGTGGAAAGACAGGAGGAATTCTGATGGAAATGGACAGACGACGTCATGCGATCTCTGATTCCTGGAGGCGACATTCAGGCAGCGCGTCAGAAGGCCGTCAGTCCGCATCAGGAATCGCATGAATGGTCATCCAGATCGTTTCGGCATAGCGACGTCCGCCAGCCGATTTCAGGTTCATCTTCAGCTGCATTTGATCACAGACCTGCAGGCCGGGCATGGTTATTTCGACCGTTCGAGAATCCAGAACCCTGGCATCCGTCACTTCAACTTGATCATGATGTCGTTCTTCCGGTCGACGCACCGAAAATTGATCGCTTCCGTAGCGCTTTGACCACAGATAGTTCCACATCTCAGCCTGCCATGAATCGGCATTCTTCAGCGACTGTTCGTCCAGATCAAAACTGAACGTGATACGAAGTCCGTTCTTTGTCACCTCGGTCTGTTCAACCATCAGGACTGGATCTGCCGTATAGCGAAGACGCTGAAAACACCCATCCTTACCATCACGAGGCCCCTGCCAGCCTGAAAGACCAACACCGTAGAGTTGTCCATCGGCGGGATGAACTCGCAAACGCATCACGCCGGCATCCCACTGATGCGGAAGCGGGACGACGCTCGCCTGAGTCATTCCGTCGACGTCCTGCAAGGCCAGGTAATACAGCCACCCCTTCCCGTATGATGAATGAATAAGCCGATTTGCAAGGGGGCCAAAACGTCCGTCGTCCACCCAGATCTGCCCGCCACAGGAATTGTCGACATCCTGCGGAAGCCAGATCATCGGTTCATCGAAGGCATCGGGCAAACTCCCGCCATGCTGAGCCTTGAGCCACTGCTCCTGTTCGTCGTTAATTGGCATATTGCCGTAGAATCCACGATCTTTGATCAAAGAGATCTTCCCTGCCGGCATCCACGGCCCCTGATTATCAGACACAGTGAAACGATCGTCGGACAGTTTTCCCATGCCATTGGGTGTGCGAAGTCCCCAGGCCACAACTTCTGCGGTACCTCCCTGCGGTGGAATCTTCATGATGCTGCCCGGGCGATGGTGATTCGTGTATTGCCCTGCCTTCGCAAACCAGAAATTTCCCCGCGAATCTGTCTGCAGATCAAAGTTGTATGCATGGAACTGGCATGAAACGTCATCGTCATTCCAGAATGCTTCCACAAAATCCGCTTCGCCATTGTCATCAAAATCGTGCAGCCGCTTGAGCCCGTCACGGCAGGTCACGTAAATCGTGTCATTGACAACGCGCACTCCAAACGGTTCAAAAAGGCCGGCAGCAAAGCGTTTCCACCGGACCTGCCGCAGAGAGGCATCGATCCCCGAAATGATGAACACATCACCGCCGTGAGTCGTTACGACGGCACGCCCATCAGAAAAGAAATCCAGAGCGCTGGTTCGGAGCCAGGAATTCCAGGGATTCTCAAATGGGACAGGGATCGAATCCAGCGCGTAGCCGTTGATGGATTCGCCCAACTGTCCCCTGACCGTCAGCAACTGCGGCCAGCGCGTGGGACCACCCTGCAGGAGTTGCCCCAGATCTTCGACGGAGCCCTGGGGTTCCTCTTTCGCCGACCACAGCGGCAACGAAATCTCCCCGCCTCTCCAGGCCTCAATGTTCTGTTCCGTCGTCTCAAACGATGCTCGACTGATCTGAATCAGTTGCACTTTGTCGCTGGCAGGAATGCCCAGGACGATGCGATCCTCAAAGCTCGAAATCCATTGAAGTCCTTCAACATCGCCCGCCACCTGAGCCGCGTTGACAACCCGCGGAGTGCCCGCTGTGGTCCCGGAACCTGACTGTGCTGGATGGTTGTGTGGTGGAACCCAGACAAATAATGCCTTTCGCGGTGGCCGTTCGGCGACATTGCCCTGAGAGGCCAGAGCTTCGTCGCTCATCGCCGAATCAATCACGGTCACCCATTCCAGTTCGCCTGAGAAATCGCCTCCAAAATTGGTAGCGGTGGCCCCAATTTTCAGCACATGCCCCGCCACGGGATCTCGACGAAAACCCTTCCGAACCCCATCAAGCTTCCCATCCACATAAAGCCGGGTTTCATCAGCTGTCACGACCAGCGCGGCGGTGTGCCATTTCCCGTCACTGACCGGAATCCTGCCAACCAGGGCGCCCACCCAGCCAATGTCGAACACTAGACGGCCGCCTCGCACAAACAAGGTTTTCCCATCCGGCTTCCATTCGCCTCGATCCGGAGTCGAGGCAACCAAAGTTCCGTCATTCTCAGTTCGAAAGCGGACAATCACGGTGCGATCGGTAGTGCCCAGATCCAGTTTGCGAGCCTCTTCTGCTCGCACAACATGCATGGCTTCATTCGACATACGTGGTCCGCGACTGCTCCTGTCCGGGGGCGCGGTCAGCATGGCCGTCCGATCAGAAACAGGAACCGGCGTCCCAACTCGAGATGGTTCGGGATGGCCAACGAGGGATTGCCCAATCCGTGATTCTGAAACCAAATCTGTCGGAACGACAACGGCAGATCCATCCAGACTATTCGGCAACTCTGCGACCGTCAGCATTAGCGGCTCTGTCCCGGGTTCGATACGGAGCGTATGACGAAGTGTCACCACTGAACCGGAAAAGATGCGTTCATTTACGTTTGGCTCATCTGACGACGCCTGCACTGTTTCAAGAATGCGCCGCCCCTGAATCGCATAGCTCATCACGGCACGGTCACCATGGAGGTAATGACCAAAATACTGCATGCGTTCCGGGTTCACGGGGCCCCGCGGTGGTTTGGCATCGGCAGGGATATCAAACGAACCCCTGAACGCCCACTGCCAGGTATTCAATCCCGGAATCCGATCTCCATCAACACGAGGCATTCTCTCACCCCGCTGGCGGTAGTGCTGAGTCTCTGAGAGATTCAGAAAACCGCCCGCCCAGGCATCAGCAATCTGCATCCGGTGCAGGTCGTAGCTGACAGTAATGTCATCAGGAAGACGATAAGTCAGAGCGTTGTTCACGGCGTTTCCGAGCTGAGAACCAAGGACAGGACCAAAGTCACGTTCACCGGTCTGCTGTTCATCGCCTGTGCCTGTTCCTTTCGGAAGACTCTGCAGGTATTCCTCGTCGATCGCCACATAAGAGGGATTCGCCGGCTTCATTAATTCTTCACGAATGAAGTGAATCACCTGATACCGTTCTCGCGGTGAGAGATGCTGCATCGGCGACATCAAACCATTGCCCCGAGTCAAAGTCAGCAACATCTGGTAGGGATCTGCTCCGAACTTCAGCGGCTGTTTCCCAAAGGCTCGGGCAGAAGGAAGGGTGGGTGTGTCGCCGGCGGTGCCATGACAATTTCTGCAGTGCCCCTGGAAGATCTCGCGCCCACGCTGAAGATCGCGACTTCCGAGCGATAGAAGAATACCTGCATGATTAAGCCCAACGGAGTCGTCCTTCACGATCAATTCATCGTCGGATGGCTGCAGCAGACGTTGTCGATCAATACCACCCTCTATGACTTCCGACAGATATTTCACAAGACAGTAAAATTCGCCTTCGTCAAACAAAGCACCGGCAAGTCCCTCCGGCATCATGGATGTTCTGGAAACTGTCATCTCGTCAATGTTTGACCGTGCGATGGTGATTTCCTTCTGGAGATCAGCAGCGTCACGCAAAACAATTTCGCCGTCAGCCTGGCGAGCAACCACGCCACTTTGAGTTTGGCCATCCAGTGTCAGCACAGTGACAGTTTCAAAACCTTTGCGAATCGAGTGCGACGGTCGCAAAACGGAATCCACGATATGCTCCGTCACCGGGCGACCGTCAATCATTCCATCTTTGACATTCGCAGACAACGTTGCAAAGTCCGGGCCCAAAGGCGAAGAGTTCCTTCCAACGCCGTGGCAACGAACACACCCCGCTGCGGATTTAAAGAACACCACAGCGCCGCGCTTTGGATCACCTCGCAAATGCACCTTCGCCGCAAGAACTTCGGGCGACTGCTGCATTAACGACTGAAGAAGTTGTTCGTCGGCATAACCCCGCAGGGGTAATGCAGTGCAGACGACCATCAGGAGGACAACAGGCGACAGAGATATTCGACGATCAGAAACAGGTGTAGAACTTTTTGACACGATGGATTCCTGTGCACTGTTCTGAAGAAGACGAGGTTTGAAGATTCACACAAGGTCTCAGAATGTCGAATCAGAACAATCTCAGCTGCCCGGATCTGTCTGCAGGAGGTCTGAACAAATCGCAATTCAATGGTGGCAGTCGAGCTTCAAGCAAGTTCCGTTGTCGAAAAAGATGAAACATGTTTCTGATTTGCTCGGCAATGATTCCGGTACCGCGCATTCTTTCACCAAATGCAGCGCTGTTCATCTGACCGTCACGTGTTTCACGAATTCGACCAAGAATCATATCTGCTTTCGCCGGAAGGACCCGTTGCAGCCATTCGATAAAGACAGGTTCCACGGTCAGCGGGAGCCGCAGCAGGATGTAACTGGCAGAGATCGCCCCGGCTTCCTTTGCCGCCGACAGAAGTCCGGGAATTTCAGAATCATTGAGTCCGGGGATAACAGGGGCCGTCATCACGCCGACAGGCACCCCCGACTCTGACAGCATTCGTACGGCCCGCAGGCGAGCTGCCGGGATACTTGTTCGGGGTTCCATGTCACGGGCAAGCTCTGGATTGAGGCTGGTGATGGAAAGAAAAACGTGAACAAGGTTCCTGGCTGCGAGTTGCTTGAGTATCTCCAGATCTCGGAGAACCAGGGCGTTCTTTGTGATGATGTTCACCGGTTGGCGACACTCCAAAGCGACTTCAAGACATTGCCGTGTGATACGTAATTCTCGTTCCACCGGTTGGTAGCAGTCTGTAACTCCCGAAAAAGTGATCGGTTCGGGTTTCCACTTCCTGTTGGACAAGAAGTCACGGAACAACTGAGCAGCGTTATGCTTGACGACAATCCTCGTTTCGAAGTCGAGCCCGGCATCGAGCCCCAGGTATTCATGGCTCGGACGAGCATAGCAATAGGAACAGGCGTGGGCACATCCACGGTACGGGTTAATGCTGTATCGGAAGGGAATATCAGGGGAAGTATTCTCCGAAATGATGCTCCTGGACGCATCGTCGATGTACTCAACCCTGCGATGGGAAAGTTCACGCAAATATTCCTGGTCCCATTCAAAATGCTCCAGGTCTGCTTCCCGATGAATCGACTCAAATCGATTCGGCGGGTTGAGATTGGAACCGTGACGCATTCTTGTGTCGCTTTCATATTGGGTGTGAGGCAGGAACAGCCTGATCTTGTGTGATTGTACGGGAGACCGTCCGCGAAATCGAAGAAGCCTGCACTTTGCCATCTGCCTGACCAGTGCCTGGCGTCGCCACCAGGCAGAGGCGATGTCGTCATTGATCGCTCGTTCGCGTCAGGACCCCCACTCATGCCGTTGATCCGCCCTGCCCCAGCCGATACCGAAGTTCGACCAACCCGCTGGGAAAGGACTGGATTCCCTCAAACTTGAGATTCGTTCGTTCAGAGTGACAAAGAAACAGTGGGATGCCCTCTCCCAGGATGATCGGATGCACGAACAGACGGAATTCATCAATCAAGCGACGCGAGATAAACTGGCGAATCAGATCGCCTCCGCCAACCAGCCAAATGTCTTGTTGAAGATTCTGCCGTATCGCAGCCACGACGCTCCCGACTTCCCCATGAACATGGTGAACACGTTTGTCGCTCGAAGCTGGAAGCGTCCGCGAAAAGACAAACACCTGTTTTCGGACAAACGGAACTTCCTCGAAAGTCTTCGCTTGTTCCCACGTCGTCCGTCCCATCACCACGGCATCCAACGCCCCCATGAACTCGGTATAACCATAGTCAGCATCGTGAAACAGCCAGTCCACGGTTCCATCAGATCTGGCGATGTAGCCATCGAGGCTCGTGGCGATGAACAAGACAACTTTAGGCATGATCTATTTCCACAATTCTGAACTCTTTCAACAAAATACCGGCTTTTGGTTTTGCGAAACACTGCAACTGCAGGGGGCGAACCAGATCCCATCCGCTTGATGAATTCGGGGTCGACACCTGCCAATTTACAGACCGCCTATCGGTTCTGCATCAGAGACCTTGTCATTGAGCAACGCAGGATGATTCCGGAGACCAACTTCTCCAATACCATTCGCGAGTTCCTGATGTTGTTTCTCCCCGGACAATGGAATGAGCTTGCAGGCGGGGGTGATGCCTTTCGTTTCTTCGCCATGTGCGATTTCAATCAGCGACTGACAGGAGCTTTGGTTGTCAGGTTGGCTCAATAATCTGCCGGTATGTCAGGTTAATTCGTTCTCCAACATTCTTCCTGGTCTTTGGGATCTCGTGCTTCCAAAACTGTTGCATAGTTCCGGCCATGATCAGAAGCGAACCGTGAGCCAGTGAGAATGTCATCGTCTCTTTGGACTTGTTATGTTTGATACGAAATTTCCGAGTCGCCCCCAACGACACGGAGCCAATCACATTTCCCATTTCAGGCTCATTATCGGCGTGCATCCCCATACTATCCTGGCCAGAACGATAGCGGTTCAGCAGACAGTAATTGTACTGTCCATGAATGGCCTCAATCTTCTCTTTGATCTCCAGCAATGTCCTGGTCCAGGGAAGAGCAATGTTGGTTGTTCCTGAATATCGATAGGTAACGCCTTCATCACCGAAGGAAGCAATCAGCCGTGGCTGCATATGTCCGAAGATCCCAGGCTTCTGCTCCCAGAGGCACTCACCCCTGACCGTGACGAAGTAGCGATCAGCCAGTTCAGCAGGCAGAAACATCTCGTCGTACAGCAGGACGCCACCGTCCCTGAGTTCAATTGTTTGCACCTGCGCCACCATGTCCGTGCTGCAGTCTCCGAATACCATCCCCGAAATAACGCCGAATACATCCGCTCCGGAAATGTACCAGAAGCTTTTGCAACGGATCACCGAACAAGATCGCTATTGTTCGGGGAGATCTGTTCAATCAGCGAGTAGAAGTAATCATCACCGTCTGGAAACACAACATCACTCTGGGTTGGCTGCTGCCGCAAGGCGTGCCAGATGTATTCAGGAAGCATGTCAGAGCGGCTCCATCAAGGAGATCCGCAGGTATGGGTTGGCTCTGGTGGCTTCAATCACGAAGATACGAACACACTGATGGTCGAAGAACTCAGTACGCTCAATGTTTCCGTCCAAGTGAAAATCGTGGTTTTCAGTAAGGCATACAAGTGAATCGTGTCTGGATCATCACCACCGTTGTCGGCCTCTTCTCGTGCATAGACATGGCCGCTGACGAACCCAAAGTCCCCACTACAGTCAAGGAACTCTTTGCCGACTTCGATCCCCGAACAGACCCGCTCGATACCAGAGTTGTGCGGGAATGGGAAAAGGACGCTGTCGTCTACCGCTACATCACGTTCCACATCGGGAGTTTCAAGGGCCAACCGGCTCGTATGGCAGCGTTCTTCGCTTTTCCAGAAGGCGCAGAGAAGCGGCCGGGGTTGTTACACCTGCATGGCGGTGGTCAGCGAGCTTTTCTGCACGAAGTTGAGTTCTATGCGAAGCGTGGTTACGCCTGCCTGTCGATCAACTGGGGCGGTCGAGAGATGGAAGAGGCGAAGGAAGGCGACCCGAACACAGACTGGGGGGCCGTTGATCCGACCCAGCAGAACGTCCCCGGCTATTTCAACCTGAAAACCGGTAAGAACTATCTTGATCCGGTCGATTCTCCTCGCAACAACAACTGGTACCTGCTGACGCTGGGCGCCAGACGAGGACTGACGTTCCTGGAGCAGCAAACCGAAGTTGATCCCGACAAGCTTGGGGTTTACGGCCATTCGATGGGCGGCAATCTGACCATCTATGTCGCTGGAACAGATGATCGCGTAAAAGCCGCGGTCCCGTCCGTCGGCGGATCAGGCTTTCGCACTCAGCCGTGGCCACTTCTGCCCAAACAGCGAAAGCAAACGCCCAACGGAGATGTGGGCCTGTACAATGCAACCATCGGCTTCGAATCGTATGCATCGCTGATCAGGGCTCCGCTGCTCTGGCTGGGGGCGACGAACGACTTCCATGGCATCATGGACGACACGTATCGCACGGGGGAGCTCATTCCGCACGAGAATGTCCGCTACGCCTTCACACCGCACATGAATCATCGGTTCACACCAGAGTTCGCAGTGGCGAGGCCGCTCTGGATCGATCAGTTCCTCAAAGAGACTTTCAAGTTTCCGAAGACGCCGGAATCGAATCTGATGCTGACGACCGATGATGGTATTCCAGTCCTCCGGATCTCACCCGACACCTCCCTGCCGATTGACCGAGTTCAACTCTTGTATTCCCTTGATCCTGATCCGCAGGCACGGTTCTGGCGAACGGCTGAAGCGACGAATGACGAAAGCGTATGGACCGCAAAGTTGCCCATCCTGAGCGTCAAACAACCACTTTTTGCCTATGCGAATATCTACTACAGGATTCCGGTGAGTCCGGCTGCTCCTCAATCAGAGCCGACCGACAGATTGGCGATCAGCTCAATGCTGCATACGGCGACTCCAGACGATCTGCGCCGGGCTGAAACGAAAGCCACGGACACCAGAAGTTCCCTGATTGACGACTTCTCACATGGTTGGCAGGACTGGTACAAGCTCTCCGCGAACAATAGGCATCACTGGGAATACTCGACACGCAAGCTCAGCGATCCCAGGTGGCAGGGTCAGTCCAATCAAAAGCTTGTTCTTGAAGCGCAGGCAGAGTACGAAAACGAGCTGGTCATTGTCCTGACGGAGAACTTCTTCCGCTCGTATCGAGGTAACTCACAGGAGTTCGTGGCAGTCATAAGACTCCGAGGCGGCAAGCCGGAAACTCTCTCCCTTCTGCCGGATGCTTTCACCGCGACAACCGGCCAGAAGCTGTCGTCGTGGAAGAATATCGATCTGCTGAGCCTGCGGGCCTACTTCGAAAAAGATGGCAAGTTGTTTGGGAGTAAAAGCTGGAAAGGGCAGCAGCCAAAGGTACAAAGGTTGTACTTGCAGGAAAGTGAAAACAGATGATGAACGACACCTTCTTACCGGGCTGCTTAGTGAAATCCTTGCTGTGGCTAACCGTTGCGTTTTGTGCCGTCTCATCGTCAGTAGCGATAGAGCCAGATAAGTCGTTTCTTAAGAACGGCGTAACGGCGCACCGAGGTAATTCGGGTGAATTCCCCGAGAATACCCTGCCGGCCTTCGAAAGTGGTGTCGAAGTCGGAGCCGACTGGATCGAACTGGACATTTTTCGCACGGTCGATCGCAAACTGGTCGTCATACATGACAACACGACCGTGCGTGTGGGCGACAGGAACCTCGACGTCGCCGCTTCCACTTATGCCGAATTACTTGGCGTCGATGTTGGCACCGACTTCCGCCGTCGTACCGGCAAATCGTTCGAGGAATGCCCCGTTCAAAAGATTCCGCTGCTGGAAGATGTATTGCGGCTGGTCATGAAGCAGGAACGCACTCGGGTTTCCATCCAGCCCAAGATGGACTGCGTTTCTGACGCTATCGCTCTCGTCAAAGCAATGAATGCCGAACGATGGGTGGGCTTCAATGACGGAAATCTGAACTACATGAAAGAGGTGAAGAGGCTGGCAATTGACATCCCCGTATTCTGGGACCGGGGGGCCGATACAGATATCGACGAAGATATACGGATAGCCAAACAATATGGATTCGAGTCTCTAGTGCTTCACCACAGCGGCGTCACACCTGAAAAAGTCCGGAAGATCCAAGCTGCAGGGATAGAAACTGGAGCATGGACGGTTAATGACCGGGCATTGGTGGTCAAGCTGCTCGGCATGGGAGTTGAACGACTCTACACCGATCATCCCGGAATGCTTCTCAGAACATCTGTAAGAGACTGAACAGACCGCGACGTTTGTACTTGTGTTTCAGGCCGGTAACGAGAAGGAAGCAGGAGAAAGCCGTCCAGGGTGCAGTAGAGATTGGTTTTCCGAAAGAACAAGTTATCGTCCCGGGAGAGTTTGCTGATGGAATTCAGCAGAACGACATTCACGAGTACGGTGGTCAATTCAAGTTCGGAGGTTAGCACGCTACCATAAGCGGACACTCGCGTTCGGGAATGCAGACTGCAACTTTGTCAACGACTGCTGTCGGTTCGGCTGCTATCGTGATCCAAAGGTTCTTCTCATCACCGACGCCGAATTTCAAATGATTGGCCGCAACCAGATCGATTGTCCTCAGGGGGCGGACGTTTGCGAACGCTCAGTCACTTTGAACCAGCGGCCTTGCGAGAAAGAGAAGGTCTGCACTGGAAAAACTTGTCAGGTCGTGCCAGACGATAAGTCGAGTTAGCAGCCTGTTGAAAACGGAACTGGCTCGAGCGGGAGACCTGACAACACGATGGTTTCCAGTCGTCCTGCCTGCCCCGGTTTTTGAGCGGACAGTGAAATGAAGACTCCTTCATCAGCCTTGACATTGGATAGACAACGATGAGCCGACTAATACTTCTGCTCGCCTTACTTCTTCAAAGTCAGATGCTCGCTGCCGAGCGTCCAAACGTTCTGTTCATCGCCGTCGATGATCTGCGTCCGGAGTTAGGTTGCTATGGCAAGCAGCACATCCAGTCCCCGAATATCGACAGGCTGGCGGCATCAGGTGTCCTGTTCGAGCGGGCCTACTGCATGGTGCCGACGTGTGGAGCGTCACGTGCGAGTTTGATGACCGGCATCCGGCCCACACCCAGCCGCTTCGTAAGTTACCTGACATCGGCCGAAAAGGATGCGCCGGGGGTGACGACATTCAATACCCAGTTCAGGCAAAACGGATACTACACCGTTTCGCTCGGCAAAGTGTTTCATCACCCGGACGACAACTCCGAAGGCTGGTCGGAACCGGCATGGCGACCGAAAGGAATCCCGTGGTATCGGCGGCCTGAGAACCGTGAATACGAGAAACAACAAAAGCAGGGAAACAGCAAACGAGGCCCGGCATGGGAGTCAGCAGATGTGCCGGATAATGCTTATGCCGATGGTGTTCTCGCCGAGCGAGCCGTTGCCGATCTCCGCAGGCTGAAAGAGAAGGATCAGCCATTCTTTCTTGCCGTCGGCTTCTTCAAGCCACACCTCCCATTCATCGCCCCCGAAAAATACTGGGAAATGTATGATCACGAGAAGATTCTTCTCCCCGACAACTACTACGCCCCCAAAGATGCACCGCAAGCATCGATTCACTCGTCAGGCGAACTCCGGGCTTATGCCGGAATTCCGGAAACAGGTCCGGTTTCGGATGAAACAGCCCGCAATCTGATCCACGGCTACTATGCCTGCGTCAGTTACACCGATGCTCAGATCGGAAAACTGCTGGATGAACTAGACCGGCTCGAACTGGCCAGCAATACGATTGTCGTCCTGTGGGGCGATCATGGCTGGAACCTTGGTGAACATACACTGTGGTGCAAACACAGTTGCTATGAAACCTCAATGCAAATTCCGGTGATCGTGCGGGCTCCGAAAATTCAGGGCGGTCAAAGGAGGGCGGGGCTGGTCGAGTCTATCGACCTGTACCCGACACTTTGCGAACTAACGGACATCCCTTTGCCGGATCACCTGCAAGGCCGCAGCCTCGCTCCGCTGATGAAAGACCCCGAGGCTGAATGGAAGTCAGCCGCCGTAGGACGGTTTCAGAACGGTGACTCTATCCGCACTGAGAAATTCCGCTTTACGGAATACACCGACAAGACAGGCAAGCAGACTTCGCAGATGTTGTATGACCACCAGGCTGATCCCGGAGAAAACGTCAATGTCGTTGAGAGTCACCAGAAGGCTGTCCAGGATTTGACGGACGCACTTCACCAACTGAAGGGATATGATAGAGAATGAGAAGAAATGAAGCCCCAACGACGGTGACGCTGGACCGACGTACATTCCTGAAGAACGGCATGCTGATCCTGACCGCCGTCAACACGGATGCGTCATCAGTCTTTGCGGATGAACACAAACCAGCATTGAAGATCGGGCTTATTACAGACCTGCACTATGCCGACAAAGCACCGGTCGGCTCTCGCTTCTATCGTGAGACACTCGACAAGCTCGCCGAGGCTGCCGAACAGTTTGAGAAACACGAACCGACATTTATCGTCGAACTGGGCGACTTTATCGACGCAGCCGACAGTGTGGATACGGAGCTTGGCTACCTGAAACGGATCAACCGGGACTTTTCCGCCATCTGCAAACAGCGGCACTATGTACTCGGCAACCACTGCGTCCACACACTCACCAAAGACGAGTTTCTTAGTGGCGTTGAACAACCGAAATCGTACTATTCATTTGATTCCGGTGACTTCCATTTTATCGTTCTTGACTCATGCTTTCGCAGCGATAGCCGACCGTATGGTCGAAAGAACTTTGAGTGGACTGACCCAAACATTCCCGCCGCCGAAGTCGAATGGCTCAAAGCCGACCTGAAAAACACAGACAGAAAAACGGTCGTGTTTGCCCATCAGCGACTGGATGTCAGTAATCACTATGGCGTCAAGAACTGTGCTGAAGTACGAGAAGTATTCGAGGAATCGGGCAAGGTACTGGCCGTGTTTCAGGGCCATAGCCACAAGAACGATCTCACCAGTATTGGCGGAATCCGCTACTGCACGATGGTCGCTATGGTCGAAGGATCAGG
Organism: Planctomycetaceae bacterium; assembly: GCA_041398825.1. Lineage (NCBI taxonomy): Bacteria > Pseudomonadati > Planctomycetota > Planctomycetia > Planctomycetales > Planctomycetaceae > Planctomycetaceae bacterium. Next base: position 86,507 of record JAWKTX010000001.1, on the reverse strand, counting down.
AGCTGAAAATAACGGGTATTCTGTCATGAGTCTTGACGTTGACGGCACGATCTGTGTCACTGGATTTCGGATGCAGACGAGCCACCGATGGGAGTCGCAGGCGTGACGATACAGACCGGCCGTTACCGGCACTACAAAGGCAATGAGTACATCGTCATCGGCCTCGCTCACCATAGTGAAACCGGCGAGGAACTGGTCGTGTATCAACCGGATTACGGTGAACGTGGACTCTGGGTCCGCCCGAAGGCGATGTTTGAGGAAACCGTCAAAGTGAATGGCAGGACCCAGCCACGCTTCGAATTCATCGGGTCAGATGATGAAGGAACGTGACAGAAAACCGACTCCGCATGTCGTTCGCATCCCACTTTGCTGCTGACAATTCAGCGACAGCAGGATGGCCGTGCATGAAGGGACATTCGGAACCATAGAACACACGGCTCAATTTATCAGTTGCGGTAGTCAGGGGCTCTGGAAGCTGGTAATCGTCCCTCTTCTTTCTGGACTGGATTCCGGTCAGACTGGTGTTGAGAAAGTCTGCCTGAATTCCTTCATTCGAGTTGTATCTGTGACATTTCATACAAATGGGATATACGACCTCGTGATTTGCGACATCGACGGTTGCCTGTCGCCCGAGTCACACGCCCCGATCAATGTGCGTGCGCTATCGCAGATTGCCGAGTACAATCGTCATGCCATCGCGAAGCATGACCGCCCCGTCGTGACTCTTTGCAGCGGCAGACCCATTGGCTTTGTCGAGTGCCTGTGTCGTCTGCTGCACAATACACTGATCCCGTGCATCGGCGAAAACGGTGTCTGGCTGTGGCGTCCGACAAACAACACATTTGAATGCGAGCCAGCTATTACGGACGAACATCTGGAGGTCGTCCATGAAGCCCGAAGACTTCTGAGATCGCGGTATCATTCGCATGGCGTCATCCAGCAACCGGGAAAGACGGCATCGGTGGCTCTGTATCATCCCGATACGAGCTATCTGCGGTCTATTGCTCCAGAGATTGCTGACGAGTTTCGGAAACGGGACTGGCCGATTCGAGTTTCTATGACATGGCTCTACATCAACTGCGATCTCCAGCACGTCAATAAAGGCACGGCCATAGATCGATTGCTGGCCGAGATCGGTATTGATCCCGCACGAACAGTTGGAATTGGTGATACGATGGGCGACCGGTTCATCGCTGAACGAGTCGCATGGTTCGGCTGTCCCGCCAATGCTGAACCACAGATTAGTGAAAAGGCCGACTACGTTTCTCCACATAACGAGATCGAAGGCGTTCTGGACATTCTTAATCAGCTCCACTGATAAAGGCAGGGGTTCACGATCTAAACTGACCGGACAAACAGCGGCGCCCCTTGAATCGAACCCGATGCTGAAATCCTGAATCGCTGGATTGCTCATCAAAAAAGCGAAGTTCACAGATGCTGGGCATCCGCAAACTTCGCTTCTGAGGAGGGGAATCCTGAGTATATTCGGGTCTACAGATTCAGCTGCAATGGAGCGCTGATATCGTAGATAGCCTGAGTCACTTCACGAGCCAGTTGAGCCAGATGTGTGCGGTCTTCTGTCCGACATTGGCTGAGATAACGATAAATCACAAGCCAATCCTGATAGACACCATCTGCTTCCTTCTGCAGTGTCGACATTTTTTCCTGAGCTTCCACCATCAGGTGAAGCCGACGACATCGAGAAGCAAAATTCTGTGACGCCCGAAGAGCCTCGGCACGGAAACTTTGGCGGTCTTTGTTCAGCCAGTCTTTTACGTCATAGTCCATATGATCCGCCAGATTCTCAAGTGATGCTGCCAGCTGAATCAGTGAACGATAGTCAATCTGAGTGACTGTTCCGCTTAGATTCAACTCTGTGCGAAGTGTGTGGATACCATCTTCGATCTCTCGCAACACAATTCGAGCGGCCTGACTATTCAATCCGTCGAAGCGTTTAATGAAGGTATAGCCATATTCTTCCACGTATTGATAGGCATCAACAATGTTGGCATCGCTTTCGTTTCGATCAATCAGGTCCTTGATATTTTCAACTGTTCCATAGAAGTCATTGGCAGTCTGCAGGGCCGCCGCAGGTTCACGAACATTCAGCAGCAACTTTAATGCAGTCCGGTTATAGAACTCATCAACGTCGCGCATCAGTGCGACTGCGGTCTGCTTTAACTGAGCGCGGTTTGATTTGTTCTCCATCCACAGAAGCTGCTGAATCTTATTCTCAGAGTCGACGAGGTATCGCACCTGACGCTCAATATATCGGTTGCTTCCCAGTGGACGTAGACGCTCCAGAGTGGTGCTCCACATCAAACTGAATCGAGTGTATTCATCCACCAGCATCTTGTGGGAAATATTGTCCCAAACCATCGATTCAATACGACTCGTCTGCTGCTGCAGTTTTCGCACGTCCACGATCAGTTGCTGGGTAGTGCGATCTGTGTTCGGATCGTATTCAAGTTCATCGACCAGTACACGAAGTGCGTTGTTCATGGTCGAAAGCTCGGACAACAACGCACCGCGATCCAGCGTGGGCTCCACGCTGAACAGTTTTCCAACTTCCTGGTCAATTCGGTTGATTCGATCCACGCTCTCGCGGGTCTGCGCACTCAAACCAGCTGTCTGCGAAAGCTGGTGTGACAGGTTTCGCCAGTCACTGTCCAGCATTCGAAAGTTAACGAGTACATCCTGAAGCGGAACGCGGTTTGCAAGATCCTGATTCAGTCGTTTCGCCTGAGACTGCAGTTTGAACAAATCCTGAAACAGAGGGCGAAGCGAAGGGTTTCGTCGATAATCGGCATCCAGCGCTGTGTAAAGCCGATCAGATTCGACAACAGCTTCCTTCAAAAGATTCGCGACGACACGCTGATCCACCTTTGAAAGATCGACCTGCGGAGGTGAATTCAGGTAGCCAGGTCCCCGAATGCTTTGCCCCGGAGTGGTCATACCCGGGTCCGTCAACATGCGACCCAGACTGTCGAAATTGGTATCCGCTCGTCCAATGCGAGGGTCCGTCTGTCCCAAAGCGGCCGATCCAATAGTTACGGTAAGCATTGCAGCCAGAACAACGCGGCCAAGTTCTGCCGCGGCCGCCGGTCTGAGTTGAGTTGTGCGAGGCATTGCGGGTTCCTTTCCCTCCTGAAAACTGCCCTTGCCGAAGACAGTACTCCGTCCAATCCATAATTGTGCGGTAACTCACAGTCACCACACAGGTCGAAACAACGCAGGAAAACCACCTGTCCCGACCAGGTTTCCTGCAGTTTACGACAAGACCCGGAAATCATGGAACAGCAATTTCTGCCTGACGTTCATGATCACAGCCACTGATGCCGACATTTCCATCAATAAGCGGAGAAATCAATGCCGGCCCGGGCAGCAGTTCTGGCGTCAGACCTCTGCGTAGCCTTTCGAGGTTTTCTCATCAATCAGCTTCGTCTGGTGCTTCCGGGCAGCTTCGGCGTCGGCAAAATCCTTGCGGTTCGTGGTTCCCTTGCTTCCGATCCGACCATACCTGACCGTCACAGCATTGCCGTCCACTGAAATCTCCCAGAACTTATGCGATTTGCCGTCGCTGAATTCAAAGTAGCGGCGATTTGCATCATCGGAAGAAGCAGCGGCACCTGCGGTCGGAACATCTGCCGCCGGAGCCATTTTCTTTTTCGAGGACGTTTTCGTCGCCCGACCTGCTTTCGAACCAGACGACGGCTTCCATTCTGCCCGCCGCGCAGCAGGATCTGCATTGGAGGACGAATTCACGGCAGCGTCTTCCCGCACAAAGGAAGGAAATCGGGGTACGCCAGCGTCTGTGAATTCCTGGTATCGGAACGTGACAACAGAACCTACCGCAGGAGGCTGCTCGCGTTGTTTGTCGGTGAAGCCAGTGCCCACCGAAAATTCGGTCCCGTCAGCCAGTCTGACGACGAGTGCTCCCAAACGACCTTTGTGCTTGCCCCTTCCATTCTGATGGCCGATCACGGTTGCCTCAGCATCGTGGAACGTCTTGACTTTCAACAGCGATGCCGACCGACCAATCTCGTATCTCGAACCTGGCTGGCGAAGCATTAGTCCTTCGCCTCCAAGCGATTCCACCCGCTGCAACTCCCGCCGCAAATGGCTGACGTTCCGACAAAGTGTATGATCCAGCAGTCTTGTGTAAGGTTGCTGTCGTGTTGCAAAATGATCTTTCAGAAACTCAATCCGTTCTTCGAATACGGATTTTTCCGCAGGCGCATCGAAGACAATGTAGCGTATTTGTTTCCAGTGCTCGCTCCGATCCTGCCGACGAACAATGCTTATTGTTTTCTGAAACGCCTTTCGATCCAGCCACAATTCGCCATCCAGTGGCGTTAAGGGCAGCCCGTCCACAAACCAGTTCGGAGCCATGAATTCATTGCCTTGCCGGGACAGAAATCTGCTTCCATCCCAATAGGCTCTTACACCATCCAGTTTCTCGCTGATCCACCAACCCGAAAGATCCTGAGTGTTGTCCCATGCATGAGCCAACAGCATGGGCGGGCCTTTCACATCAGAACTGGACTTCACGGCTCTTGTTGGCAACTCTCCGCCCAGACGTTCTTCTTCCTCTTTCTCACCCCGATATTTCCGCAAATGCTTACAGGTTCGCTTTTCGATTGCGGTCGACTGGTTTCGCCACGCCGGACAGGAGCAGGAATACACACCACCGACATTCGTCAGCACATAGGGCTTTGCAGCCGATCCCTGAACCTCAACAGTTTCACCGTCCGGAATATCGGGCATCGTTTTCTCCCGTTAACAAGTCGTTATGAATCCGCAATCACAGGACCAGAGATAAAAACGTTCAGCTAAGGGTCATTCAGGAACTCTGCGCACAACGGTGAGACTTCCGGACAACCCGGGATGACGGCAAATTCAGCAACGGGTGGCACAACCAAATCAGGTTTCAAGTCACCTTTGCCGTACTGCCCTGCCGTGCAAAAAGAACTTCGAAGGTTTCGGGCATCAGGCAATGATGTCTTCAACAACCACGCCTGCAACGTCGGTGAGCCGCATATCGCGGCCACTGAATCGATACGTGAGTTTCAGGTGGTCCATGCCAAGAAGGTGAAGCATCGTCGCGTGTAAATCATGGATTTCAACCTTGTTTTCCACGGCCTTGTACCCAAACTCATCGGTTGCACCATAGGTCACGCCACCGCGAATTCCCCCACCCGCCATCCAGATTGAAAATCCGTACTGATTGTGGTCACGTCCGTCTTTTCCCTGCGCGAATGGAGTCCGGCCAAATTCACCAGCCCACACAACGAGCGTTTTTTCGAGCAGACCACGTTGCTTGAGATCCGTCAACAGGGCACTAATCGGCTGATCCACCGATCGAGCATTCTTGGTGTGCCCATCGAACAGGTTGTTGTGCTGATCCCAGCGGTCTCCGTTTCCACCCGGGCAGGTCAGTTCGATGAAACGAACACCTCGTTCCACAAGCCGACGAGCGACCAGACACTGACGACCGAATGTTGTGGTATTCCTGAACTCATCAAACATGCCGTACATTTCCTGAGTCGCGCGAGTCTCCTGACTCAGATCCGTCAACTCAGGTACGGCCAGCTGCATACGTGCTGCCAATTCGTAGTTGGCGATCGCCGATTCGACCTGATCGTCGCGGCCATATCTGTCCAGCGATGCAAGATCCATCCGACGAATTACATCCAGCTTCTTCCGCTGCAGCTCGGCGGATGATTCCCGCGGCTTGATATCCGAAACCGGTGGATCGCCGTTCGCGAAGACTGATGCCTGATAGCTGGCGGGCAGGAACCCGCTTCCAAAATTGTCAATGCCACCCGGCGGAATCAAACCGCCGTTCAACACGACAAAATGGGGCAAATCCTGACACTCAGTCCCCAGTCCGTACCCAAACCAGGCCCCCATTGACGGACGCCCCTGCTGACCATTGCCGGTATGCAGAAAGTAATTGGCATTCGTGTGCTCCGGAAAATTTGAAACCATCGAACGAACCACAGCCATTTCATCGACGTGCTTCGCGGTTTGCCGGAACAAGTCGCTGACCGGAATTCCACTTTCGCCGTATTGCCTGAATTGCCATGGGCTTGGAAGCGTGTTGCCAATATTGTTGAACTGCGTCGGCTCCATCTTTGACGGAAATGGCCGACCCTCAAAATCTTTGAGTCTGGGTTTGGGATCGAACGAGTCCACTTGTGACACGCCACCATCCATGTAAAGAAAAATCACACTTGTCGCACGAGGATCGTGGTGGGTCGGCTTTGGAGCCAGCCCGCTACCGGAACGATTCTCATTTTGGCCATACACCAAGCCGTCGGAATGACCGAACAGGTGGCTCAACGCCACCGCACCAAACCCGCAGGCGGCGTTGTTCAGGAACGCCCTGCGATTATCCGGCTGAAAGAACTGACGACAATGGCCCCGCGAACGATTCATTGGACATCTCAACAGTCAAACAATACGAATTAGCCAGTCCCGTGATTTCATCGTTGCCGACGCGCCTGCAGAAATTCGGCTAACGCAAGCTCCAGCGGCTGGTCTGTTGTCAACTGCACGAATGAAGCGCCAACCGACTCGCACGCCAACCGAACCTGACGGTTGTGTTCCTGAATCTTATCAACAAACTCCGAGCGAACGAGAGCCGGATCTGCAAATACCTGTTGCCCGGTTTCGAGATCTTCAAACAAGTGAGGATTCGGAATGTCCAGAGTCAGCTCTGCCGGATCCAGTACCTGAAACACAATGAGGTCGTGACGACAACCCCGCAAAAGCTTCAGACCTTCTTCAATCTGACTTATGTCGGCAAGCAGATCCGAAACCAGCACCACCAACCCCTGCTTGTTCAAACGACGGGCGGCTGTCTCTAAAGCCAGTTCCGGATTCGTTTCTTTCCCCGAAGTCGGTTCTTCCAACGCTACCAGCAATCGCCGCAGCTGCCCCGGTCGATATCGAGCCGGCACCAGCAGCCGAACAGCTTCATCGAATAATGTCAGCCCGACCGCGTCCCCCTGGCGATTCAACATCCAGGCAATACTCGCCGCAATCGTCCGGCCATAGTCGAACTTGGTGTACCCCGGTGTCCCGAAGTCCATCGATCGACTCGCGTCCATGACAACGTAACACCGCAGATTCGTTTCATCTTCAAACAATCGGATGTAGCTGCGATCTGTCCGCGCAAACAGTTTCCAGTCCAGAAATCTGGGGTCGTCTCCCTGTGTGTATTGTCTGTATTCGGAAAACTCGACCGAAAATCCATGTCGAGGGCTTCGATTCTGACCCGTTCGGAAACCGTCCATCACAATCTTTGCTCGAAGTTCAAGCGATTTGATCGCCATCACGACTTGCGGATCCATGGGAGACTGATACCGGGACGTGTTCAGGTGGACCGCCGACGATGGCTCTGAAAGATCCTCTCCCGGCTCCCCAGGTCGTTCTTTCTGATTCGCTTTCACAGCCATACGCATTCACTCGCCGGAGAGAGGTCCATGGAAGAATACCGCGAAACAGGCACCGCGCTGAATTCAGCCTGCCTCCAGTCATTGTGATGGTTCACGCTCCACAGCACAAATGCACACCCGATTTCCATTGTCTCCAACTACCTCCAACCGCCTGGAGTCGCTTCTCATTTGCGACTCCGCGAAGGAATCGGCGTACTTTTGCTTGTTGAGAAGCGAAACAATAATCACGATCCTTCCAATGCGACAATTGTTGACCATCCTCCTGGCGTTGAATTACGCCATCACGTCGATCGGCCTGCCACAGGACTTGAGTGGACGGTCGCCCGGCTGTCGCTGCGCGAACGACGCATCATCCTCCGGCACCTGCTGCTGTTCGAAAAATCCCGGCCTCACATCCGACAAGAACACCACCGCACCGGCTACCCCGGCCAGACGGACCTGCTGCTCAGCCGCGAAAACGTCAACCCCTGAACAAAAGTCATTGCCCGCCTGCTGCGCAAAACGCCTTGCCAGCAAATCCGGAATGGAGTGCCGCAGTAGCTGTTCTTCCTGCAAGTCAAAGCCATGCGGGGAACCCTCATCAGCTGCAATCCTCACTGGAAGATGCTCTTGTGGAGCGGATCCAGCGGCTGGAATTCTGACCATCACGGAACCACGGCTAAAGCCGGACGTGTGCCACATTCAAAGCGGGTACTCTGCATTCGAGGTGATCGAATCTTCGAATGACTGCCTGCCCCTCATCTGCTCGCGCGTGGAAACGCCGCCGCCGAAGACCTGCTGCTGAGATCCCGACTGTCGTCGACCTCATATCGACGTTCATCTGATGATTTCTGTACAGGAGCTTTCCATGCCTAAACACACTTCCTGCGTGCGCGCATCGCGCGGATTCACTTTGATCGAACTGTTAGTCGTCATTGCTATTATTGCTATTCTGATCGCACTGTTACTTCCGGCCGTTCAGCAGGCGCGCGAAGCAGCGCGAAGAACACAATGCAAAAACAATCTCAAACAAATTGGTCTGGCGCTACATAACTACCACGACATCTTCAACACTTTTCCACCGGGATACACGTCCAGAAACGTGACTGCTTCACAACCTGCTTCTGCAGACGCTGGTCCAAGCTATGCGTGGTCTTTCGCCATCATGCCGCAAATTGAACAATCCAATCTCTCAAACAGCGTGAACACGCTGCTTGATGCGTCCAACCCGGCAAATATGTCCATCGTCAGCCGGCAGGTTCTGACCTCCTTCCTTTGCCCGACAGACCCGGCCCCGGAAACCTTCGACGTCGTCGATGGAAATGGCACGACACAGTCGCTGCCCAGCTCGAATTACGTTGGAATTGTTGGCTACGCAAATATCACGAGTCAGCCGGGAATGGGAACAGGCATCTTCTTCCGCAACAGCCGTGTACGGTTTCGTGATATTACGGATGGTACTGCAAACACAATTTGCGTTGGTGAACGAAAGGCAGAACATAAATTTATGGGAGTCTCAACACCCGTGAAAGCAAACAGTACCTGGTACGCCGCTATTCCCGGTGTCATGCGCCCGGCCGGCATGATGACCATGCCCATGATGCAGGAAGGCCCTGGCTCCATGATCCTCGGTCACGTTGGTCAACCGCCGATGATGGGAATGCCCGCCATGCAGAGAACTCCCAACACGACCAACCACATCGTTCACTTCAGCAGTTCACACGTCGGTGGTGTCCAGTTCCTGCTCTGCGATGGCTCGACACACTTCATCAGCGAAAATATCGACTACGGCACATTCCGAAGTCTCGGTGAGCGTGCCGACGGTAATGTCCTGGGTGAATGGTAGCCCGCTGGAACCCGCTGGGAAGAAGTGCTAGCATTTCGCTATCACTTCTTCCCAGGGACCTGATGATGCCCAATTTGCTCATTCGCGACGTACCAACGGCAGTCAATGAACACATTCGCAGAGAATCGAAACGTCGTCTGATGAGCCAGAACTCCTACATCGTTTCGATTCTGTCTGAGACGATGGAAAAACACCTGCCGCCAACCCTGTTCGATTCTTTGGAAGAAGATCCAGCCGACTCACTGCCAGACGACTCAAATTCTTCAGGTTACCAGCCGCCGTCCGTACCATTTACGTTTGTCGATCTGTTCTCCGGCGTTGGAGGAATGCGAATCGGACTGGAAGCAGTCGGCGGTCAGTGCCTGCGTTCCTGTGAACGCGACAAACACGCACAGAAAACATACCTTGCCTGGTTCGGTGAGAACCCTGCGGGAGATGTTGTGGATCTGGCAGCAGCCAAAGACCTGCCACCGCACGACGTACTGGCAGCCGGATTTCCCTGTCAGCCATTTTCTCTCGCAGGAGTCTCCAAGAAGAACAGCCTCGGACGCGCGCACGGTTTTAAGGATCAAACTCAGGGGACGCTCTTCTTCCATCTGGCAACAATTATTGAGCACCATCGCCCGCCTGTGCTGCTGCTTGAGAATGTCAAGAACCTCCGTTCACACGACAAAGGAAACACCTGGAAGACAATTGAGGGAACGCTGCATGACTTGAACTACACCGTCTTCAACAAAATCATCGACGCGGCATCATGGGTTCCCCAGCATCGCGAACGGGTCATCATTGTGTGCTTTGACAGGGATGTGTTTGGTGACAATCCCCCGTTCCAGTATCCCGAGCCCCCGGATCAGCCCCCCCCGCGTCTCAAAGATATTCTCGAACCAAAAGCAGACGGCAAGTTCACTCTTTCCGACAAACTCTGGCAATATCTTCAGGACTACGCGGAACGCCATCGGGCCAAAGGTAACGGATTTGGCTGCAGCGTTGCAGATCCGAATGGAATCACAAGAACTCTCAGCGCACGTTACCACAAAGATGGTTCTGAGATTCTGGTCCCGCAGGGTCGCGGCAGGAATCCCAGACGCCTCACACCTCGAGAAGCCGGGCGTCTCATGGGATTTCCGGAGCACCTTCTCCAGCAACAAGTTGTCTCGGACACGCAGTCATATCGGCAATTTGGAAACGCTGTTGTCCCCGCAGTGATCGAAGCTGTGGCTGGGCAGATTGTCAGGGTGATGCAGTGGCAACTGCTGCGAAACAATGGATGCCTGCTGAAGCGATAGATCAGCCGAATACGGGAACCGGCTGGAACCTGCCGCGCAGGACTTCCTGACTGCTGCATTGCAACCAGTCCTCAAGCACTGCAGCATAGACCTGACGAAAATCGGTGTGATGCTTCAAATCGCCTTCCTGCAGATCCTGCAGCGAAGGCAGATCACCGATTAGTCCGGCTTTCACTTTCGTCCCGGCAATAAACATCGGGCCTGCGGTTCCGTGATCCGTACCCTCACTCGCATTCTCAGCCACTCGTCGGCCAAATTCACTAAAGCACATAATGGCAACCTCGTCGCCATGACCCTGCGCAACCATGTCGCTCACGAATGAATGAACGGCATCCCCTACCTGTCGCAAAAGGCCTGCATGAGCGTTCGGCTGCTGCGAATGTGTGTCAAAACCGTCAATCTGCACGTAGAACACTTTCGTGGAAAGTCCCGATGCGATCAGCCCTGCCACTGTTTTCAGTTTTTCACCAAGTCCCGTCGCGGGATAGGACTTTGCTGGTGTGTAGCCTTGACCCGTGGTCTCGATCCGTTTGCTGGCCGCAATTGCCGAACTGGTACTCGACTGCACGAATCCCAGCAGATCATTCGTACCGCTGCTCCTTGCATCTGTCAGCTCCTGCACTGCAATCCGAAACTGCTCACGGTCAATGCCGTTGAGCCGAAACTGCTCAAGTGATCGAATCGAAGGGACGCGCACTTCGCGCGACATCAATGCAAAAGGCTGCTTGTCAGCGCCCAGATGAAGAGCCAGAGGATCGACGTTCTCTGACGGGGCAGCCGACTCCAGAAACCGTCCCAGCCACCCATCGTTACGAGTCTCATTTTTTCGCAGGCACGTGTGCCAGATGTCCATCGATTCGAAATGGGATCGATTCGGATTGTCGTAACCGACACCCTGAACGACCGCTAACTGATTTTGCTCCAGTAAGTCGGCGAATCCGCGCAACGAAGGGTGAAACCCGAGCTGATCATTCACCCTGATCACCTCCATTTCCGTCAGTGCCAGCTTGGGACGCAGCTTTTGATATTCATCGTCCGCGAATGGAACAACTGAATTCAATCCATCATTACCACCGGCCATCTCCACAACGACAAGAATGCGTTCATTCTTCGATCTCGCAGCCGCGGACTGAAGAAAATCCGGGGCAAATCCCCCCAGCGTAAGAACCGCAGCGCCAGCACCAGCCTGATTCAGAAATCGACGACGTGAAACAGAATGCATAAGGAAACTCCTTCAGGCCAGTTGAAATTCAGGCAACGTGCACAATGCGTGAATCCCTTCGATGAGATTCCTCCGACGATCACCCGCCGCGTCAATCAAATTGATAACCCGCTGGCGAGCCCCGTCAGGCAAAGGTACAGCAAACAGAAGAATCTCGAGATGTTCCAGAAGCTGTCCGCTCGTCCCCGCACCTATCGAAAGCAGGTACTCATTGACAGGCCGGCGATCAAAACGAGTCTTTTCATCTTCCAGCAGGTCGCGAATCAGATTGGACCGTCCAAGCAATGTAGAAGAGTTAATCCAGGTTCGGCCACCATCCCATCCTTTGACGCTTGGCGGGTAAAGCAAGCCCTGCCCCAATATCTCAATCTGATCCGCCAGTTCAAAAGTATTAACAGATGCCTGCATTGATCGCAGAAATCCGATGGCCAGCTCGACCGGCGACCGAATCTTTCTGGCACGGGAATGTGAAGAGAAAAACAGCTGACTGCAGAGCATCGTCCTGACGACGGGAGCAATCTGCATGTCCGAATCGCGCATCAGTCTTGCAAGTGGAGCAATCAGTTCAGGCGAAGCAGCCGGCTCATCAAACAGGAAGAACCGAATCAACTTCGACACGATGAATTCTGCCGCACCGGGTTGCGAGACCACAATGCGAACCCCATCTTCTCCGGAAAAATCACCGGTCTCACCAAGGACTGTCTTAGAACCATTGTCATGCTGATATTGATTGACTCGAAATTTGCCGCGACGAACTTCCCAGCCGGTAAAGCATCGAGCCAGTTCACGAATATCGTTTTCTGTATAGTTGCCTTCGCCAAGACAAAACAGCTCCATGATCTCGCGGGCAAAGTTTTCGTTGGGATGCGCCTTTCGATTTGTGGCGGAATCCAGGTACAACAACATTGCGGGATCGCGCGCTATCTCCTGAACTATGAAAGAAAAACTGCCCGTCGCAGATTCCCGCAACAGCTGATTCTGGTGCAGCATGAGCTCCCCATCCTGCACTTTTTCTGCACTTGTCGCAAAGTGCCCGTGCCAGAACAGAGTCAGCTTCTCAATCAGTTGCACCGGAGTCGAAAGCATGCGGTAAGCCCACCATGCCGATAACTGTCTGACATTTCCCGTCGCCAGTGCAGCACTGGCCAGTGACTGCATCTGCTGAACAAACACAGCAGGCTCAGCAGTGGACAACATCTGCTGGACAACATCTGCAGGCGAAAGTCGCACTGCTTCAGTCAGCTCATTGAAAGTGGCCCCGAAACCGGCACGTCGAAACAGGTGAGCCGCAGCTCGCAAATCCCATGGATTCTGCGACGATGGAGTAAATGGTTCCCAGGCCCGCTGTGGGTCGATTTCAATCATCATCTGCTGTGTCATTGCTGGCTTCTCACAGAGAGATTCAGTTTCAGCTTCAACGTGTCGTTGTCTCGAACCAATTCCAGACCAGCCCCCTGAAAATACCCAAGGACTTTCAGGAGAAGATCAATGTGTACTTCGGCTTCCTCACGCGTACGACCTTCCTCAAGCATATTCTGAGAGATCAAGTGATCCCGATTGTCTGCCAGGATTTGTCGCAAAATCGGAGCGGACATCGCGATGGACGTATTAGGACGAGCGACCGCTGGTGCTGAAGGAACCGGGGCTGTCACAAGCTTTTGGGCCAGCTGCTGCGTGCTGGAGAGAACAAAACGACTTCCGACAAATCCCACGCTGGGAGAAAAGTTAAAGATGATCGGCGCAAACATGGAATCTCGATCGTCGTCTTCCGGAATGTATTCCGATACGACCAGCTCGCCACTTTCCAGTTTTCGCATGTCCATCTCAAGCTGAGGTCGACCTTCCATGGCTCCCACAACGTTGAAGAATCCGATCATGCTCTGAAACGTCCGACGCAATTCCCGCGTCATCCGCTCAGGCTCCCGCATTTCCAGCACCAAAGCGAACGACGGGAGCTTGATTGCGGGCTGCGGCCTCGCATCGCCAAATTGCTGGCGAACCACAACAAGGCCCATCTGTGGCTGAAATGAACCAAGGATTTCTTCGGCAAAATCGCGGCCTGCAAAAAGGGTCGTCAGTGTGCTCTCTGCATTTGCAATCTGATCATTCATATTCTCGTCGAACAAATCACCGGCCCGCAACCACATATCCGACACGTCGCGCCACGTACCTATACTCAACACCTGCTCCGGTATCTCGGGCAGCAGAGGAGCGTGCCCTTCCGGTTCCGTTCCAAAGAAGTGATGACGCTCCTCGGGTATCCATTCATCAGAGAAAGGTGCTGAGAAGGACAAGCTCAGTCCATCACCTGTTTTTCCATCTCCTGACTCCTTCGGTCCGGAAATCGATAAGTGTGCCGATACCCACGGCGATTTTTGAAGAGTACTCTGAATCCCTCCGGCGAGCATTTCGACCAGCGGGTTTTCTGCCTGCCCATTCAGCGCTTTCTGAACCCCGGAATCGCTGCGAATCACCTCCAGATCCAGAAATGCCACGACGGAAGAATCCACCGGACCCTGGCTTAAGGCATCGCTCAATCGAACATTCTCCGCCAGCGTCGCTCCGTCAGACACGATGCCAGCCCGATGATCCAGCAGCCGATCCAGCACAAACTTACCTGGTTCGCCTTTGTTGACAACGACAAGCCACTCACCGACGGCAGCAACTCCACCTTTCTCAATCTTGTAGATGGAGACACCACGATACTCATCGGTCGCCTCACCGGGCCCCTTGCCTGCGCGAATCAGCTCAAGTATCCCGTCTTTGAATCGAGTCACGGTGGACTCATCCTTCGCTCGCACCAACAGCACGGCCCCCTGAGACCGAGCGTCGAATGCAGCATAGATGCCACCCATCGTCAGAGACTCAACGGCCTGCCGCCATTCCATGCCCATCTGGATTTCGAAGAACTTACGCCCCGTCAGAAAATTACGATAGGGCTGACTCTGGGTGACATTCTTCCAGACATCCAGTGACTGGATCTCAGCACATAATGGGTGATCAAGAATAGCAGACATGACCTGCGAAGGTTGCGTTGCTTCCGCGTAGACGACACACGAAGGTGGCAATAGCTGGGTTGCCGGCAAGTCCTGAGCTCGGCAAGCGTCCGAAGACACCAGAACTGCAAACACCTGCACCAGCAGGATCAGACGTACCACAATACTCCGGGCTCTGTTCGCTAACACGCTGATGTCTTTCAATGAAAATCGTCCGGAACTCAAACCGTCATTCGATTCTGTTTTCCAGGTGCACAGCCACAACCTGACCGTGTTGACCTGATTCATCGCACAAGCGAAAGGTCGCCTGGCAATGCATGGCAATTCGCTGGCCGGACACAAGAATTCGCCCACAATGCCGGAAAACACCACTTTCTAACACGCGAAACTCTACCTTGTACCGGGTTTCCAGCCAAATACACCTCTTTGTTCGAACCTTTTGAGGTCGACTTCCTGTCCGAGCCACCAGGAATCGAACAAAGCACATCCCATCTGAGTGGAGCAAAGATGGAGTTGCAGCTAAACTAGGGATCGTCTTGATGAGACCACTGGCCGAGTGGCGGAATAGGCAGACGCACGGGACTTAAAATCCCGGGTCCCGTTAAGGGGCGTGCGGGTTCAAGTCCCGCCTCGGCTACTAAAAATACTGGATTCTCATTCAGTTTCGCTGACGGCTGGAAGCCCCGATTTGCCAAGTGTCACCTCAAGTGTCACCTTTTGCCCTTCTGATTGGGTTTCGGGACTACCGTTTGATGCCCGTCCTTCCATCGCTCGGTTGAATGCCTGGTCAATGTGTGAGGCTGCATCGAGTGCATCCCGGGAAGCGTAGTACCGCAAGGTGGTTGAGATAGCCGAATGTCTCATCATTTTCTGCAGGAATGGCGCTTCGACTCGTTTTGCCCACCGTTCGCCGAATGATCGTCTCAGGTCGTGGGCACTGGCAAAAGACTTCTCGCCTGACTTTGGATCCACCTTTGTGACGATCCCGGCTTTCCGCCCCAGTGTGGCAATGATCTTTCCAATCCGATGCCGACTTCGACTGTAAGGGGTGGCGCTCTTTGAGACGACTGTGAAGAATGCCCCGTGGCGCTCCTTCTCAGGGACCGCCAGAATCATCTCAGCAAACTCGGTAGCCACTGGGTAGAGTCGATCTCGGTTTCCCTTCTCCATCTCCGCAGGTATCCGCAGAAGTGGCCGTCCAGAAGACAGGTCAATTGAAATGCGATCCAGACGATCCCAGTACAGATTCAGCGATTCCTCAAGCCTCAGGCCAGACCACCACAGCCCGGTCAGCAGCTGCTTCCATCCGGCGTGCTGACAAGGCTTCATGTACGGCTCTTTGACCTGCTCAATCAGTCTGTCGAATTCCTCGGATGTGATTGGGCGTCCCTTCATTGCCTCGCTTGTGCTTGCTCGTTTCGGCTTCTTAATGACAGGCGACTTCTGCAGCAGTGCCTGCTGAACCGCCCAGTTGAATGCGGCTTTCAGGTGGCCTGTGTAACTGGCAATGGTGTGTTCGCTCTTGCCCTCTGTTCTCAGAGTCGCTTGCCACTTAACGATGTGTTGACTCGTGACGGACGCCAGACGATGTGCACCGATGATGCCTTCAAAGCTATTGAATACAACATCAATGCGAGTCTGAGTCTCTGAACTAAGGCTTTGACCATGAAGAGCTTGGTATGATTCCCGAAACTCTTCCCAGGTCAACCGGCTCCGATCCGTGGCAGTGCCTGTCTCAATTTCCTTCTGCCATTCGCCCGCCAGTTTCTGCGCCTGCCTCTTGTTCGAGGTTCCGGCCGACTTCTCGATTCGCTTGTTGGTCAGCGGGTCGGTGTATCGCAGGTAAAGAAACTTGCGTCCGCGATCCACCACAATGACGTTGATTTCGTCTGCCATGGTTTCACCTTTCTCTGCTGGGTGAATGCTCTGAAAGAAAAGAGCGGGAAGCCGGTCAGAGTGCCCGGCGTTCGGTCCGTCGACCTATCCCGCTTTGATTGGTTGGGCCCGCAGAACGAGCCCCTTTGGATCACCGGTGGGAAATTAATTTCCCGGTCCAAATCAGCGAACAATCGCGGCCCACAATGCCCGCTTCGTCAACTGGATGCCTTCCTGGCAACGTTCGCAGATTCCACGTTCAACGAGTCCGTTCAGCGCCTCAGAGATGCGGGCTCCGCAGACAACGGTTCTGTGATACCGAAGCAGAACCCGACGGATCAGATTGATTGCAACCGGCCTGCCCATCTTAAATCTCTTGTTGAGTGTCTGGGCTGCATCCAGAAAGAGCCCTTCAACTTCAGACAGCTCTTCCCCGGAATCTCTCAGGACGTTGCTCAAGATGAAGGATGATTCCGGCTGACTGGGTGCATTGAAGAGTTCGCTGATGCTCGCCAGCGTGCCTTCATCGTGACACGATTCAGCGGAGAGATACAAGGCACCGCTTGCGGATCGTCGACCAAAATAAACGTTCCGAGTTCTACGCCCGTAAATCCGTGAACTCATTGATTGCTCAAGATGCCAGCGAACGTCATCGTCGCAAAGCCCTTTAGCTCTGGTAGCCTTGAGCAGATCAGGCAGCATTACAGCCGAATCGATCGAGACTTCCGAGAAACACTCAGCGATGATGTCATCAAACGCATCTGTTCCGGGACTGGGAGACGTTTCCACATCTTCGGGGGGCGTTGTGTCGCTCTGTTCTGTGGCCTGCAGTTCATTGAATAGTTCACTGGCAGACGCCAGAGATTCAATCGTTCGGCTCGAGTCTCGGCTGAGGAACCCGACCCCTGTACCATTCCGCAGACAACGAATCTCTTCGCCGTTCGCCGTGTTGTAGGAATAGCTGAGTTCATCCTCCTGGAGAACCAGCAAGACTTCATCGTCCGGAATGCCCTGTCTTCTGGTCTCAGCGATCAGATCGGCAAAGACACAAACGGACCCGAGACCAACTGCCTTGAATGCCTCATACACTCGTTCTCGGATTGCTGTTTCAGCCTGCGGAATTGATCCTGTTTCAGACGAAGAAGATTCCGTAACGGTCTCGCATTGTGAGGGTGCAAATTTCATCGAAGGGATTCCTTCGGACCATGTGCCATCGTTCCGACGAAACAGCCGGACACGATTGACCAGTCAACCGCGCAGCATCTTCCGCAGATGCGTGCGTTTTGAATCATCACTCGCTGTCGATTGCGTCCGACTTTGCATGATAACTTGCGAGTGGCATCAGGCAGTGATTTCAATACACTACCCGGCAGCCATCGCCTTTCTGTCTTAAAGGTTGATGGTCAGTAACGCCGCGGAGGGTCCAATCTCCCGGCGTTACGCTTTTCAGTCTGACAGAATTCCATCTCTGTCGTCAAGTGAATCATTCGATTTCAGTTTCCAACCTGGGTCGGTTCTCTTGGTAGCCCCCTGTGATGAAGTCCGGTTGTGGAAAATTTTCCACCACCGGAAACCCCTGCCATGTCTTGGAGACATATCAGGGACTGCCTTCACCCTGCTTCATCTGAGCGCCAATCACTGCGATTTGCTTCTGTGGGCTTGGCCTGTTGCCTTCACGAATGGTTTGGTTCATCTCAATTGTTGCCCGCTGTAGATCCTTTAGGACTTCAAGCTGGGCTTGAATGAGTTTTCGATCCTCAGTTGAAAGTCCGATTTCACTGGCAACGTATCCCAGGGCACCACGACCAGCCTGAGTTGGATCTACTCCGGCAATAACGCTTGCATCATAGAAGGCGCGAATTGCAGCGTTCCTAGGCGAGTCCCAACCAACCTGATCGATGTTTCCAAGTGTGTCGTCAATGATCGCTCGAACCTGACCGCCGGTAGAACGCCTGCTGACAACGGCCGCAGTCTCAACGTTTGCTTTCGATTGGTTCTCGGCTCTGAGCGTCACGGTCTGTGATGCCACTGCATTCATGTTTGCTTTGTATTCGGCCACAGCGGAATCAATTGATGTGATGGCACTTTCTGCCTGCTTCATCACAGCAACAGCACGCTCAGACCCCGTGATGATTTCCTTAATTGCGATCGATGAATCAGAACTGCCGATGAATTTAATGAACTCCGCTTGGAGTCCTTTGTCTGCCGGAGAATCTCAATTCGCTTGTCGATTGTGTTTGCCTGCTTGAACTGATCACTCAACAGGCTGGAGTCATTTGCGAAACTGTCAATCTTCAGAACCAAATCCCGCAAGGCTGTTGCGGTTGTGGCTCCAGTCTGATCCTTCAACACCTGGCTGATGACGGACGCGAACTCAAACCCGCGTTCAGTCGTGAGTGCCTTCACGTTCGTCTGCTGTGCAGTGACGGCCGCTATTCCTTTGCCGATGTTCCTTGCAAATTCGTCTGGGTTGTCCGCACGTACCTGACTGATGACGAATGAAGAAGATTGCGAACGTCGAGAACTTAGCCCCCCTTGTCGGGTCATACTTGAGACTGGCTTTCCAGACGGCAATGAGGCCGATCTGTTCCAGTTCTTCGAGGTCATCTAGTTCTTCAACATGGCGGAAAATCCACCAGAGAACCAATCGACGGTGTGAGGTAACGAGGGCTTCTTCCAAGGCAACAGTCATCACGTAACTCCTGTGATGCTGCGAACCCCGGCTCTGTCGAGACTCTGCCTGGCTGTGAGCGCAAGCAAAATCCCGACTTCCAAGCATGAAGGCTTTCCAGGCTGCTACAAACAGCCCGCGCGATGGTTTCCTGGACGCGCTGCCATATACCCGGAAGCCGGGATTCTGGTTTTGTAGATTGGTTTGGATTGTAGTGCCCGAAGGCTTTGGGACCAACATCATGGCGAACCGGAAGCCTTCTGTCAAAACCAATTTCAACGACGCCCAATTCTGGGCGGATCATGAAGTCCGAATTCGGACCTCTTGAGAGGTACCAGTTCAATTGGTATCCCCAGTGTCCAGGAAGGATGTCGGTCAAACCGACACCCTTTAAGATCGCCAAGGGTATGTACACGAAACACACCCTTTTCATTTCCTGAGGTCCGCCAAAGGCCGTCACTAATGTGGACTCCCTTTGATCGTGAAGGCGGTTATGGAAAATTTTCCATCACCGGAAACCCCTGCCATGTCTCGAAGACATATCAGGGACTGCCTTCACCCTGTCGCATTTGAGCGCCGACCACTGTGATTTGTTTCTGTGGGTTTTGCCCGGTTCGTCTGCCTTTGAAACCAGTTCGATTTGGATCTGTGCCATTGGTTCAGTTCTTTAACTTCTGCAATGAGGCCAGAACCTCATCGAATGACTTAATGCCATCAATCAAATTAAAATCCATCGCTTCCTTCGCTGTGTAAGCCAAACCTGTATTAACCCTTCTGGTTGCAATCAGGCTGAGCTTGCGCCCACTTCGCAAGGCTGCGTTGAATTCATCCTGCGTAGCGTCAACGATCTTCTGCCACTCTTTCACCTGACTGTCAGTAACCTTCATGCCAGGGAACCCGCCGCCCTTGAACTCGCCGGCCTTTACCACGACCGTCTTGACACCTTCGTTTTCAAGGGCCTTAGAAACGTCGTAGACAGCCATGAACGTACCAATGGAACCAACCATTGCGATTGCGTTGTTCGCATAGACTTTGTCGCATTGTGATGCCGCCCAGTAGGCTGCCGAACAGCAAAGATCCTCGACGAACCCGACTGTTGGCTTTGTTGTTGATCGGATCTCATTGGCTAAGTCCCCAATTCCTGCAACGGTTCCTCCTGGACTGTCAAACACCAGAAGAATGGATTTCACGCGATGGTCTGATTCAGCCTGACGAACAGACCGGCGGACTTCGACGGTGCTACCACCGCCAAGACACGATCCGGCTTTCGTCAGTGTGCCGTAGACCTCAATGACAGCCACTGAATTGACTGTCGAGTATGCCTTAGAAACAACCGGACGCCGCCCAGCGAGCGAGCGAACGTCCAGAGTCTTCAGCAGTGTTAGCGAATCATTGAAGCGGGGCGGATAGATACACCAAACCCCGCTGTAATTTCCAAGGTTCACGGCTGTTACCTCACGTAGAAGTTTCGGATCTTGTCAACCTCGGCCAGGTCGCCATCACGTTGCGGTGCCTGCTCTTTGATTATTGTCTGCAGTTCTGCGGCTCGTGCTTTTGCGTCCGCACGCCACTTAGTGATCACTTCACGGTTGACTCGACGATCCGTGTCCGTTGTGTCGATCATCTGCAGTTCTTCGGCCAATGAGTACGCTGCTCGCAATGGATCCTCAGAATGGACCCTTCTCGGTACCGCTCGATTCAGAACTTCGTCTGTCAGTACTGCCAGAACCTCCATTCGACTCTGAATCGTCTTGATGTCCGCTTCAGCCTGCACCAGCGTGTCATAGCTGTTCTTCGTCATCGACTTTCGAACGTTGAACGCATCTCGCAGGAAACGCGGTAGCATCGTTGTGGCTCGCATGGCCTCAACTGCCTTCAGTCGTTCGTCCAGTTCTTTCTGTGGAACTGCCACCGCGGCTTCCAGTGCGTCAATCTTTGCCTGAAGCTTGCGAACCGTTTCTTCGAGTTCTGCCCGGAGTGTCGGCAACTGTTCGTCGCGTTTCTTTGTGGCTGCTTCTACCTTCGTCTGAAGGGCCTCTCGTTCCAGTTCTGTTCCAGCCCGCTCCTGAAATCGCTGAACTCCCTGCAGCCGTCCAATCTCTCGCTTGATCTCAGGCTGTTCTGTGAACCCAACGGCCTGGAGTAGTGTGATTTCACTCGTTGTGAAGGGTCTGGGATTCCTGGCGACTTCGTACAGAATCGCGTCCGCCACTTCATGCTGCCGACGCAGCTTGTCTGTCTCATTTTCAATGTCCACAATCGAAATCATCTCTCTTCTCCAAAATTGGTTGTCCGTGTTGACTCGCTCATTGTCAGGGAGCGGAGCACATTTCGGACAGATTCATTGCTTGCCATTCCAAGTGAATTCAGAAGCTCACCGATAGACGCAGCCAATTGACCGCTAGATATAGCGCCGGGCGACTCTGTCGCTTCCCCTACAATCCGTTCACGTGTGGTGAAACGACGGCCACAGAGTCGGCACTCGCGCCGCCGAATTACTTCGTGCGATTCCGTTGTGGTTCGAAGCACTTTGAGTTCTGTTTTGCAGTCCAGGCAACGCATAACGGCTACTCTCGCTTGTTTGACACTGGTGTCACCGGTTTTCAAAACCCGTCGTGACAAAAAAATCCGCGATGCAAAGCCTCGCTGGCTGATCTATGGCCCCAGAAGGACCCGACTCGTCCAGCCTGGCCACCTCGTTCGCCTCTCTGATCTCCCTCGACCATCGCGCAATCTGTTCTGGTGAAGGCTGCCAACCCTCGAACGGCTTCGGATCGTCCATCTCGCATTCGGCGAAGTGTTCTGTCGGTATCCGTTCGCTCATTGGTTTCTGAACTCCATTTTGACGGTCTGCATTTCCGCCCTATTCAGTTGTTCTGAAAGGTTATGGAGGTACGGCCCCTTATAGGGCCGTATCCGTCCTATCGCCCTTTCTTTTAGGACGGTTCGATTTCGCCCTATCGCCCTATCATTCCGCCCTATCATTCCGCCCTATCCTTTGACCCGTCAGGATCGACTGCACGACTTGCCACAGTGAATGTTTCGACCTCCTCACCTTTGCGTGATTGACGCGTGCCAACCTTCACAATCCGGCCGGACTCAAGTCCCAACCGAACGAGCCTATTGACTCGATCTTTACTTCCGCCGAACTCTTTCTGTAGTTCGTATCTGGTCGCAGGGGTTCGCAGTTCGTGGAGGATCTTCGTCAGCATTGAAACGCCCTGTTCGTCGTTTTGTGCCTGCCTGCTGTCGCCGCGGCTTCTCTCCACCTTTAGAACTGGCTCAACGCTCTGAGCTAGATGCCAGACCGGGAAATCAAAGGCCAGGGTTTCAGGTTCACTCGGAGCGAAAGAACGAACGCGATTTTCAAGAACCGCATAACCCGGCTCGGCGTGTTCCCTCAACACCATGTGAAGGTCAACCGCTCGAGCTTGGGCCCCGCCGCCTGCCCCAATGTCGGTAACTGATTTCGACGCCTGCGAACCCTTCGTGGAGTGATGCACAAGGAGGATTCCGCAATCCAACTGCATAGCCAGTGCATCAATTGCATTGTGGAAACGGGTCTGCGCCGCGTTGTCATTCTCGTCATCATCACCGAAGAAGCGGTATTTCGCATCAAGTATCAAGAGCGACAATTCACCAGGCCTATACACATCAACGAGAGAGAACAGATGCTCTATCGTGATTCCTTGCCCTCGCCCAGAGTGGAATTCGAAATCTGAAATGTCATGAGCCTTTTGGTCTAATTCCCTTGCTACGATGTGTATTCGATTCTCGATGGTATCTTCGTGCAGTTCGTTATCAATGAGCCGGACTTTCCCCTTCTGGACTGTACGACCCAACCATCTCTGGCCAGATGAGACACACATCGCAAGTAGCAGAATGAACCAGCTCTTTCCTACTTTCGGCGAAGCGACGATGGTTCCTACTTCACCCCGCCGCAAGAGATTCTCGATGATTGCTGGCCGCATTGGTTTTGGTGATTCGGCTGCACTCTTGGCCGATTGAAATAACCACCGCATCGGCTTGGCTTCAATCCCATGTGTTGCAACCTCAGGCTTCGTGTCAGCCTCTGGAATGTTGTATTTGCTGATTCGGTCGGGTAATGCTCTCAGCCGTTCCTGCAGCGTCTCAGCGTCCGCTGAATCATTCTGCTCTGACCAGTCGTAGACGTCGCCCTTCTCGGGTATCTCTGGCCAGTCATCCTTCAACAGTTTGATTTCAATTGTGGCCTCTGGTGCCTGCTTTCGAATGAGTGCAACAACGTTTGCCGCGAACGTATCGCCCGGTTCGTCATTGTCCGGCAGAATGAAGACTCGCTTTCCATTCAGGACGGACCAGTCAGTCTTCTGTGGGCTCTTGCTGCCTTGCGTTGGACTGGTGGCGATGATTCCAATCAATGTCGCCGCGTCCGCTGCCTTCTCGCCCTCACAGATCCAGACTTCATCAGTTGCGATAACGGACGGCAGACGGTAGAGCGGTCGAGGTTCCGGCATTGCTGAACACATCCAACCGCCGGGCGTCCAACCGTTGTCCGGTTTGAACATTACCTGACGGATTTCCTTGCGACCATCGGGCAGATTCCAGCGAAAGACCGCCCCAGCGTCAGAACCGTCTGCGTTGTGATAGTGCCAGACTGAATCAGGCTTTCGCTGTTGGGTCAGAATCCCGTTCTAAGAAACTTCAGGTAGTTCTCGTCAATCCTGTTGGGTGTCACGGGCGGCTTCTGTGAAGTCCTGGAACCATTGACCTGATTGGATCCAGTGAACTCTGCAACCCGTTTCAATGCATCAGGAAACGAGCATTCACACAACCACTGGATTGCTGCCAGCCCATCACCTGACTTTGGTGATGAATCGCCGTTGTGACACTGATTGCAGAACAACCCACCGGTTTCCGCGACGTCATCAAGTGCCCGGAAGCGATCTGTCCCGCCGCATTTGGGGCACGGACCGTGAACCGATGGATTCAGTTGAAGGGAAGTGAGTCCTCCCATTGCCTCGAGGATTTGCACCCATCGACCAGAAGCAAGCCGTTTCACATCATGAGCAGTTGTCTTCATCCGCGCGGCCCTCGCTGTTCAAGCACCGTACGGACGAAGTCGCGAATCTCTTTCGAATCCCGACGATTCATCACGACAGAACTGTGACTGCATCGCAGCACCGGTTCATCGCTTTCGATGTCGACTACACACAAACCTCTCGGTGGTGTTCCGTCGATGTGAACCGTGACGACTCCATCAACCAGATTCCACTGCCCCTGAATCCTGTTCAGAATCAAAGGGCGTTCACTGATCTTCTGGCCCGGGGTGTTCCAGTCCATCGCAATCAGTCTGGCCACTGGAAAGGTAAAGGCGCTGGGCCTGACAAGGATCTTTGTTTCCGAATGCCACTCAACCTGAGGGGAATTCGTATTGAGTTTTTGAAGCTTGCTCGCAATCATTGCATCAACTTTCTCGCACTGAACGCCTACACAACTCAGCCTGTGTGGGCGTTCTCTATTTGGTGTTCAGAGAATGCCGTCCAGCCGATCGGCCGCCCACAGATCCAGTTCCAGTTGCTTCTCCTGGCTATCAGGAATCTTCCATTCCGGCAGTCCGAGAGCTCGCTGAAGTTCGCTGACTTCAACTCCAACCCGTCCGGCGATCTGCTCAACGGGGACGCCAAATCCCAGGGCGTTGCGTGCGTCTGCAAGCGTGTCTGCGTCGAGATAGGTGGAACCGCTCATTGCGCCACCTCGCCTTCTGTGCGCTCCAGTTGTCCGAGAAATGCATTGAAGTCACTGCCTCGAACATAGGCCCGATTTCCAAGCCGAATCACCTTGAGGCCCTTAGCACGTGCCTCTCTCATAGCGTGCCGGCCAAGTCCAGCACGACGCGTGAATTCGTCCAGTGGATACGTCACACCATCTTCGATTGGTGCCAGTTCTCTTGTGCTTGCCATTTCCGTTCCCTTGCTGTTTGAGTGGCTGTCAAACGACACTCGATTGACGCATGGGAGGATATGGGCGAAATTCGCATCCAGAGGCAGAAATCGGAAACCCGGAAACCCGATTGTTTGAAATACGTAAACACGGAAACCCGGAAACCCGATTGTTTTGCGGCTGCTCAAATTGCGTTCAGCAATGGATTAACTGAAGTGTCACCTGAAGTGTCACCTCAACCGGAAACGAGGTGACACTTCGCGACTGAAAGCCCCTGAATTTGAATAGGCAAAAACCGACAATCAGACTCTGTTCAGACTATGACTGAACACACCCGTACGACTTAAAATCCCGGGTCCCGTTAAGGGGCGTGCGGGTTCAAGTCCCGCCTCGGCTACTTGAAGTTGGTGAGTATCTCCGCAAACGTGCAGTTTCCCGAGCATCAAGATTGGTCAGGAACCAGACGCCGATTCTGCGACGATCCGAAGGAAATCTCGTCTTATCGGTCCATCAAAAAGTAATCCGACGCGTCAGAGAGTGACCGATGGTCCATGAAAACGGACCTCATAACCGGGTCGGATGATCATCAACGGGTTATCAGGTTAGCGGCCGCCGACCATCAATTTGCTTTGTTGTAGAAAATTATTTGCGGCGCAACACCTGGCTGCTGCCTCCTTTACGCGGTGTGACACAAGTTTGACAGCACAGTTGTCAGATAGACCTCGTGCTACAACCGATGATAGAGTACACTAATGTCAGTTGACGTGAAGAAGTAGTACAGAAACAAGAAGACGCATTTGTTCGACACCCCTTCAGACTTCAAACCGGATCTGAAGCGCGCTTGTCGGTTCGGCCATGTGGCCGGCAGTTTTTTTGTGTTCGATATCGAACACCTCTCACCCGGTGGACAACGTCCACATTCGCGACATTCAATCCTGAATGGTCCGACGACGCCTCCGATGGCTCGTTGTTTACCCCCGTCGCGAGCGAGTGCTTTCTTTAACGCTGACAGCGTTTGCCGCCGATTTTTTATCGCCTGTGGCTTGTTGTAAGTGACTCAATGATCCATCGCTTCCGCTGGTCGGCTGCGCCGGGTCTAAGCGTCACTGGATGGCCACAAGTAAACGCGAGCTTGCGAATAATGCCTGAGTCTGACGTTCTTTGTTTGACTCCGTGATGAAACTCTCAGCTGCAGCCAATCGAATCTCGACACCAATGTGATCACTTCGAAGTGCTGCCCTGAGCGTTCTTATAGGAAATGTGTAACTGCTCTGATGAACTGCGGTCGCAACAAAGCCGGAAGAAATTCCCGCATGATTGGGTCTGTTTGCAGTCGCCAGGGTTTTCTTTGTTGACCTTGATGTTTAGGAGAATTGGATGACGAGTATTTACGTTGGAAATCTTTCTTACGAAACAACCTCAAATGATCTGCAGGATGCATTCGCAGAGTTTGGAGATGTCTCCAAGGCCAATGTGATCTCCGATCGCGAAACCGGCCGTTCGAAGGGTTTTGCCTTTGTGGAAATGCCCAGCGACAGCGACGCGAAAAAAGCGATTGACGCACTGAACGACCGAGACCTGCATGGGCGGGCTCTGAAGGTAAATATTGCCAAGCCTCGTGAAGAACGCGCTCGCAGCTGGTAATCATCGCTTGGTTGGTGGCATCACCAATCAGATCTGCTGGAATTGTTCGATGGGCGGACCTCGTCCGCCCTGAGCTCTCCCGCTTTTCGTGACTCCCGTTGAGAGCTCTCAGCGAGCATCGGGATGATTCGCGCGGCGCAAGAGCTGTCGGAACGACTCGAAGAATTTCGAAATCGCTTTCGCCATCCCGATACAACTGTTCGTGCTTCGAGTCACAACCGTTTGTGCATTGATGGTGAGAACCGGACGACGGCAGGAGTTCTCGTCAAACGCAATCATCTGCGTGCGTCACGGGAAGTCATGCGTCAGACCGCTCAAGGGTGCCCTGCCCCCACAGGATCACCCATTCGACCGCTTAACATCTGGAAAGTAAAGCATGCTCACAGTAACCGACTCGGCTTGGAATCGCCTTGCAACCATTCAAACAAAACACCCACAAATCTCAGACTTTCGTCTGACCTATGCCGATGGGAAGGTGAAATGCCGGAAGGGCGTTCGCCGGGACAAGGACAAAGTCATCGAGGCGCCAGGTCGTCCAAGCTTGTTCCTTTCCTCCACCGTTGCCAATGAACTTAATCAGCGAACGCTGGATGCCGTAAAAGTCAAACACGGCCCGCGTCTGCGTCTCAAATAGAAACCAGAACATGCCCCAAATCTTTGTCGGTAACCTACCGTTCGATGCCTCAGAGGCAGAACTCAGACGCCGATTCGAATGCTATGGCCGAGTGTCGTCGGTCCGCATGGTGGCCGATGCCGCGACAAGTCGACCGCGCGGCTTTGCCTTCGTCAACATGCCGTCCATGGATGACGCAGATGAAGCCGTCACTCGACTGGCGGGAAGCTCAATGGGGGGCCGACTGCTCACGATTAACGAAT
This sequence comes from Planctomycetaceae bacterium, assembly GCA_041398825.1. NCBI lineage: Bacteria > Pseudomonadati > Planctomycetota > Planctomycetia > Planctomycetales > Planctomycetaceae > Planctomycetaceae bacterium. The sequence continues at coordinate 58,727 of JAWKTX010000001.1, read as the reverse complement.
CGCGCAGCAGTCCGTCTCCTTCGACGGCCTCATCAGACGGTGATCGTAAATCTAGAGCCTGTTATTGACTTAACTTGAAACATATGTTGAAGTTAAGTGATGAGTAAGACACGGAAGTCGTATCCCAGCGACGTCAAGGATGACGAATGGGAATTTGTTGTGCCGTATCTGACGTTGATGACGGAAGACGCACCGCAGCGGGAATATCCTCTGCGAGCCGTATTCAATGCATTGCGGTATGTTGTTAAGACTGGCTGTCCGTGGCGATACCTGCCCAATGATTTTCCGCCATGGACTGTGGTGTACCAGCAAGCTCGACGCTGGGTTGATGCGAAAGTCTTCCAATCCATTGTTCATGATCTTCGAATGGTGGCTCGACTGAATACGGAGCGTGCTGAAGATCCTTCAGCAGTGATTTTGGATGCGCGGACATTACAGTCGACCCCGGAGAGTGGATCCCGGGCCGGTTACGATGGAGCAAAGAGACGCAAAGGATCGAAGGTTCATGCGGCGGTAGACACACTTGGGCATTTACTTGCCACTGTTGTAACACCAGCAAACGAACAGGACCGTGCGCAGGTCGGTGAGCTGGCGAAACAAGTTCAGGAAGTGACGGATCAGTCGGTAGAGTTGGCGTATGTCGATCAGGGTTACACCGGAGAATCTGCTGTTGAACAGGCGAACGCTGAGTCGATTCGTTTGGAAGTAGTTAAGCACACGGAAGCGAAGCGTGGATTTGTACTATTACCTCGCCGGTGGGTTGTGGAACGAACCTTTGCCTGGCTGGCGAGATTCCGAAGACTGGCCAGAGACTACGAACGGCTGAGTGTGACGCTTGACGGCTGGCACTGGCTCGCATTCGTCACCATTATGCTCGCAAGACTCCACCCTCAAAGTTCATAACAGGCTCTACGCGGGACAGCATCCTCCAGATGTTCGAAACTCTTCGCGGCGAATAGCGGTCGAATTGACTGAGCCAACGCCGGGAACCGGATCAGAGCCTCATTCGTTCCAGGAGTCCGGCAACTGAAGAGACCAGACTTCATTGCTGAGCGGCTGTGCATGACCCGCCCCGAGAAATAGTCGATCCCCATGCACCCAGACAGAATGCTCATGTCGCTCCTTCCATCGGTTCGATGATTCGAGCTGCTTCCAGGTGAGGCCGTCCTTCGAAAACCAAACATCGTTTCTGTTCACCGATGGATGGTTTGACCACCCGCCGATCACCCACAGGTGACCTTTCCAGGAAACAGCAGAAAACCATAACCGCGGCTCCCACGGAGCGTTCGCGGTTACCTGCTGCCAGTGCCTGCCGTCGGACGAACACCAGACATCATTGGTCGCGTGATACTCCGGAACGTAGTTTCCGCCACCGATCACCCAGAGTTTCCCGTCATGGCTGACCAACTGGTGATATGCGCGAGCCGACCAGGGCGCACTGTCGGTTTCCAGTTGCCATGTCGCACCGTCACTGGTGGACCAGACGTCATTTTTCAAACTGGAGGCATCGCCAAAGTAGTAGTTCTCTGTTCCACCAGCGATCCACATGCGTCCGTTGTGAGATGCAATTCCAGCCGCCAATCGAGGTGACCATCCGGCTGATGAGGTTTCCAACCTCCAGTCGGCACCATCTTGCGACGACCAGACCTCACTTGTCGCCCCATGCCCTTCCAGCCGTCCGTTTCGCCAGCCTCCCATCAACCACATTCGTTCACTGAAGACAGTTGTCATTGGGAGATCACTGAACGTCCATGGGGCTTCATCGGTGACTTTATGCCACTTCCTGCCATCCGATGATCGCCAGACATCGCGTGGTGGAGCGGAATATGAATCGAACCATCCCCCCATCAGCCAGAGCTGATCGCGATAGACAACTTCGCCGCTGGAATCTCTTGGTTTCCAGTCGGCCTGATCAGTTTCCAACACCCACTCGGCGCGTTCCGCATGCGGCCGGGCTGTTTGGTCCGGATCGTTCACACTGGCGACCATTGCATGCACTTCATCTGCTATTCGATCTTCGATCTCACCCGACCATCGAAATGCAGGGCGGCCGTATTCAAACAAATTGGAACCGCCTTCATAGCCTCCTTCTTCCCACACCCGACGAGATGGAATGTAGGCGATCATGTCGTCCACATAACCAAGCACCCACGTGCTGCCTTCGAATTCGGCCTTGAAACGCAGGGCATAGTCGACAACGGTCTCAGCCCCCATTCCGATGAGCAATGTGCTTTCCCCAAGCCGCCAGACATGCAGCGGATAAGGATAAGATTCCCCAAAAACCTCTCCCGCGTCCATGCGTCGTTTCAACCTCGACGCCCATCGGGATTTGATTCGATTCGAATCCTGTTCTGCGACTTCGAGGTCATTCCTGTCGACAGTTTTCAGATACGGCAGATCGAGGTATCGAAATCGCGTTCGCAACCGCGGCTCAATCACAGACATTCTTCCGGCGATTGCGGCGTTCACTGATTCCGCAAGCATCGTGCCATAGCGTTCACAGAGTTCAACGGATCGCCTGGGAAGAGGGTTCTGATCGCCTCCACATGTGTTCACAAACATTGCGACCGCGCCCGGATACTGGTGCTCGATCTGCAGCTGAGCAAACCCCGGAAAGTCCCCACACCATTGAGTGAAACTCAGGGTTGTCGGATGACACGCATAACCAAACAGGATCGCTTTAACCAGCCCGTCGTCTCCGGTCACTGACAGCACCGGAACGGAATGATCAACCGGACCAGCGAGTGGAACACCTTTGGCGATCAGCCCAGGAATGTCGGCCTCCCGGTTGTTGCGTCGGTTCACAGCAAACGATGTCGAAGCCCTTCCCTCTCTCACCACAACGGGCTTACGGTCTGCCAGCGATGCACGAATTGTCTGGACGGTCAGTTCAACCATTTCCGATGTGTACTGATCGATCAACACTTCCTGAGCGGATTCAACGGGATAGTAATCCTGCAGGTCATCCCCAAGACGAGGTCCGCAATGATTGTGGGAGAAAGTCAACATGACCTGTGATCGGTCCAGTTTCAGCTCCGACCTCAGGCGGTTGAAAACTCGATCGCTGAATGATTTGGGAATCCCCTGAAAGTCGCTCGTCACCAACACGACCAGTCCGCCATCGGCATCCTCCAACGCGAGCGACTTTAGCCAGAGATCATGGATCTTTCCCTCTGGAACTCGGCGGGTCCCGTAGCCAGCCAACCAAACTTCCGTTTTCGGAGTAATGATGGCTCGAGCGACTCCTGCCTTCCAGCCAGGTTCGTGAGACGCAGGCTGAGTCCCCGCAACAGCGATTGCAGGTATCGCGAAGAGGACAAGGCAGAATTTGACAAGCAACTGTCGAAACTCAGTCTGAAGGCAGCGTCCCGTCAGGGCACTCGAACCAGTAGCAATCTTCATCTTCGTTAATCCCCGATGATCTGCAGCAACCCGCGCAGAGTGCAAAGACCTGCCTCGGCTCAATCCAGAACGAGACCGCGTTCTTCCGGCTTCGGCAGTCGGCAGGTCTCATGCTTCCCAAAGACCCGATACCGAATCCGAGACACCAGACGATAACAGGCGTCCCGAATGGGTAAAGGAATAAGCCAGAGCAGGATTCCAGCCACCCGCCAAACACCACCAATCACACACAGAATCCGTACGACCGCAGCCGACCGCACATAGAGTCGCCCCTCCGTCAAGAACACCAGTGTGTCCAGATTCTGTTGCAGCTCGGCCGGCAGACACTGCGAAGCTGTGCTTCCCTGGAGTGGGGCAAATCGAAGGCGATTGTGACGGTCGATCCCCATCAGAAAATTCACCGAGCGATTGCAGAATCCACAGATTCCATCGAAAAACACGACATGCGAGAGTTTTGAGTCTGAGTTCGCCGACATCGCTGCAATCCTTTTGGGGCTTCCTGGCAACTCGATCATTGTGATGTGTTCTTATTCGTTCTGCGAAGCGTAAACTGTTCCGGGGTCAACGCAAATCTGCATGGTCTTGCGGCAATAACTGCCAGACCACATCCACATGTCACGTCATTCCTCATCCAGCATGGCTTTGGGAGGAGCAGTTCTGTTTGTATTCCCGAAGGCACACACGATGATCAGACCGCAAATACAACAGAGTCGTCACTAATGAAATCGTCCGGATACCTACTTTCGATTTTTCGCAGCCGAACACTCGGCCAGGTTGCACTGATGGCTGCGGCCGTAGGAGTCTATTCCATTCTGCCAGTCTGGAAAGAAGAATCGCAATACCATGGAATCGCCGATGCGCCGTCACAGATTCATGCTGCCCTGACGCTGGTCCTTGGCTGGCTGCTGGTATTCCGAACCAATACCGCCTATGCCCGATGGTGGGAAGCACGAACACTCTGGGGAGCACTGGTCAACGCAAGTCGTAATCTCGCAGCCAAGTTTTCAATGCTCGTGAAACTGCCGGATCACCATCTCGCCGCAGCCAGACGCGACATCATTTCGTTTCCGTATGTCCTTCGCGATCACCTGCGTGAGGGCGCCGAACTTGGCACGCTCGAAGGCTATGAAGATTCAGAGCAAACCAGTGGACACGTGCCAGGGTTCCTGGTTGCGCAGCGATATCGGGCGATGAGAATCTGGAAGTCCAATCACTGGATTGACGGAGACGAAATGCGCGTCATTGATCACGATCTTTCGCGACTCCTTGACATCTGTGGCGGTTGTGAACGAATCCGGAATACTCGGATCGTTGGATCCTACCGGATGTTCGCCCGACAGTGTGTTCTGCTTTTTCTGCTGACACTCCCATGGGGCATCGTGAACGATTTCGGATGGTGGACCATACCTCTGACGACCATCACGGCCTACTTTATGCTGGGCCTTGAGGTGGTTGCAGAACACGTAGAAGAACCGTTCGGATGCGATGAAGATGACCTTGACCTCGACGGACTCTGCGACACAATCGCACGAACAGTTCAGGAGATCATGGACGTCAAACCCGGAATGACGGAACCACCAACCGCGGGCCACGAAACGCCGCCTGCGTTTCGATCCTGAAATGCTGCAACCTGACAGGTAAGACCGCAGGTGACAGGTGAGACGCACCGTGAAACGCCTTTTTCCGTAAGTTGACTGCCGTGTCACGGGGTGGTGATGACTGCCGGGGCTGTCGGTCGGCAGCGGTTTTCGAAAACTGGCTTCCTGGTTCCTCGGCAAAGGCCGTCGAAGTATGCATTCGGCAGCAGAGCGCCTAGAATGCTCAGCCACGCGGCTCGGCGACAGCGAATCCAATCACGGGCGTCCGACTTCTCGCGTACCAGCTTTGATTCCGGTCCCCGGAACCTGGACTCCGAAACTTAAACTCCGAAATCCTGTTCTCCCCCATGTTTCAACCCGTACCTGACAGCAATTTCGTACCCGGTGAACACTCCGTCCTGAAGTTTTGGGCGGATCAGCAGATTTTCAGCCAGCTGCGGCGTAAAAACGCCGGGCGTCGGCGATGGAGCTTTCTGGACGGGCCCATCACAGCGAATAACCCCATGGGCGTTCATCACGCATGGGGGCGAACCTATAAAGACACGTACCAACGTTTCTTTGCTATGACGGGGCACGATCAGCGGTACCAAAACGGTTTTGACTGCCAGGGACTCTGGGTGGAAGTCGAAGTCGAAAAGCAACTGGGGCTGGGCACCAAAACCGCCGTGCACGAATACGGCATCGACAACTTCGTTAACGAATGCAAACGGCGAGTGCTCCGCTTTGCAGCAAGGCAAACCGAACAATCTCAACGTCTTGGTTACTGGATGGACTGGGACGATCCTGGTCAGCTGCGCGAACTCGCCGAACACCTGGGAACCGACACACCTGTGACAATCACCGCACCCAGCGGAAAAACAGAAACGGCAAAGGCTCACCAGCTGGTCGAAAAGCTGGGCAATCCGGAATGGGGCGGCAGCTATTTCACGTTCAGCACAGAGAATAACGAAACGATCTGGACCTTCCTGAAAAAATGCTTTAACCGTGGCAAGATCTATCAGGGCCACGACGTGATGCCATGGTCAGGGCGCGGGGGCAGTGCCTACAGCCAGATGGAAATCGCCGAAGGCCGAAAGCTGACGACTCACAAAAGCGTGTTTGTGCGATTCCCTTTGCGCGACCGAAACAACGAATATCTTCTTGTCTGGACGACAACACCCTGGACGCTGACCAGCAACGTTGCCTGCGCTGTGAATCCGGATCTGGACTACATCAGGATCCAAACCAAACGAGACAACGCTGTTTACTATTTCGCAAAAGAGAACCTGAACTTCCAGCGTCTGGCCACTGAATTCAAAGACGGCTTTGGACGCCCCGAATGGAAGTGGCCCGAAGGTGTCCCAAAGCTCAAAACACTGGCGCAGATTTTCAAGGAACAGGGCGGCTTTGAAGAATCAGGCACAATCAAGGGTGCTGAGATGGTCGGCTGGGCCTACGAAGGTCCTTTCGACGAATTGCCTGCACAGCAAATGGATGGTGGATGCCCGACTGATGAAAAGAACGCCGGCAAGTCCGGGGCGTCCTGGCACAAGGTCATCGACGGTGGACGCGACTCGCGTGGCAACGCAAACGTTGTGGCGGGAGAAGGAACCGGCATCGTTCACATGGCACCTGGCTGCGGTGATATCGACCACAGGATCGGCGTATCCGTGGGTATGCCGGTGATCGCGCCTTTGAAGGATGACGGCACCTACAGCGAAGGCTTCGGAGATTTCACCGGTCTGGAAGCCATCGCCCCGGAAACCGCCGAACTTGTCTTCGAAAAACTCAAAAGCAAAGGAATGCTGGTCGCCGTCGAAACATATCCCCACATCTATCCTCACTGCTGGCGAACGGGTGATGAGCTGGTCTTTCGGCTGGTTGATGAATGGTTCATCAACATGGACTGGCGCGATGAAATCAAGGATGTCACCAAAGCCATTCGCTGGCTGCCGGACAGCATCGACGGGCAGGAACGCGAAATCGAATGGTTGTCCAACATGAGCGACTGGATGATCAGCAAGAAGCGTTTCTGGGGACTCGCCCTGCCCATCTGGGTTGACGAAGAAACCGGAGACTTCGAAGTCATGGGCTCGCTCGCAGAACTCAAAGAAAGGGCCGTCGAAGGATGGGACGGTTTTGAAGGCAACACGCCGCATCGTCCGTGGATCGACAAAGTCAGAATCCGCAATCCAAAGAATGGTAACCTGATGAGCCGCATTCCGGACGTGGGCAACCCATGGCTGGACGCAGGCATCGTTCCGTTCAGCACCATGGGTTACAACCACAACCACGAAGAATGGCAAAAGTGGTATCCGGCAGATCTGGTCACCGAATGCTTCCCTGGTCAATTCCGCAACTGGTTCTATTCCATGTTGTCCCTGTCGACCATGATGCGCTACGACGAGGCCGATAACGCGGAAGAAAAGAAACCATTCCGCACACTGCTTGGACATCGACTTGTCCAGAACGAACAAGGCAAGCCAATGCACAAATCAGACGGCACCGCCATCTGGTTTGAGGAAGCGGCCGAACAACTGGGTGTGGACACGATGCGATGGATGTACCTGGCGCAGAATCCGGCTCAGGATTTGCGGTTCGGAACGCGCCATCCCGACGAGCCCGTCACACTGCAAACCCCCGAAGGACCGATCTCCACAACAAAAGAAGGAATCCCCACTGCGAAAGTCACCAGCGGCCCCGCGGATGAGACGCGTCGCCAGATCCTGATCCCATTGTGGAACTGCTACAAGTTCTTTGTGGACTACGCAATCGCCGACGGCTTTGTGCCGAGCGATGAACTTCGCCAGCGAGTCACAGGACAAGCCAATGATTCTGCAAACCACACGCCCGGCAATACACAGGAGATCGATCGCTGGATCTTGTCCAACCTGCAATCGCTGGTTCAGCTGGCTCAGAAGGAATTCCGCGACTATAACGCGCCAGCATTCTGCGAAGCGGCCGCTGACTTCATCGACGACCTCAGTAACTGGTACATCCGCCGAAACCGTCGTCGCTTCTGGCGTTCAAAAGACGCAAGTGACACTGACAAGAATGCCGCCTACGAAACGCTCTACGAAGTACTGGTCACTCTCAGCCGCCTCCTGGCGCCGTGTATCCCGTTTCTGACAGAACGAATGTATCAGAATCTGGTGCTGGGGCGCGAGTGCGTAAATGCTTCGGCCAGTGCAACGTCTTTGCCCGCAAGTGTTCATCTTTGCGACTACCCGGAAGCAGATGAATCCCTGCTGGACGAAGATCTGAACAAACGAATGGCAGCGGCTCAGTTGGTTGTCAGACTTGGTCACAAGCTTCGAGAAGAAAGTAACCTGCGGGTTCGGCAGCCTCTGGCAGAATTACAGTTCGCGGCCACTGACGCTTCAACGGCGAACGCGATCGCCAAACTAACCGACGTCATTGGCGAAGAACTCAACATCAAGCTGGTCACTGCACAGGCCAATCTGGATTCACTCGTTGGATACGCCTACAAACCCAATCTGAAAACGCTGGGACCGAAATACGGCAAACTCCTGAATCTTCTGCGAACCAAACTCCCGGAACTCGGAGACACCGTTCTGTCGCCACTGCGTCGAGGAGAAAACCTGACAATCGAACTGGACGGTAACCAGATCGACCTGAGCCCGGACGATGTTCTCATCAGCACGGAACAGGCTGCCGACTGGGTCTGCGCCGATGAATCCGGCATTCAAATCGCCATCAGCGCGGTGCTGACGCCTGATTTGATCCGGGAAGGTATGTCACGAGACTTCGTCCGCCAGGTGCAACAACTCCGCAAAGACGCCAACTTGAATATCCAGGACCGAATCCGGATCGAATACCACGCAGCAGACTCGATCGTTCAGGCCATGGTCGCCGACTGGGGTGACTACATCCAGGGCGAGACCCTGGCGGACTCGATCACCTTTCAGTCATCATCACCTGAAGGAACCAGATCCGTACACATTGGCGACGTGTCAGCAACAATCTGGATCACAATCCGGTCATAGTTGTCGATGATCCTTCGTAAACGGCATTGCGCCTCCTGTCGCAGCCGAATACCTTCCGAAGTCACTGAACAAGTAGTTCGGAAGTCAGTCGACTCTCAGAGGGTACGACGCAGCCCTGATTCACGCAGGCCACGGACAATCGTCCACTCGTGGTGCCAATTTTTCTGAGTTTCTCGATCAGGGACCCCGAAGACTCTGGCTTTGTCATCGATGGATCATAGTACAAGGCGGCAAAAGCACACGGACTCGTGCTTTCGTGTTCGCGTGCGAAGTCGCGAGCCATTCGGCGTTGAATCTGATCAGTCAGAAGCGGCAACATATCGACATTGACGTCGTACATCGAAATCAGAAACTCGTTCTGGCCGAATCGCACGACAGCGTCTGACAAACGTACGGACTGTCGAAGGATATCCGCAACACGACGCAGACGAGATTTCTCGCCGTTGTCATCAATGCCGTCATTGCCGCCTTCAGATGCCTCAACAAGAATCAACCCCAGCGGAACATTCTGCTCATGAGACTGACTGATGGTCGCGGTCAGTGCCTGATCCAGGTAGGTGCGATTAAAGGTCCGTGTGGCGGGATCGTGCCAACACTTGACGGGTTCGGATGAGGCCGCTTTTTTCTCCGCTTCGATTCGGGACGCAGCCACTTCATCTTCAAAATCGACACACGCGTTGACAAGTCGCAACTGGCCGGCCACCGCGATTCGAGACAACACTTCCTGTGCATCAGCCAGTATGGCTTCAAGAGAAGGCGTATTTCCGATGTCGACATTAAACGTGGCAGCAACCTCTCCCACGCGAGCATCAACATCGGCCAGAACCCGGAAGACATCATTGGGGCGCAGAGCGAAAACCTGCATCAGCATGCGTTCAATCTGTTCCCTGCTGCAGCTTAAGTTTCGGCTCACTTCCTCAAGGTAGTCAGCGAAATAGGATGCTGTGATCAAACCGGCGGCGAGCGACGTGCTGGAAACAAATCGAAGCGGTACGACCCGATGAGCGACTCGATGATGCACCCGAATGGCATCCACAATATCGTCGTCCAGGTTCCACCGCTGACACAATGCGACGCTGACATCAACATGCGAAAAACCGTAGTACGAAATCTCCCGATCGATCTGCGCACGATCATCTTCCAGTTCCAGTACGTTGTCGACATATTCTTCCTGGCAGGTAGTCAGCAATGCCAGGCGTCCAATATCCTGCAGCAAACCTGCCAGGAACCATGTCCCCGGATCGACTCGCCCGCCCTGCCTTTCCGCAAGGACTTCCGCGGCCGCAGCCTGAATCAGTGACTCACGCCAGATTTGCTGGTACCAGGCCCTCAAAACAGGCGATCGGCTCTTGTGAGCGTCCGCAAGAGTGAAACCCAGAACCAGAGCACGGACCATCGTCGTGCCGAGTCGCGGTACAGCGGTTTCGATCGAAGAGGCACGCGTTTTCATCCCGAGCAGCGCGGAATTGGCCGTCTTCAGAATTCGCCCGGCAATTGCGGGATCCAGACGGATCGACTCCACGAGTTCCGTAAAGTCAGGATCCGGCTGACGAGCAATCTGAACAACCTTCAATGCAACTTCAGGCAAGCTGGGAAGCCGGTCCGAGGACAGAATCTTTTCGACGGATAAAGACACGGGGAACACTCCGGCATTCGGGATGACTGGGGAAACAGGGCTCCAGTTTGAGCCTGGCACAAATTCAGATCCGGATAAGCCGCCGGTCTCATATCAAATCCGACTTTTGCACATCGCAACAACGCAGATGGCGAATTCTCCGATTGCTCATAGGGAGATTTGCCCACACCCATCCTGCCGTTAACATGGATGGAATCCCCAATCGACACTTCCCAGGAATACCGATTTCATGATTTGCAGACAACGACTTGCGTGTTGCCGGATACTGACACTCGTGTGCTTGCTGCTTGCGATAATGGCCTCTGCGCCCACCCAGGCCATTGAAGAAAAGAACGATGGATTTTTTCCCGGGAAGAAAACGCAATGGAACGGCTTCGACCGTTTTGACTTTGAGGTGAGCGGGAAACCAGTCATGGTTATCGTCCCGCAATCCCCCGTCCCGGGTCGACCATGGGTATGGCATGGAGAGTTCTTTGGGCACAAGCCCGAACCGGATATCGCACTTCTGAAGAAGGGCTTTCACGTTGTCGACATGCGTGCGCCGGATCTGCTGGGATGCCCTGCCGCTGTGAAGTTCTGGAACAGTTGTTACGAGACACTGACAACAAAATATCAGCTGTCGGCAAAGCCCGCGCTGGTTGGGCTAAGCCGAGGAGGGCTGTATTGTTTTAATTGGGCGATTGCCAACCCCGACCGGGTTTCATGCATCTATGCTGACGCTGCCGTCTGTGACCTGAAGAGTTGGCCCGGCGGAAAAGGTTCGGGGAAAGGCAGCGTTCGTGACTGGCAACTGGCATGAAGGCTTATGGATTTCAGGATGAAGCCGAAGCGATGGAGTTTCAGGGCAATCCAATCGATAACCTCGCTCCACTGGCCGAATCCAATGTCCCGCTGCTCCACGTTTACGGCGATGCAGACGACGTTGTCCCCTGGAATGAAAACACAGGAATCGTCGCCGAACGATACAGACAGCTGGGGGGCCGGATTACTCTCATTTGCAAACCTGGCGTAAACCATCATCCGCACGGGTTGAGCGATCCAACACCAATTATTGACTTCATCTATAAGCATGCCACAGCAACGGCAGAACCGCGCCAGTAGCATCAATGACCTTTCCCCAATACGGCGAAACGACACGACCAGCGACATGGATTCAGGAAATCCGACCGGCGGCAGCCCGGGGATTTCCAAAGACTTGAATCGTTCGGGTATCCGGCAGCGTTGCGCGCCCTCTCTCTGGTATGCCCTGACGCGGCCACGGCTGGAAGAATCATTCTGATGGCACTTGAACTTCCTGGAACAGGGTCTTGAAATCGTCTCACCCATTTAGCACCGAGAACTTTTCATTCTGCAGGGGGTGATTCCGGATCGCCCGACTTCAGATACCCGAGTTCATACGACTTCGGAAGTGCAGCGACAGCCTGAGATTGGATTTCTTCAACAACCTCGGCCTCCTTTTCAGTCGGCAGGTTTGCGGCGTCAGCCGCCGATCTGGATGCGGATGTGAAAACTCCTGACGCATCGAATCAGATCAGATCATGCCACTCGTGCTCGACAGCGATACATCATCGAGCGCTGCCAATGTTGCCTCTTCGTGCCGCTCGCGCGCGTGCCATGCGGAGTTGTGCCGCTGTGCTTGCATTCGCGTGATCGATCGCATCCACGGCGTGGTCCTTCTGATTCAGACCTCCAAACGCGTCGGACCTGTCCCGCATTTCATCAGAAACGAAAACCTGAACCAGGTGGAACAGGCAGTTCAGACGCAGGTCGTTGGCGCTGTTACTTCTTCTTGGCCGTCTTCTTAACGGTCTTGGCAGCTTTTGAAGCCGTTTTCGCGGCTGGTGCTTCTTTGGTCGGCGATGGTTTCTTCTTCGCGGTCTTTTTTACCGGGGCGGTAGCTTTCGCCGCCGACTCCTTTGTCGAAGATTTACCGACTGAGCTCTTCGTGGCGGTGGATTTCTTCGTGACGGCTTTGGACTTGCCAGCGACTTCGACCTTTTTGTCTGCCACAGGACGAGTCGGCTTCTTTCGGGGTGGATTCTGAAGTTCCACCAACCTCGCTGGAGCGTCGGCCATGTCCAGCGGTTCATCAGGCATATCGTCAAATCGCTCGATGAATTTGGGGTCTGTCGCGACACAGCGGAGCAAGTGGCAGAATTCACCCACCTCTGATTTCTTCAAGCCAGCTTTCAGATGTTCACCAGCCTCGGTGACATCCATGGCGGTCGGTACGAGCGCCAGCCAGTGCGAGGCCTTCAACATCGACTCGTCGAGGCAAACGACGTGACTGGAGAGCAAATGCTGGAGACTGAAGTCGCGAACGAATGGCGACATGTCGCCGATCTTCTTAAATGTCTTGACGGCAACTTCCTGCGTCATTCGCCGCAGCTTCTCGACCTCAAATGTGTAGCCTGACTCAAAAACATATCGGAGCAAAGACCGAATTCGTAATCCTTTCCAGTCGGCGAAACGCAGGGGTTGCAGCGTCTGTTCCAGCTCTGAGACGGATGTTACCCGGATCTCATTCAGATCGAAATATTCTTCGAGCAACCTCTTATAGGCGGCTTCGGCATCAGCCCAGGAATTGTCTTCCAGACAGATCGCGAACATGATGGTTTCAAGTGCGGGCTGATCCAGCTTTGGGAGTGACTTCCCGTAGATCTTTTGCAGGGCTGTAACAACCTTCTTACAGATCATGGACTTGTCGCTGGCCTTAGTTGCCTTGCCTGTAGGCATTTTCGTTTCCCAGTTGTATGAGTTCTACTCGTTGTGAATACCCGGCTCGTCCAGCGGGACTGCCGAAACATCCGTCGCAGGTAGTTCTTCGTGTTCCGGCAGGACTTCACGCAGAATTCGCGTGGCCTCTGCCGACTTCTTTAACCCGGTATCCAGAATAAATCGCAATTCAGGGGTGTAACGACTCTTGATGCGCTCCCCCACTTTGGATTGCAGGAAGCCCCGGGCCGAATTAAGCCCGTGCATTGTCAGGGCGGCCACTTTTTCGTCGCCCATCACGGAGATTTTTACGCTTGCGTACCTCAGATCCGGACTGACCTCGGCACCAAGAACGGTCACGTTCCTGATGCGAGGGTCGCGCAATTCCTGAAGGATCGCAGTGCTGACCACTTCACGAACCACTGAGGCCACTCTTGCTGTGCGGCGCGTTGACATGGGTAAATGCTTTCCGAAAGATCAGGCCATTCGAACGGCGACTGGAGTCAATCCGTTGCAATCGCGACGGTCTCACCATCTCTGATGAGCACAAACTCACGCCTACAACGTCCTCTTGACCTCCTCAATTCGATAGGCTTCCAGCAAGTCACCCTCTTTGACGTCGTTGAATCCTTCCAAACGAATTCCGCACTCCATGCCGTCGCGAACTTCACGAGCATCGTCCTTCTCCCTCTTCAGAGATCCGATTCGATAATCGTTGAGAACCTTCTGATCCCGGATCACGTGAATTCGATTATCACGTGCAATCGTCCCGTTCAGCACGCGACAACCGGCAATTGTTCCAAAGCGACTGATCTGAAACGTCCTCAGGACGATCGCCCGACCAGTGGCCACTTCCACGCGTTCCGGACGCAACAATCCCTGAAGTGCCAGCTTGATGTGCTCTGTAACCTCATAAATGATGTTGTACCGCCGAATTTCAACCGCTTCGCGTTCGGCCAGCGTTTCTGCCCGATCTTCTGCAATCACATGGAACGCAATAATGATGGCATCGGCTGCACTTGCCAGGTAGACGTCACTTTCGTTGACGCCGCCAATTCCCTCGTGAATGATCGACACACTCACTTCAGGATGTTCAAACTTGTTAATCTCACCGCGAAGCGCCTCAAGCGATCCCGGCGTATCAGCCTTCAGGATCAGTGGCAACTCCTGATTGCCTTCACCTTCGCGTGCAGAAGACAGAATATCGTCAAGTGTCCTCGGCTTACCACGACGCGACAGCACCTCGGTTCGACCTTCGTGAATACGATTGTCGGCAGTCTCTCGGGCTTCCTCGATATCCTTCATGACGAAGAAATGATCTCCAGCCCCGGGGACATCGTTCAGGCCAGCCACTTTAACCGGCGAGGATGGTCCGGCTTCGTCCAGCTCCTCATCGCGGTCATTGTAAATTGCACGGATGCGACCATAAGTGCTTCCGCACAGTACAACATCGCCAACCCGCAACGTTCCTTTCTGCACGATCATCCAGGCGATCGCACCACGACCTTCATCACGAAATGCTTCGAGACAGACACCCAATGCTTCACGTTCCGGATTTGCCTGAAACTCATGCAACTCAGAAGTCAGCAGGATGGTTTCGAGAAGTTTGTCGACACCCTGGCCTGTCGCACCGGATGTTCGAACAACTTCAACTTCTCCACCCCATTCCGCTGGAAGCAGTTCATGCTGGGCTAACTGCTGAAGTACCCGTTGCTCATCGATTTCCGGAAGGTCAACCTTATTCAAGGCAACGATGATAGGTACGCCAGCATTCTTCGCATGACTGATGCACTCCACCGTCTGAGGCATGACGCCATCATCTGCCGCGATCACCAGAACAATGATGTCGGTTACGTTTGCCCCGCGTGATCGCATTTCACCGAAAGCGGCGTGGCCCGGCGTATCCACAAAGGTCACTGCATGACCCTCGTAGTTCACCTGATAGGCAGCGATATGCTGCGTGATACCACCGGCTTCTCCGGCAGCGACATTCGCACTTCGGATGTAGTCAACCAGGGTCGTCTTACCATGGTCGACGTGTCCCAGAATCGTGACAATCGGAGGTCGGCTCGCCATCGACTCAGCAGGATCCTCATGATCCAGCGACGCAACAAGTTCTGCCTCAATATCCCGACCGCGTTTGACCTCAAGATCGACTCCCAAATCCATCGCGACTTCCATCGCAACTTCTTCTGAAAGTTCGTCGTTGATCGTGAACATCTTCCCGTCTTTAAACAGGATGCTCAGAATCGATTTCGCGGGACGCCCGATCGCCTCTGACAAGGCACGAACGGTAATCGGGAATGAAATCTGAGCGTTGGTCTTCAGCTCAACACTGCCCGACTTCCGCTTCCGCTTGATCTTCTTGTTTTCACGTTCCTTCTGTCGTGACTCACGAAAGTCATTCAGCAGTGACCCGCGGCGTGCTCCTGGCCGTTGCTGTCTTGCCGTATCGACGGCTGGCGTCTCCTGTTCAGCACGGGCCTGCTTCAGCTGACGCAACTGATCCGCCAGTGGACTCCGCCGATCAACGATGTCGGAGAGAGCCATGTCCGGCTTTTGCGCCTTCTCTTTTTCAACTTTTTGCTTCTTGATGACCGGCGGCGTGTAATCCGGAGGAGCCGCGACGATCGGACGCGAAATGGGCTTCCCGCGCGCAACAGATCCCTTCGCTGCCTGCTCACGATCCTTCACAGACCCGATAGGACGCATCTCCCGCATTTGCTGCATTCGCGGTCGACGCGGCGCTTCCTGCGAAGGAGTGACTACGGGGGCAGCTTCAACTGCGGGAGGTACGTCAGCAATCGCCTCGACTGGTGCCACTTCTGCGGGAGCCTCTTCTGTCTGTGTTTTCTCTGCAACTACCTCGACAGGAGCCTCTGACTCTGCCGGACTCTCAACGATCTTTTCTGTAGTTTCAGGCACTTCCACAGCAACGACGGGAGCGGGAGGAGCAACAACCTCCTCAACCTCAACCACCGATTCTTCAGCAGAAGACTCCTCGGGCTCCTGAGTCTCCTCCGATCCAATGACCTCACCCTCCGACCGAGACGCATGCTGAGGGCGCGGCGACATTGCCTTGATGTCGCGAACCTTGCCCATGTCAACAACTGGCTCGCGGGTCGGAGCGAGGTCTACTGCATCGGCCTCGGACGCAGGACCAGCCTCACGACTCTTGATAAAAGCAACGATCTGGTCGCGTTCCTCTTCGGAAATCGTCGCAAGTGCGTTGCGCAGTTTAACACCGGCTTCTTCGCAAATTTCGATCAATACCTTACTGTCGAGACCTAAGTCCCTCGCAAGGGCAAAGATACGTATCTTCAAAACTGAACCCCTTAGACTCGCCGAAAACTGACACTTCCATGAATTCGTATCAGAGCGAGCACCGAAAACCGGTTGCGGCCATCAAATCACAGGCCGACAAAAGGCAGCTGACCACAATGATTGTCAACAACAATCAATCAACTACCAGCAAACTGGCACCCGCTTCTGCGCGAATGCGACGGAACATCTTAAAAACAATTGCTAACGAAAAGTGAAAGCGACTCTCCTCTAACAGAACTAACCCTCTTCAGGTTGCACATCTGCAACCTCTTCAGCCACGACCGGAACACCCTCAACCGAATCACCCGGGGCACCATCGACAGCAACTTCAGGCCTGGTTTCCTCCCCGGATTCCCCATCCGATTCCGCCCCTGCCTCAACCACCACCTCAGCGGCAACACCCTCGGCGGGCTGAACCGGCGACTCGACACTCACAGAAGCGACAGCTTTGCCTGCAGGGGCCGCCGGTGCGTGCTCACGTTGAGACGCGTCACGTTTTTTCTGCTCAGCCGCCAGCCGCTCCTGCTCCTCGTTCTTCAAGCTCTCCACGTCTGCAAACTCGATAATTGCGTCGCAATCCTCCTGACTGAGGCCGCCAATCTCCATCAACTGATCAGGTTCAATCACAGAAAGGTCATCAAAGGTGAAGAACCCTTGTGACACAAGATTCTCTGACAAGTCCGGCGTCATCTGAGGGATAACAGAGAATGCTTCAATGGAGATATCCAGCTGCTCATCAAGAGACACCTGGGTCATCACATTGATATCCCAACCAACCAGTTTTGATGCCAGCCGAACGTTCTGCCCCCGGCGGCCAATTGCCAAAGACAACTGATCATCCCGAACAAGAACAATCACTTTCCCCAGCATTGGGCAAAGAATCACATCCTCGACTTCTGCCGGCTGCAAAGCATTGGGAACCAGCACCTGCAGCGAGTCGTTCCAGCGAACGATATCAATTCGCTCACCACTTAGTTCTTCAACGATCCCGCGAATTCGAGCCCCTCGCACACCCACACAGGCTCCCACGCAATCAATCGTCGAATCCGCACAAGAAACGGCAACCTTTGAGCGATGCCCTGCCTCTCGCGAGATAGAACGAACCTCAATCACACGGTCATTGATCTCGGGAATTTCGACCTCAAAAAGTCGACGCACGAAATCCGCGTGCGTACGCGAAAGAATCACCCGCACCCGCGAGCCTGCCTTGCGAACATCAAGCACAATCGCCCGAACCCGATCACCGACGCGGTAATTCTCTTTCGCAATCTGCTCACTGCGAGGCAGAATAGCTTCCACCTTACCCAAATTGACAATCACAGTCCCGCGATCAATCCTGGTCACTAATCCGGACACCAACTGACTGCGCAGATCCAGAAACTCGTCGTACAGCGTATCCCGCTCAGCTTCACGAATCTTCTGTATCATCACCTGCTTGGCAGTCTGGGCCGAAATCCGCCCCAGCAAGTCTCCAAGCAATTCCGGCTCCAGCATCCGACCATCACAAATCAAAGCTGGTTCACCAGATTTGCGATCAATCTGCACCTCAACATTCTCGTCCTCTGAGAAGTGTTTTCGGGCGGCAGACAAGATTGCCTGCTCGATCCCCTCAAACACGATCTCCATGTCGATAGCCTTATCACGATGAATGGCATCAACAATTCTGAGGATTTCTGGTCCATTCATGTCAGATCATTCAATTGCGCGGAAGTATCTATAAAAAAAAGCGGGAACAAGTCCCACTTTTCGCAACTGGCAACCAAAAACTGCCAGAAACCAGAATTCGCCACCGTACCCCACCACGTCAGGCCACCAAAGCGACCTGCACGGATGATTTACGACAGAGAAATGGAGGAAGACCTAAATCTTGCCCATTTCAGGTTCCCCGAACGTGTTTCTGATAGTGCCAAATGTGGACAGGAAAACCACGAACTCTCCGTGACGATCCTGAGCGGAAAATACTGGCCAAATTGCAGCCTGTCAAGGACCCTGCAATTGATCCATACTCAATTCGACCGCGAAGGCACCACTTGTACGGCCCATCTGGCAGAAACACGAGGAATTCGAGTGATCAGGATTGGCCTGAAGCGCCCTGAATGCACTCGCGTGCCACAGAACGGGCTGCCTTGTAGGCGTGCCGAATCGTGAACAAACGAGACTCAATCTGCTCTGCGGTGAAATACTTGCCGTGATCGCTCGGAGGAAGACCTGCAAGTGACAATGTCAGTGGAAGCAAATCCAGGAATTCCCGATACTTCCTTTGTACATCCGACGGATCAGCCATTTCTGACGGCCTTCACGGAACAAGAACTAGGCACCCGGACGTCGACCTGACATCTGTTTCAGAATGGCATCCGCTGCCCCGGTCGGCTTGGCAGTATCAGATCGATCGGATCCCCCACTCCCCTTTGCAGCCTCCTCCTTTGCTCCTGTCTCAGATGGATCCGGGAGCGAAACTTCCATCTGCTGTGCACCAGAAGGAGCTGCGGCCTGCTGCTCCGGAGCAGCTGCATAACCCTGAGGCATCATGGGAGGATACATCTGGCCGTAATTAGGCATCATATGCTGATACGGATAACCACCGTACATCCCGCCTGGATAACCCATCGGCTGCATCATTTGTGGCGGATACGGATACTGCCCCGGCATCATCTGTGCGGAAGGCATCACGGCCGTGTCACTCCCGGGAACAGGAGCCTGCTGAACGGCAGGCGGCGCCGCGGGAGCCTGAGTCGTAACAGGCTCAGCTGCAGCAGGTTCCGCAGGTGCGGCATCCTGACGAGCAACCGGTATCTCCAGAACTGTCTGAGAAGTGACCTGAGTATCTTCTGGCTTCGTCTTCAAATCGAAACCTGAACTGCTCGCAGACGGATCGATGGAAGCACCTGGAGTGACAACCAGCTTGAATTCCAGGTTGCCAATGACAATGTGATCCCCACTCGAAAGGACTGTTTCCTTCGCAATTCGGTTGCCATTCACAAACGTGCCATTGGTACTGCCGAGATCACGCAGCCGCACTGCGAAGTCATCGAGGCTGAACACGCAATGATGGCGACTAACCATCTCGCTATTGGGGCGCAGCTGGCAATCCTGCTCGCGGCCAATCAAAAACTTCCGCCGATTCAGCGGAATAATCTGCCCGGCATGCTTTCCACCAACAACTGACAATTCGGCCACGATCATAGGTGAATAACTCCAAACCGCTGTCTTGTCGGCCCAACTACGTCTTCCATAAATGAGAATCGGAAGCTCCGCCCGATTTTGTCACAAACATTCCACAACTCTAACCGCTGCCACGGATTGGTTCCAGTATGAGATGCACAAATGCACCACTGAAACAACAAGTTTTCGGGTTCTGCCCAATCTCCCTCGGACAAAAGTGACTCAAACGACAAACATTCGATGCAGGCAAACGTGCAACACCCAATTTCAACAGTACCTCATCCCCGAGACGCCGGTGACGCGTATTGCGGGTTTTTGGAGATCTCCACGTTTGCCGCAACATGGCCAGCAATGATTCCCGGCAATGCCTGACGAAACTCAACCAGATTAAACTCAGGAAAGAGGTCAGTAATTCCCGGAATCTCAACAGCCGCCTTTGAACGCTGCAACAGGATGCTTCCATGTTGCAGTACGGCCCCCCGACGTCTGCGTTGAGCGCTTCCAACGAGTTTCACGACCCCTGCAGGCGAATCACAAACGATGTCGTTCGGATCATGTCTCATGAAACATAGAAACGGTTCAGAAGCTGAATGTTCCGCGACGAAATGTGGGGCTGGCTCATTTTCTGAATCACCTCGAAGTCTCGCAGAACAGCCGCAATCACTCAGAAGCTGTATAATACCCCGATGGATTCGGGGGTAAATTTCACTGGGGCGACGGCTCAAGTCATGGTGGGGAGGCAGCGCCACAGAATACGTCAACTCCTGATCATGCAGAATCGCTCCACCACCACTCAATCGCCTTACGCTGGGCAGCCCCGAGAATGAACCCACTAATCCGGAACCATCTTTCTGGAAATACCCCAGCGTAACAGTTGGCTCACTCCAGGAGTAGATCCTCGCAAAGCAACGCCCTTCAGTAAGCGCTAACTCCAGCAGACGTTCATCGATCCACATGTTCTCCTCGCCGCATTGCGGTGTTGGCTGAATGATTAATTCGCAGGAAATGTCACGCTGTTCCTGATTTGCCTGACTTTCGCTCATCACTTAATCCGCCGAACAGAATCATTCTTAGGTCAACAGCCCGGCGACCAGCAAAGCACCGGCTTTCTGGCAGCTCCCACTTCATCCGGACGACAAACAGCGGTTGTGTGCGGCGCCGCCTTGACCGTTTCCGGTGGCTCATTGCAAATTGCGCGGAGGGCCGAAGCAAATGCATCCAGTGTTTCCAGTGACTCCGTCTCTGTTGGTTCCATCATCATGGCTTCCTCCACCACCAGCGGGAAGTACACAGTGGGAGCATGATAGCCGTAATCGAGCAGCCGCTTCGCAATGTCCATTGCGGTAACACCTGTTGCAGACTTTTGTCGCCTTGCACTTGCAACAAACTCATGCATGCAGCGGTCGCCATGAGGCACGTCCAGAAAATCCTTCACCTGGCTGAGGAGATAATTCGCATTCAGCACAGCCTGCTCGGAAACCTCTCTTAACCCCCTGCCCCCCAACGTTCGCAGGTAGAAATAACCACGAAGCAGAATACCGACGTTGCCAAAGAATGTTCGCACCTGACCAATGGATCGGGCAGGCGAAGACAGAGAGTACAGTCCGGATTGTGCGTCAAATGTTACAACCGGGGACGGCAGAAAATCTGCGAGAAAATCCCTCACAGCGATCGGCCCGGCGCCCGGCCCGCCCGCACCATGAGGCCCCGTGAAGGTCTTGTGCACGTTGTAGTGCATCATGTCACCACCAAAGTCACCGGGTCGAGTCTTGCCGAGAATGGCATTCATATTTGCGCCGTCGATATACACGAGTCCGCCGGCATCATGCAGCACTTTCGAAATGGCAGAGATATCCCGTTCGAACAGACCGAGCGTGTTGGGATTCGTGATCATGAATACGGCGGTGCGTCCATCCACCGTTTTCTTCAGTTCGTCCAGATCAACAAAACCACCAGCTCCACCGTTCAACTGGACACACTCAAACCCTGCCAGAGCCGCGCTGGCCGGATTGGTTCCGTGAGCACTGGCCGGAAACAGCACTCGAGTCCGCTTTTCGCCCCGGCTTCGGAAGTAGGCGGCTGCGGTTAACAGTGCCGCAAGCTCTCCCTGCGCGCCAGCGGCCGGATGAAGTGAAACGGCGGGCAATCCTGAAATCTCCGCCAGCATGGTCTGCAGTTCGAACAGCACCTGCAGGAGCCCCTGAATTTGTTTCACAGGCTGATATGGATGACTGTTCGCTGCAAGCGGAAGGCGCGCCAGACGTTCATGCCTCTTGGGGTTGTACTTCATGGTACAACTGCCCAACGGATAGAAGTGTGAATCGACGCTCATGTTCCGAGTCGACAGATTCACGAAATGCCGTACAACATCGCCCTCGGCCAACTCCGGCAATTCTGCTGGTCGAGAGGAAATGTAATCCGCTCCAATTTCCGGAACGTCGTCGACCGGCGGCACATCCGATCCCGGATAGACCCTGGTTCCCCGTCCAGCTTTCGAAAGATCGAACAAGAGTCGGGTGAAATCATTGTTTCTCATTGCACAGCCTTCCGAACTTCAAGGCACTGACCAACAGCATGCACGAGGTCATCAATCTCCTGGCGTGTTCGCTTCTCAGTGAGCGCAACGAGCAGGCATCTCTCCGGGGCATCAACACCCGGGATGTCAAAACGGGAAAGCTCGGGACCCACGTTGTAACCACGCTCGGCCAGGTCCTGGATCAGATCACTGGCAGCAACCGGAAGTCGCAATGCGAATTCACGGAAGAATGGGCGCTGGAAACAGAGTTCAACACCATCGAGCGAACATAATCCCGAAGCCGCGTAACGAGCTTTCTGATGGCACAGTCGGGCAGCATCGATCAGGCCATTTTTGCCTATAACGGAAAGGAATATTGTCGCTCGCAGAGCGATTAACCCCTGATTCGTACAGATATTGCTGGTCGCCTTGTCGCGACGGATATGCTGTTCACGAGCCTGCAGATTTAGTACGAAGCAGTCCTTACCATTCCGATCTGTCGTGCGTCCAATCAGACGACCGGGCATTTTCCGGACGTATTCATTTCGGCACGTGAAGACACCCAAAAGCGGCCCACCATATTGAAGGGGGGTACCGAGAGGCTGACCTTCTGCGACAGCAACGTCGACTCCGTAGTCAGCTGGTCGTTTCAGTAGACCCGGACTGAAGGGATCAAAGGAGAGGATCGCCAATGCACCCCCGGTGTGCGCCACTTCAGTGATTGCACTGATATCCTCAATACAGCCGAAGAAATTCGGCTGCTGCATCACAACGGCACAAGTCTGATCATCAACCAGTCTCGCCACATCTTCCGGCGAAATTACTCCATCCCTGCAGGGGACGGTGACAATTCTGGTCTCCGTCTCTGCCAGGTATGTCTCCAGAACGGCCCTGTATTCCGGATGGAGCGAGCCGGCGACGACGACTTTTCCATGTCGACCATTCACCCGCATCGCCATGAAGACCGCTTCGCTTACCGCGGTACCGCCCTCATACAGGCTGGCATTCGAGACTTCCATTCCCGTCAATTGACAAATCAATGTCTGATATTCATAGAACGCCTGCAAAGTCCCCTGGCTTGCCTCCGCCTGATACGGAGTGTAGGCAGTGTAGAATTCGCCGCGAGACGCGATTTCATCCACCACTGCGGGGATGAAGTGATCATAAACGCCTCCGCCGAGAAAACAGACGGGAGTTCTTACCGACGGAGTCAGCAATTGCTCCATCTGCTGCTGAAGCGCCAACTCCGAAAGAGGCTCCGGCAGATCCAGCTCTCGTTTCAGCTGAAGCGTTTCGGGAATCTGACGAAACAACTCATCAATGCTCGCAACCCCTATGGCAGCCAGCATTTTCTCCCGCTGCTCGGGAGTGTCAAACAGATAAGCCACGGCTGAAATCCTGTGGAAGATAGAAAGACGGCCCCGGAGATTGGCAACAAGAGAGGCCTCAAACGAGAAGCAGAGCCTCACGCGCTGTCTGCCGGAAAACGCTGCGGAGACGTAACTCTAAGACCAACGCCCGAGATCCGGGAGCAGCAGATGATAGGGACCCGGCACGCAAAATCCGCTAGTGACCTTCAGATTCGCAATGTTGAACATACGCCGCACGGTTCATCAGACTTGCGACTTCCGCAGGTGATGACATTCTGATCTTCGCAATCCATGCTCGCTCAAATGGACTGTCGCTCAGCAGAGCCAGGTTATCGGGCAGGTCCGAATTCACCTCAATCACTTCACCACTGACAGGAGCGTACAGGTCACTCACTGCTTTCACACTCTCAATTTCGCCCATGGTTTGAGATTGAGACACCGATTTCCCGACAGACGGCAACTCCATGAAGACAATGTCGGTCAGCAATTTGACTGCGAAGTCAGTAATTCCAATCGTGGCAACGTCACCTTCGACAGCGACCCATTCGTGAGTCTTCGCAAAATGGAGATCTTCAGGCTTCATCTTCTGGGCTCGTGAATCGAAAGACAGGGAAAGACAGGTTCAACAACAGGAATTACCAGTTTCGCCACTAACGCTGGCGTTTTGCTTTTCAATTTCAGTGATCTTCAGCAATCGCCGGGCGTGACGACCTTCTTCAAATTCGGTCCGAAGCCAAATGCGGACAATCTGATCCGCAAGCTGATCGCTGAGCTGGTCCGCCGAAAGGCAAAGCACGTTGGTATCGTTGTGGAGCCGACTATACTCAGCCGTTACGATGTCGTGACATGTGGCTGCCCGTACTTTGCAGAATTTGTTTGCGGTGATGCACATCCCTATCCCGGTGCCGCAAATCAAAATACCGCGATCCACCTCACCCGTCGAAACCGCGCTCGCAACGCGCGATGCGTAGTCCGGGTAGTCGACGCTGACGGTGTCGTCCGGACCAAAATCTCTGGTCTCGGTGACCTCTTCGATTGTGCCCAGCAACTGCAAAAGTCGGTTCTTCATTTGAAGACCACGATGGTCACTGGCGATTCCAATTTTCATTTTTCGCTGAGCTCTTTCTGGAACAATTCATCAACCCAGATTCTTATACTGTCCGAGATTTCGTCGATGCAGTCTTTGTACTGCGGCAACCCCTGCCCTATTGGATCGGAGACATCACAACCGGCCTTACTTAACAGGAACATGCGATCCGCCCGAGCCGGACAACCCCTGCGGACCGCATCCAGATGGCGGCTGGTCATTGTCAGCACCAGCGAACATTTCTCAAGCATCTCGACAGTGACCGGCTGGCTGAGGTGCTGCGACAGATCGAGATTGTAGTCCTTCACGGCTTCAATTGCTTCACGAGACGCCGGGAAGTTCTCAGCTGCGGCAACTCCTGCAGAAAACACATCCACGCCCCGATCACGCAATTCCCATTCCCGACATCCAATTTTCTCGGCAGCAAGTTTCCGAAACACGGCTTCAGCCATCGGACTGCGACACGTATTGCCCGTACAAACGAACAACACACGCAACACGGCGTCTTTTCCCTGGCTACCGACGCTCACGAATCTGGACTTTCTGAAGATTTCAGGCGAATCTGCCCGACATTTCGGCACCAACCATCGCTTTCCGCGGGCAGTGAACCTGAAAAGGGGGATTTTTGCACGCAGATCATGGCGTGAACTATGCCGATTCGCAAGCCGCGTAACCGCTTTCCTCCTGCCAATTCGACTGATCGACAACCGAATTCCCTCGTTCGACTCGCTCATTCCTGGCTAAAACCCGATATGCGATAAGAGGTCAGGGCCAACCCTTGTACGCTTGAAAATCCTGGTTGGTTGCGTCAAGTTCACTCGTCCCACCAGTGAACCCAGCGGAACCGTCATCACTTTCAGGAGCCTACTGCAACTTGAAAAACGCTGTCACGAAACTTCGCCATCGCGCGAAGAAACACGTCCGGCGTCTCGCCGAATTTCGAGGAATTCGGCGTCAGTCGCTCACGCAGTACCAGTCATCTGTCCGGCGGCTCTATGACGGCCCTCGAGGAGCTGTCCTTAAGTTCAGCAGCATTATTTCGCTGCATGAACCGCTCATGGGCTCGCTCTTCCGTTCCGGTCGGTTTGATGCCAGACCGTTCAGAAGAATCCTCGACGTTGGCTCCGGCGCCGGGCAAATCATTCGACATCTGCTCGACACCAGTCATCCTGATGCCGAAATCGTGGGATTTGACTTATCCGCAGAAATGCTGCGCCGCGCCCGAGAGCGACTTGGCTCACCACGGCCCTCCTTCGTGGCCGCAGACATGATGCAGATGCCTTTCCGCGACAATTCCTTTGACTGCATCACCTGTGGTTACGTCCTGGAACACATTCCGGACCCGTTACCCGGGCTTGCAGAATTCGCTCGTGTACTTCGGCCGGGCGGGGTAATTTTGCTGCTGGCCACAGAAGACTCCTTCTCCGGAATCCTCACAAGCCATACATGGAAGTGCAGAACATTCAGCCGCGAAGAGCTGAAGAATGCATGCGAACTTACCGGACTTGTCTGGGACCGTGAGCTCTGGTTTACGCGGATTCATCAACTGCTGCGACTTGGCGGAATTCTGGTGGAATTACGAAAACCAGTATCCTCCAGCACCTGAACTATGCCGCGCAACTCACTTCCGCACTGACGATGCAAAACATCCCTGGACCCGGCGCCTCACCAGTATGCTCTATCCTATTCAACGGTGAAGTCCACCGGGCGGCTCCACCAGCTGAGCTCTCCCGTGCCACTCACCGCGCGAACCCAGACTCGCCAGACTCCGGATGCCAGCGTCGTGGTGGAATGCTGAGTGCCCGAGAGATTGTTCAGCGTGATCGAATCATGGCCACCTCCCATTGAATGAATGACCAGTGTGTAGTGCTGGGCGAGCTCAACGGGTTTCCAGCTGAAGAGTGGCGTTGACGGGACCGTCCCGGCTGGCATCGTCAACACCGGCGATCCGGCGACCGAGAATCGTGCAGCGTAGCTCCACCATCCGGCAATGCCATCAAGCGTGACACCTCGCACCCACCAGTCGTATTCGCCACGAGGCAAATCCACCGTGGACGTCCATACGCCGTTGGCAGAGACCGGCTGATTCAAGATCACTTCCTTTGTGAATGTGTTTCGTACGAAGATCTGACTGGAGGCTGCTCCATCCAGAACAGTCCACTCGAATTGAGGTCGATGATTAAACGTCACGACTGCAGATGGCGCGGTCAGCGTCGGCCAGTAGGCTGCCACAAAATCCACAGGGTCGGACCATGCCCCGGGCCGTTGTCCTTCATCCGTAGCGCGTACCCAGACCCGATACTGCCCGAATGGCAAATCCTGTTCAGGCTCGAATGTGGTTGAAGTGAGCCCGGATTTGTAAACCACCGCGGATGCGTGGTTAGAAAGATTGTTGATCCAGATCTCATAGGTCGATGCTCCCGGAACAACTTCCCATTCGATGAGCGGACGAGCGGTCTTTTGCAATCTTTGAAGCGGCGTTATTTCCGCAGGAGCGTTGATCCGAAACGTAAACGGAGTACTCCAGCTGGATCGATCATTCTGAGCAGAAATTGCCCGCACCCAGACGCGATACAATCCCATCGCCATTGGCTGTGACGGAGTGAAAATTGTTTCGCCAACAAACGCGTGTATCACGCGCGCGGTCTCACCTGTCAGTCGATTGACCCAGATCTCGTATTGCTCAGTCCCTTGCGACTCGCTCCATCTGAATTCCGGGGTAAACGTGCGCAAGTCATAAGTGCCCGGCGTGGTAATCGATGGAGCAACGGGGCGAGGATCATAGAACCGGACGCTCCGATGGCTCGCAACAAAGACGGAACTCGATCCATTAAACGACGACAAGAGTGTCGTCGACAGTGGATCACCGGATCGGAGCCCCGCTGTCGCAGACAGGCCTTCATTGTGGCCTGCGTCACCACCATCCAAATCCAGATAATTCATCTGGATGCTGTTATCCGAAGAATCGAGCACCACCTGAAACGTTATGTTCCCACCTGCATGCAGATACTCCACCTGATCCCACTGCAGGATGAGTCTGCGCGCGCCTGGAGGTCCCAGCAGTTGCCAGTAAACAGCAGCATTCGGACCATAGGAGGATAAATCGTCCCATAACACCGCAATAGCCGACTGTCCGGAAAACGTCGAGAGGTCTGTATTTGCAGCAGAAGCGACCGGCGAAGAAAAGGTCAACAATCCGTTTGTGCTCACAAAGAGTTCATGCCAGGTCGCCCCGTAAAAAGAGAACGAAAAATCACCCAGCGCGTGATCTGTCAGAAGATGTGTCGCATCATCCAGGCCCTGAAGAATGGGAACTCCGGTTTCGCTGATATCTTCAAAGTTGAATGTTACCGGAGAAGCAACATAACCAAAACTGTCCGGCCCTATCCGTTGGACAATCTGCGTGTTAAAGAGACCAATTTGCCCCCCCTCGATCGTGTTGCCCAGTTCATCTTCGACGACCCCATCGTTCAGAAAAACACGGTACAACCCATCATCGGTAGAGTCCCAGGTTCCGCCGGGAGCAGACATGACAAATACGGCAGTGACGAAAGGATCATAAGTCTGGTTCGAATCGACTGACTGCAGAGTCAGATAATGAACAGCATCACTGGCATCCTTCACGTACACAGCGGAACTCAAAATCGTATTCGTATTGATACCCGTGTCATCCAGAAACTGCACCGAGATCAACTGATCCTGCGGGCCCTGCAAAAAGACATCTTCCGCAGTCGCATGAGCAACAGGCGCACCACCATCCACGAGTCCGGTTGTTGTCCAGGACAAACCAAAGGTCTCCGTATTCACATCGTTGTTGAGATCCCAGATTTCTCCTGACCAGCGTACCCGAAGCAGATAGGTCCCAGTCTCAGGAACCGCAAAACTCAGGTGTTCAACATTGTTATACAAACTGCGAGACTCAGCTACTTTTCTGGCAGCCACACCATTGTCAGTCAGCCATAACTCCAGATCCAGATTGTCCAAACTCGACTCAGTCGTCACTCCCCCGTCAGTAATGATGCGATCGACAAACCAGTTCAGCGTAGCGATAAGTGGTGTACCGGCTTCCAGGACATTCTGAATGGGGTAGTCCGAAACAGCGGCTTCACTGACCCTCCCCAAATCCCAGCCATTGGCCTGAACAGGACCCGATGAATCACCAGGCAGATCTGTGGTTCCGTCCAGAAGCAATTCTTTCGCTCTTGCAAGGTTTAACCTCCCAGCCCCCGAATCTTCGTCCAGTGATTGAGTGGTTGTATGAATTCCATTGATCAATGTCGGACGATTTGACCAGCCGGGTATCTTGTCTGCAGACGTCTGGAGAATGGACTTGATAATCCGGCCATCCATGGCAGTGGAAGAACTTCCGAAGATCGTCTTCGCGGCATCGACCATCAAGGCTGCACCACCGGCAACTAAAGGTGCAGCAAAACTGCTTCCCTGAAGGTTGCCCGTGTAAGCGTCAGCCTTGCCCGGTGTCGAATCACCTCCACCAATGTTTCCTCCGGTGGCCCCCGTGTACAGCGCAGATGTGATTCCAATACCGGGGGCGACGATGTCTATCACAGAACGTACTTCAGGCAGAATGGTTCCCTGAGCAGCGTCGTGTATATTGGCTGGAGCAGAGACGTCAGGAATAAACAGGTCATTGAATCCACGACTGCTGAGACCTGCAACTGACTGCCATGGTGGCAGATCCGTGTCATTGCCAAGGGCACCAACTGTAATAACGTTGTACCCGGCTGCTGGCCCCCCGACAGAGTTTGGCCCGGCCCCAGTATTACCCGCGGAAAATACAACGGTCTTGCCGGTGTCATTCACAAGGGCGTCAATTGCCCTCGAATAGATGCCTGATGCGGATGCCGTGGGATCATTACTGTTCCAGCTGCTGTTAATCACATCGGCAGTCACAGCGTCGCCGCCAACGCCCTTCGACATCAGATCTTCATATGGTGTCAGAAATGTGTTGCTGTTGAAGTTGAATGCGGTAGTAAACGATTCACCGGACCAAGTTGTGGCAATTGCCCCGGAATAAAGTCGGGCATCCGGCACAACTCCCTCCTGATAGTTGAAGGCCACTCCAGCAGACTTCCCGGCCAGCAACATCCCGACCCACGTGGCGTGGCGATCAAAATCTCCCGTCTGCGAGCCTGGATTCGCGGAATCCTGAACAAACCCATCCACATGCGTCAGTGATTCGTGCCCGTTCCAAATGTGGCCGCCTTCGATATTCGCAACCACCGCATTCGTCCCGGTGAAGCCGGCCTCACGGAACGCATCAACCCCGATAAACTGATTGATATCAATTCCATTTAGAATGGTTGTGCCCGTGTTGCTCGAAACAGAAGCACCGTCACCTGAAACCGAGCGTGCACCCCATTCCGATGCCGACAACAGAACGCGAACTTCCAGGGGTTCCGAGACGAAAGCAGACTTTGATCGCAGTCGCCGCGTTCGACCTGAAGAAACGGCGCACAGCTTCGACAGCAAGCAACTCAATGTTCGCACTGTTAAGCTCATTTTGCCGGATTTCTGCACATGGCGGCCTGTGGATGGACCTGAGCGACCAGAAGTAAGACGATGGCCAACCGGCAATCCAACAACACCGAAGAATTCGCCTATGCCGCGTCTCGCTCTCCATCTCGGCTGGCCAGCAACTGGTCGATTTGTGCGATCATGACCTTTGTGTCCACGGGCTTGGCCACCGTAAGGTCAAAACCTTCAGTCGCGGCCGGGACCGCGTTGCCGGATAATGACACCAGCAGAACTCCTCGGCAAACCGGGCTGGTTCGAGCAACTCGCGACAATTCCCAACCTGAACAACTGGGCATCGATAAGTCTGTAATGATGACATCAGGCTGAGCCGCACTGTAAAGATACTCAATTGCTCCGTTGCCGTTATCAGCTTCAGCAACGAAATAACCTGATTCCCGAAACGCCTCAGCTATCATCCTGCGTTGGATGCTGTCGTCTTCCACAACGAGCACTCGTTTCAAGTCGTGCCCTGCTTCCAGATCGTGCATCTGGCTGAGCGTTGACTGCAACCCTGCGGTGGCCAACTGAACCTGTTCTGCCACTTCCATTGCCCGCACGATTTCATGCGATGCTACGAGATCCGCGATATGGCGAGATGCGAGTGAAATCAAATTGAGTTGATTGCGAATTCGATGCACCATTTGACCTCCCTGTGTTACAACCAGCCTCTGCGGGAACATTCACCAACTTTACGCAGTCCTCGAGGGTAACCGCAACCCCGGACCTCCCGTAGCCCCATTTACAGTCTGCAAGCAGGACAATACCCCAGACATAGCCAGTCGAATGTACAGGAACGGAAACCTCCAATTCTTCGCAAGTTATCTCAACAATCTCGCCCCCGGTGTCACAAGGTCGTTGAATCGGTCGACGGGCTCGCCGGCACTCCACGCGATTCCTCTTAGCATCAGGATTCGGAAGAGCGGGTCATCAAACGTCCAGCTGTAATGACCAGGTATGCTCACAAAAACTCGCCCCGGATTATGATCGCGTACCCAAATCTGGGGCGTTGCCATGCCGTCTTCTGTGCTGGTTGCCAATAAAGTGACATCCTCTGGTTTCCCGGTCAGCTTCCAGTAGCTCTCATCATACAACTGAAGCTGTTCGAAGTTCCGAACCACAGGATGGTCCGTATTATGAATATCCAGCGTCAAGGGACCATGACGATATGAGATCCGGCCTCCCCAGGAAGCGTAACCGATGCGTCTGGAAAACTCGCTGACCTGATCGTTTCCATTGACCGCCCAGTGGATATAAACAGCCCCGCCACCTCTTTTCAGAAACGCATCCAGCTTCTCTGGGCGCGTGTCGCCAAAGCTGCCTTTCTGAAAAAACAAAACAACATCGGCAGATGCCAGTTGTTCTTCATTCGGAAATTCCCACGCCACATCGACAGTGACCCCCTCTGCCCCTGTCAGTAATTCTTCCCACTGTTGCTGCCATGCGGGGTAGTCATGCTCGCCAGGCCCATGATCCTTCGGGCCCGCGACCAGAACCATCTTCAGTGGTCGGTACACCCCGGGAGGACCCGCAGATCCGGCTAGCGCAGCCGCTACTTCAGCCTGTGTCCTCAATGGTGGGGCGTTCAATGGCGACTGCAGAGGCATTGCCGGCGGTGGGGTCAGAAGATACGTCAGCAGATCCTTCAGTTCCTGCTGCGAAAGCTTCTTCGTTAAATCCGGCGGCATCACCGAAACTCGAGACGGGTACATGGCTTCAATTTCTTTGTTTGTCAACACTGTCGTTTTGCCCTGTGCATCCCCGAGAAGCAGCTGATTGCCGACCGTTCGAAGCACCCCTGTCAGGACCAGACCATCCTTCAGCTCGATCGTATGCCCAATATAATCGGGATTGATCGCATAGCTGGGATTTGCAATATCACGAATGACCGAAGCGTAATCGCGATGGACAAGATTGCGCAGATCAGGACCGATTGATGATAAAGCCGTCCCCCCTACTTCATGGCATTTGAAGCAACCAGCAGCCTCACTCCGAAACACTCGCCTCCCCCTGCCCCAGCTCCCCCCCTGAAGTTCCGCCAGGTCTGAGTTCGAAAAAAACGTTTCATCAGTATCGCGTCCTCGAGCAGGATTCACCCAGGGAAGAATATATCGATGCAGCGGAAACGGGCGAGGACTGGAATCTTCATTCGTGTGCCAGTACATCGTCAGTCCGGGAATCGGTGCTTCGTCCCCGCGAGCAGCAGTGGTCATTTCAACGGTCAGTCTGATCGGCTCTTTGACATTTGCCGGAGACTCAAAAACGGCCGTATAAATTCCATCTGGTGTCGTTCCGCATCGAACCGCCAGATCCGTGGGCTGTGCACCTGATGTCGTGGCCTGAACCACAATCTGTTGCGTGGAAGTGACAGTCACCGTTACGATTTCATCGGGCCATGCATAGTCAATAGATGCACCGGGCTGGATCGCCGGACGCAGCATATCATACAGGTTAAGCTGAGTTTCCAGAGTCAGAATGCCCGGTCTTGAAATTGCCCTGACCAGGGTTTCAGACTCAGCCGATGCCGCCAGCATTTGTAGACTCACGTTCAGATCTGCGTGCGG
This sequence comes from Planctomycetaceae bacterium, assembly GCA_041398825.1. NCBI lineage: Bacteria > Pseudomonadati > Planctomycetota > Planctomycetia > Planctomycetales > Planctomycetaceae > Planctomycetaceae bacterium. The sequence continues at coordinate 25,836 of JAWKTX010000001.1, read as the reverse complement.
CAGCGTCCAGGATTCGACAATCTCCCCGGAGTGAATCATTCCGGTGTGATTTCCAGCCTGTCCCTCGTCAGACGGAGTCTCTGATTTCTGAGGCCCATGTTCGTCGTCGATCCCCTTCCATGATGCATGGACACCACGCAGCGCCAGGTCGACGTCGATCTGTTTGTGTTGAGGAAACTGTCCGTGATCCCGCCATGAGCCGGATTCTTGCTCCTCCAGACCAATCACCGACGGTAAAGTCACAGAATAGTGAACATCACTGTTCATCGGTGATGTATGCAGAATCACAGTCTTCAAATCTGCTGTCAGGGTTACGCCTGCCACCGGCAACTCAAATCGAGGCTTTAGCTGCTGCGCACGGACAACAGCATAAGGCGGGACCAGAGTTTCGAAGCGATCACCGGCTCGAACATGTTCGCCGTATTGCACGACAATCTGATCCAGCGCGCCCCTCAGCGATGACGGTGCAATCGGATGGTCGAATGCAATCCGGATTTCCTGCAGCCCGGCGGCCCAGGTTCGAACGGGACGCGGAGCTTTCTTCCGAACCTGTCGGACACGAAACAGTTTTCCCGTCCCGGTAGGTCCGGTTCCCCAGTCGGGCGGACCACTGTGACAGGCAATAACAAGGCTGCCATCCGGTGACACACACGCATCAACGGTCAGCATCTGCAAACAAGCAATCAACTGCGAATCTGCAACATAACCAACCGGCGTCCTGACGGTCTGAGTGCGCCAGATCTTGCCTCGTGATTCGCCGCACACAATCGCATCATGCTGCCACCATTCAGCGCCAAAAACGGGGCCACCGTTGACAGGTTCATTAAACACCATTCCACATGTGGACTGATGCTGTGGGCCAAAATCAAACGTTGATGGCTCGTCAACAATACCCGGGTTGTAGTCCGGATGTCGCGGGGGAAATCCAAAATGGCGTTTCCCGTTTGGATTAGGAGTCGCATCTGAAGACTCATTCAGACGAATGTGAAGCAGCTCATCCAGAGGGTTGCCATTAGCCAGCCAGGTCGCCCCTTCCTGTTCCGTACAGAATAAATCACCCAGATGATTAAACGCCAGAGCGACGGGAAAACGGATCCCGGTACAAACCGATTCACGTTTGGTGAAATCAGCCGACACTCTCTGAATTGTCCCGTTATCGGCCCTGATGTTGTATTGTGATTTCCCATCGTCACCAACCTGATAAGCGTTGGCAAAATTGGCGACACCCAGACCAAAATACAGATTCCCGTCCCTGTCCATTGCCGGACCTAACGCATCGACGTTCTGGGGAATTTCATTCCAGCCCGATGCGACAACAATTTCCTGATCCGCCTTGTCGTCCCCGTCCGTATCGACAATCAAAGAAACCTTCCCCTTCGACGGAACGAAAACGCCACGACCTTTCTTATACCCTGGTGGCGTCAGCAACATTCCAATCGGGCCGCGAATGCTGCCCTCATTCTTCCAGAAGACTTCCGCGGCATCCTCCAGACCATCTCCGTTTGTATCCGTCAACAGATGGATATCTCCGTTGTAACCAAGCGCCACAAGTTTTCCGTCTTCCCGGTATCGGACGTTATTACAGTTCGTGAGCTGCAGTGGTAACTCGTCAACTTCAAATCCTGGCACCAGGACTTGTACTGCGGGAGGCTTCTCCACTTTCACGAGCTCCACTCCCAGGGCAGGATCTCGTGTGATGGTCTTTGGCAACGCGCTGGCCACCGCGGCATACTTCAACTTCAGATACCCGCGAACTGCCTGAGCTTCTGCTTCGGGAAGAGCTCGACCGTAAAGCAGCACTTCAGCAATATCACCCTCAAATGGTGCCCGTACCTGCTGAGCCCCCGGACCGTTGGTGTAGTATCGAGCTCCCAGTGTGAGTTCATCCAGCGACAATTCCGATCCGTCACACGGTCGTGTACCTTCGAGCCTGCCATCGATAAGACTGCGAACCACTTTTGTTTCCGCATCGATCACGACTTCAAAGGTATGCAACGTTCCGAAATTCAGCGAAGACTCCATGAGATCCCGAGCCCCTCCAAATCCCCGGCCTTCAATATTGATCATATCAAGAGCGCGCCCCGGACCCGGCCCCAGATCGATATTCAGACCTGAAACGTAATCCCTCTCACCTGAAGCATTCGCTGCGAAGAGTCCACGGAAATCCCCCGCGTTGGAGTGCGGAGCTGCGACGACAAACAAACTGACAGAGGCGGACTTCATTCCGGTGGCATCCACGCGCAGATAGTCATCCAACCCATCAAAACGAGCGATGCGCCTTCCTTCGATCTGCAATGATTTCGGTTGAAATTTCTCGTTTGGCTGCGAGAACCGAAGGGGACTTCCTGCACTGGAATCCCACGCGGAAACACGGTCCGCTGGATCTGTGACTTCAGACGTCTTCGCAAACTCAAGTCGAACGAGCAGGCCTTCTGTGACCGGAAGATCGTCAGCTCGGACCAGCCACGCCTGAGAACACGGAAGAAACAAATACGCACAAACAATTCCGATGACGAATGGAGAACGAATCTTCATCGAATGTCTTTCAGAAAGATGACTGTTCACAGGCAAGGACAACTTCTCTAACGGTTTGCCCATGCACCATGGGTGCAGATCAGGCCGCTGGCGAATCGTGCATCATTCGACACCAATGGTCAAATGGCAACGCCCCCGGCGCACTGGCCCGTTGAATCTGTGAAGGATGGGTCGAACGTATTCGGAAAGGAGAGCGTCAGTAATTCAAGTCCTGCAGACCTGCCTCCGGATCGACAACGTGAGAGACCTGCCGAAAATTCGTCGCGTCCCTGCAAACGAAATCACTTTCAACGTCGATCTGCAATGCCCAGTCAGGCAAGGTATGGCCCCACCGAATTCTCTACCACTTTCATCGCGAGATCACACAGCGAGACAGCATCATCTGTTTCGGGCGCTTCCGCAATCACACGAACGATGGGCTCTGTGTTACTGGCACGCACCTGGACCCAGCGGTCCGGCCAGTCCAGCCGCAATCCGTCTCCGTCACGGGCTTCAGCATCACCGAACGCTTTTCGGAGCGCATCGCAGGCCGCAGGTACTGCTTCCGGAGGGCAAGTGATCTTGTCTTTCACGATGGTGTAAAAAGGCAATGAGTCAGCCCACTTCTCCAGGCTTTTCTTCTTCTCTGTCATCCCAGCAAGCACATAGGCCATAGAGACCAGACTGTCGCGGACATAGCCGACGGCTGGCTCGATGACGCCGCCATTGCCTTCACCACCAAGCACCGCCTGCACGGAACGCATCTTTGCGCAAACGTGTGCCTCACCAACAAAGCTACGGTGGAACTGACAGCCATGTTTGGCGGCAATGTCCGCCGTCACTCGACTTGTCGACCCGTTTACAACAAAAGGTCCCTTTCGACGTTCCAGAACGTAATCGGCAGCCAGCGCAAGCGTCAGTTCTTCACCGATGTAGTGCCCCGTATTGTCAACAATTGCCAGTCGGTCCGCATCCGGGTCCTGTGCGAAGCCGGCATCCGCTTTGTGTTCAACAACAGCCCGGCAGAGTTCCCCCAGGTTCTTCTCAACGGGTTCCGGAATGTGTTCAAACCGGCCGTCCGGAGTGCCCCCCAGCACAATAACTTCACAACCAAGTTCCTGCAGGAGTCGTGGCCCACACGTAGCGCCAGAGCCATGATTGCAGTCAAGAACAACGCGGAATTTTTTCCTGCGAATCGCCTCGACATCGACCAGCTTCAAGACTTTGTCAATATGTGGTGATGCCGGGTCAGCCAACGTCGTGACCTGTCCAAGGCCAGCCCAGTCCTTCCATGCGATGTCGCCGGTCTCCAGAATCTGTAGTAATTGCTGCCCCAGTTCACGGTTAAAAACCGACCCGTCTGGTGCGAAGGGCTTCAATCCGTTCCATTCGATAGGATTATGACTGGCGGTAATCTGCAAGCCCCCGGCGGCATTGCAATGCTTCACCAGAACTCCACATGTCGGCGTGGTGCAAATCCCGGCATCCACAACTTCGCATCCGGTCGCAAGCAGTCCTGACACGACGGAGTGGTAGAGCATTGGACCCGTCGATCGCCCATCGCGAGCAACAACAACTTTGCCGCCGCAAAAAATGGTTCCCAGCGCTGCAGCAAACTGCGATGCATAGACCGGATCCAGTCCGTCACCAATGATTCCACGCAAACCGGAAATACTCAAGATGCGAGTCGACACTCCGTTTTCCTCCATAGCCGAAGTCATTCGGCTGAATACAAGGGGACAACCCCTTGAATGTCTTCGAGCTACCGCCGCAAGGCATTCGCAGCCCATGGGGGTAACTTCACTTCCAACGCACACAGCGCACGCAGGAAATACAGTTTCACAGTGATCATCCTTCGCAATTTAGTGGCATGCGACAGAAGCCAGTTGGCCCGTACCTGGTAGAGTAGCGAATGGACAAGAATTGAGCGAATGCCACTTGCCTGGAGTTTTCCCGGGTTTTCAGGGAAGGTATCACGTGGTGGCCCGCAAACTTCACAATAGGCAGATCCAGCAACTTACAATGGGCCCCAGCCCGCCAGACCATTGAATCAATGTGCGACACCGGGACTCTGAGTTTTCTTACTCTGACGCAACTCTCCAAAAATGATTGAACGACTGAGCTCGCTGGACGACCCCAGACTGAATTCGTATCGCAGCCTGAAGAAGCAGAATGCCATTCGCGACGCGGATACCTTTGTGGCAGAAGGGGCAACGGTTGTAGAACGACTGCTTCGAAGTCCGTTCCAAATTTGCAGTGTTCTGATCAGCGATCGAAAATGGGAATCATTCCACGAGAAACTCCCCACCGGGATCCCCATCTATCGTATGGCAAACGATCTGGCACAACAGCTGGTTGGATTCCCGTTTCACTGCGGCGTCATGGCTTGTGCTAAGAGACGGGCAACCCCCGATTTACGGGAGATTGTCCGATCCAGGGGAGACAGCCTGATTATTGCCGGAGACCGAATCGTCGATCCTGAGAACGTTGGAGCCATTATCCGTATTGCCAGCGCTTTTGGCGCGGATGCAGTCCTGCTTGGGGCTGGCTCAGCCGACCCTTTTTCCCGGCGAGTCCTCAGAGTTTCTATGGGAAATGTGCTGTTCCTTCCCATCGTCGAATCCGACGACCTCGAAATCCATCTGAACCAGCTAAAACACGCCGATTGTTATCATATCGCGGCGGCAGTGCTGGATAGAGACTGCATCAACCTTGCAAAGTTTCGGTTTCCCGGCAGGACAGTGATCGTTGTCGGCAACGAATTCGACGGCGTTTCACCAGCGGTCGCTCGGATGGCGGACACCCGACTGGCCATCCCGATGTCCAATGGCACCGATTCGTTGAATGTGGCCATCGCGACAGGCATTTTTGCATGGCAATTCCGATCGGATTTTCCGGAGCCGAAAACATGATCCAAACGACCCGAATCGTATTCCATGGCCGGGTACAGGGCGTCGGCTTCCGGTGGACAACCCACGGACTGGCTCGCTCGATGCCAATTTGTGGTTATGTTTGCAATCTTTCGGACGGCACTGTGGAAGTTGTCGCAAAAGCAACCGACACAACGGTCCGGAGTCTCGTGAATCGCCTGAAAGCACATTTCGGAGACGGAATTACCGCAATCGAGCTCCAGGCCATTGATCCTGCGGAGGACTTTGACGATTTTCAGATCCGTCGTTAAGTGCTTTAGGAATTTTGCAGTCGAATTTGGTTCAGGGCGCCTGCCTGGTTGATTAGATTGGGTGCCTTCGCGCGAGATTTCCGGGAACGGACCATTTCCGTATCTTGATGCTGTATCTGCACTTACACCCAGATCACAGTGAATAATTGACTTGGACCGGTTTCTGGCATTCTTTCCAACGCGCGAGCCCAGTTCGGCGTAACTCACGTAATATCGCTGCGTTGCGCTGTCTTGGGACTTCAAAATTCATTCCGAATCGGGGAATGCCGACGTGCTGGAAGCTGTTTACCGTTTACCTCAGATCAATTTACTCGCTCAATCGCACAAGCTGGAATCCACCACCGACTACAACTGGTTGATGGTTTGGATTTGTGTCGCCGCCATCATGGCTGCCCTGGTTTCATTTTCCTATGGAACCCGGGCGGGCGTTATTGCCCGAGCAACGACAAAGGAAGCCATTCGTCAACCGTTGTTCTTCCTGCTGTTGCTCATCTGTGGAGCAGTTCTCGGGCTGAATACAATCATGCCGTTCTTCACGCTGGAAGACGACGTAAAGATGCTCAAGGAGTGTGGCCTTGCCACTTTGCTGATCGCGGGTGCGCTCCTTGCCGTGTGGACAGCGGGGACAAGTATCACCAACGAAATTGATGGCAAAACTGCAATGACGTTGCTTTCGAAGCCCATCAATCGCCGTCAGTTCATCCTCGGAAAGTTCATCGGGATCCTTCAGGCTGTGATCTGGCTGTTCTTGCCACTCACGCTCCTTTTCGCAACGCTCATCTATTACAAAGTTGGCTACGACCAGAAGGAAAGATCTGAAGAGGTCACGCCAAGCGTGCAGTGGACCCAGATTTCAGAAGGTGTTGAAATCCCGATGCCGCACCCGGATCGACTGAAGGTTGTCAATCAGGTGTTACCGGGAATTGCACTTTCATTTCTCCAGGTGGTCGTTCTTGCGGCCATTAGCGTGACAGTTGCGACTCGGCTCCCGATGGTTGTCAATCTGGTCGTTTGCTTTGCCATCTTCGTTATTGGAAATCTAACCCCCCTGATGGTGCAGCAAAGTGAAACGGTTATTCAAAACGAAGCGGTAACTTTCATCGCTCGAATGTTCGCCACTGTCCTGCCATCACTCGAATCTTTCAATGTGTCGGCAGCGATCTCAACGGGCTCAGTCGTCCCGCCAAAGTATCTTGGTTTCGCCTTTCTGTACGCCACTGCCTACGCAACCGCTGTCGTATTGCTCGGTTTTATTCTGTTCGAGGACCGGGATCTCGCGTAACAACGACTTCAGGAAGACCCGGGATGTCGCCGAGCCGGGCGAAAAAATCACGATATCCGCTAAAAGGCACGTTGTGAAACGTGCCTTTTTTCGTTTAATGACAATGATGGCCTGTGATTTGCGGTGCAAACAGTCTTGTCACAGAAAGAACCACTTTCCGTGCCCAGCCGTCAGAACATCTGGCTGCTCTGGATTGTGCTGACGCAGGTGTTCTTGTTGGAGGATGTTCAATGACCGAGTCATCATCTCCGGTTGTCCAGAAGCTTGTTTCGGCAAATGCATTCACGCAACCCCGATTGCTCATCGCACTGCTCTTATCTGTTGGCGGCAGTGTGTTGCTTTCAGTATCCATTCTCTGCTCTGCCGCCATCGTTTCACTCGTGGCGAATAGCGGGACGAGCGGCGCATTTGGTTTAATGCCATTGGCAGACGCAATGGCAGAAGTCCCCGCAGCGCGCGGCATCTCCGTAATCATCCAGTCGATACCGTTGCTGCATAACAGCCCCACCGCACTGACAACGCTGATGCTGACCATTATCGTCTGCATCGCAGGACGGTGGATGTTAAGAGCAGCCGCTTGTTCGGCTGTAACAGCGAACTCCCTGTCTGTCGTTCAAAGACTCCGACAACACATTCATCGCAAAGCGATCCGGCTGGAACCCGCTGACCTTTCGAGAGAACAGTCTCAGGCAACCGATCGACTGTTCCGTGAAGCGACCCGCTCACTGGAATCATCCGCAACTCGATGGGGACATCGATGGCTTCTTTCAGGTCCGGACATCACGATCGCTCTTCTGACGGCACTGTGTATCCATTGGCGTCTTTCAATCGAAGTCATCGTGCCAGTGATCCTGGGATGGTATGCCATCGGAATGGAGAGGCAGCGGTCATCAAATTCATCCGGGCTGCTGGCGGAACAAAGTGAACGAGGTCTCCAGCGACTTTCAGAAGGTCTCAGGAAGACCCGGATTGTGACGGGCTTCGCGATGGAACAACTGGAGCAACAACAATTCGAGAAGAACCTGGCGATCTATAAAGACCGATGCATGCAGTTTCATCGGCAGGAGTCACGTGGTCGATTGATCTGCCGGTTTCTCACGGGCCTGTTAGTGCTGTTGCCGACATGGCTGCTTTGTCGATTCCTGCTGAATGTCGGACTTTCCGCACTGCCCGCCGTGATTGCTGTTTCCATGTGCGCAACCGTTGTCTTTCAGGCGCTGACTCGATTGAGACCCGCCAGAGCCGAAGCTGAAGATGCCCGTGTGCGAGCTGACGAAATTAACAGTTATATTGGACGTGTTCCACTGGTCGGACAGACCGTCGGGGCGCAGTTCTTCGAACCAATGACACGCAGTCTGACCTTCGATCAGGTCACACTGACAACGTCACAACACCCGAGACTGCTGAACAATCTGGACCTGCGAATCAACGCTGGTGAAACCGTCGCCCTGCTTTCGCTGAATCCACTGCCTGCGTACGCTCTCGCCAGCATGATCCCGCGGTTTGTAGATCCGGACGTCGGGCAGGTACTGATCGATGGACGCGATGTTCGGCAGGCAACCCTTGAGTCGCTTCGGGCCGAAGTGATTTATGTTGGAGGAACCGACCCAGTCTTCAATGCCTCGATCTTCGAGAACGTGACCTGCGGGCAAGCCGATATCACCCGACATCAGGTGCAGGAAGCCTGCAAACTGGTTCATGCGGACAGTTTCATACGAACGTTGCCGAAGGGATACGATACGCTTGTAGGCGAACACGGCGTGGCACTGGATCCGGGACAGACATTCCGCCTGAGTCTCGCCAGGGCCATCGTTCGCAAGCCAGCGATTCTGATTATCGAAGAACCGCCCGTGATGCTGGATTCTGAATCGAAGACGCTGCTGGACGATGCTTATCAGCGAGTCACACTGGGACGGACCGTGATCTTCCTTCCATCACGATTATCGACGGTCAAGAAATGCGACCGCATCATCCTGATCCACAACGGCAAAGTGGCGGCGGATGACGCACACGAGCAACTGGTGCGGCATCATGAACTGTATCGCCACTGGGAATACACGCGGTTCAATAACTTCAGAGAAGAAGCCGAACCTGCTGTCGCCCATTACTGATCCAGTGGAGTGAATGCATCCGTCAGCCGCTGCACAGCCGCATCGGGAGTGAGGTTGAACAGAACCCGGCCCCCCGTTCCCCATCTGCCATCGCGGTAATGGAAAACAGCGCTGGCCGATCGAACGTCACTAACCGCTTCGACCTCTTCCATATCGCCGCCCTCCACGGCTTCGAAGGAGATGCTGACACCGACCAAAAGTGTGGTCAGCTTCGATTCTGTCTCCCGCACCAGGCGACGTTCTTCCTGCCATTCGCACTTCAACCACCGAAGATCCCTGGGTTTTCCTGAACGAGAAGCGATTGTAAAGAAGTCAGCCTGTAGTTGATCCCGGTAACGATCGAACCGCCGCAGTGCAAGTTGTGGACTGTCCGCCAGGAGACCAGTCAGGCTTTTGAGATACTTAAGCGGATTGAAAAACAGCATGCAGACATCCCTGGACAGTTTCTAAAGCAAACCCACAGGATTACCCCGTGAAAAACGGTCGACCAGGAACCAGTCAAACTGTTACCGGCCAAATTCGCAGGCGACGAACCGCACGAACCAGAAAACAATCAAACTTTACCTGAACGGTTCAAACCTTAACACCCGATAATCAACTACAGCCGGTACTTCCGACCGGGGGGTGTGCGCGAGGCTGTTCTCAAAGGCAACTTTGGAGAGCGTCCTGGCGGCAAAATGTGCTGCAGTCGGTGTCTGAGGGTGATTGGCCCCTTCGGACACATTCGCAGTGGTCGGAGTGTACCTTTGGGGGATTTTCGAAAGCCTGCATTTTCGAAGGATCACTGCGGTGAGACGTCACGGCTTTCTTGCAGCAGCGCTGCTAGGGACGGCGGCAACCACAGTATGGTTGCTCAATCTGAAATCAGACCTTGGAGCATCGGAGGAATCCGCTCGCTCGTTTCGCGAAACCACGACACGTGGAACTGCGTACGAGAACGCGCAGGAGGATCCGAATGGAGTTCGTCTGAACTTTTTCGATACAACCTGGGAACGCGTTTTACGAAACGTGGCCGACCAGCAAAATCTGACCCTCGTGATGGATCAGATTCCGCCAGGTCGGTTCGCGTGGCGGGAACGTCGGACGTATGAACTGGGTTCTGCCATTCGAATCCTGAACAGCCATCTCGAGCGTCAGGGTTATCGTTTGCTACTGCAGAACGAATTCCTGATTGTGCTGAACCTTGATAAAGCACGAACAGAATATGCGCGGCCTCAATTGTCAGACCCCTCAGCAGCCCGGCTCATCAGCCAGCCCGACGATGGCGGTATGCAGCGGCAGAACGCATCCATCGAAGAACGTCTGGCGTCATCGAACGAGCGATTCCCACTGCAGCGGACTACGATTCCGAATGCTGCTGCGTCCGATGATCAATCATCTGGCCGAGGCTCCTCACTTCAACAGCGTTCAGACAGTGTGACGGGCAACCGACCACCGTTCGGCACACCGATCCGCGCAGCTTCATTTGGTCGTGATTACGAAGACGAACCAGCGCAGGAAACGGCCGATGAACGAAAGCTGACTCAGTCGTTTGAATGCCAGCACACAAAGGCCGCCGATCTTGCGCGAACGCTGTATCTGGTTTTTGAAAAACGTGCCGAACTTCAGCGCGACGGTGTTCAGGGGTATCCTTCATTCGCGGTGTTCGCACCGGCCAATTCACCCGCAGAGGCCGCCGCGGCCAAACAAAGCGCACCGGTCTTCCGCGTCGGTATTGATCAGGAACGCAATCAGCTTTTGATTGAGGCCTCTTCCGAACGTATCACGCACCTGCAGGCACTGGCCACCGAGCTGGATAAGCCGGCGAATCCAGCCGCCCCTGGCGAAGCCGTGAAACTTGTACCCAACAACGGTATCGCTGCGAAAACAGCGCAGGAACTGAATCAACAACTTCATCAGCTTGTTTCAATGCAGGATGACGCAGGAACCCCCGCACAGAACAACCCGTTCAATGCGGGCAACGTTGAACAACCCGCGAATGGCGGAGAGGGTGATTCACTGAATCTGCGAGGAGATGTGAACATTCAGGCGATGACGGACCTGAGCATTCTGATTCTGAAAGGGAATCAGGCAGATGTAGATAAGGTGGCAGAGATTATCGCTCGCCTTGAGCAGATGAGCATTGGATCTGTCCCCGACATTCACATCCTGACGCTGAAGAACGTCAATTCTGAAGCCATGGCCGACCTTCTCACGTCCGTCTATGAACGGTTGTCAGAGCTGCGACGCCGGGGCAACACCAATCGCGAGACGACAGCTATCATTCCCGTCGTTCAACCAAACGCAATTCTGATACTGGCACCAAAAATTGAGCTGGATGCAATTCTGCAACTGGCTGACGAGCTGGATAAACCACTGGAACCGGACTTCGAATTCAAAGTCTTCCCGTTGAAGAATGCCATCGCGTCACAGGTCGTGACTTCGCTGGAAACTTTTTACAACGAACCCACTGGTCTGCGAGCACGCCCGCGTGTCGTCGCCGATGTCCGAACAAACTCGGTTATCGTTCAGGGTCGTGCCAATGATCTGAATGAAGTAGCAAAACTGATCGAACGCATCGACAAAGATGAGTCCGGTGCCGTGCATCGCGTTCAGATTTTTCCACTGAAGAACGCAGTCGCGGAGGAACTTCAGGCGACAATCAGCTCTGCGATTCAGTCAGTCATCAATCCTCCACAACAATCAACACAGGGTGGATTCGGTGGCTTTGGAGGATTCGGAGGAACACAGGGCGCACAGGAATTGCGTGACAGCAAGTCAGTTGCGCTGGAATTTCTAGCCAGCGACGGAGCGACACGCGAACTTGTGCGATCCGGCATCCTGGCGGATGTTCGTATCAATGCTGATGCCAGAACAAACAGCCTGATCGTATCATCTCCGGAAGCCAGCATGAGCCTTTTGGCGGCCCTGATACGGGAACTGGATCAATCACCCTCCGCTATTGCAGAGATCAAAGTCTTCACTCTGAAGAATGCCGACGCGGAACAGTCAGTCACGCTGCTGGAATCGGTGTTCGAGAATCAGAATCAACAGGACCAGCTGGGAATTCAGATTGCGGGCACTGAAGATGCCGCCAGCAGTCTGATTCCTGCAAGGTTCAGTGCAGACATCCGAACGAACTCTGTGCTGGCCGTCGGAAGTGCAGAAGCGTTGAGTGTCGTCGAAGCGGTTCTTCTTCGGTTGGACACAGCCGACGTGCGTCAGCGAACGACAGAAGTGTTGCCGCTTCGAAATGCACCTGCCGAAGTCGTGGCGGCGGCATTGCTCTCGTTTCTCGAGCAACAGGCGTCGCTGCAGGACAGCAGTGCCGATCTGGTGAGTAATATCGAGCGACTTCGTCAGGAAGTTCTGGTCGCAGAAGATACGAACAGCAACTCGCTGATTATCAGTGCATCGCCGCAGTATTTCACGCAGATCACAAAGATTGTCGAGACGCTGGATGCGACGCCTCCGGAAGTCGTCATTCAGGGGTTGATTGTCGAAGTTACGCTGGATGCAACGGATGAATTTGGTATCGAGCTTGGATTTCAGGATCCATTGCTTCTGAGCCGAAGTCTGTCCGCGATTACGACGCCGGCTCCCGGTATGAATTTCAACAACACGCTGGTGGCGCTTGGAAATGGTACCACCAACAGCAATGCTGTCGGAACTCAGGGCCTGAGCAACTTTTCTTTGGGCCGTCAGAATGCGGACCTTGGTTTTGGAGGATTCGTCTTTTCTGCTCAGTCTGATGCTGTGAGCGTACTGCTCCGTGCTCTGGCATCACGTCGAACAGTTCAGATTCTCAGTCGACCGCAGATCCGCACCACGCACAACAGTCTGGGGATTGTCAGTGTCGGTCAAAGCGTTCCTGTTGTAAACGGTGTGAACATCACCACACTGGGAACTGCCAATCCGACCGTGGTCCGTGAGAATACCGGTATCTCCCTGGAAGTGACGCCTCGGATCACCCCGGACGGAATCATCGCGATGTCCGTCTATGCTAACAAGAGCTCACTGGCTGCCAATGGAGTTCCCATCTACGTTGACGGCAACAGTGGCAACTCTATCGAATCACCAATCATCAATCAGTCAATTGCGGACACCACTGTCAATGTTCCGAATGGTCAAACTATTGTGATTGGTGGAATGATTACGAAAAGCGATTCGACTCTGGAACGCAAGGTGCCCTGGCTTGGCGATCTGCCCATCGTTGGAAAAGCATTCCGGTACGACGGAACAACCACCAGCCGAACCGAACTGCTGATCTTCCTGACACCCCGAATCATTCTCAATGATCTCGATTCTGAACTCATCAAACAGGTCGAATCAGAACGCCTTCACTTTATCGAATCCGAAGCTGAAGAGTTACATGGGCCGCTTTACAGCATCCCTTCGGTCAATCAGAACTTCGAAGACCCATATCGTGACTTCGATCCTCAATTCTACTCTCCTTCTGCAGACCCGGGGATTGAACGACAGGTTGATCATCTCGTACCTGCAGAGCCGGTGCTACCCGGTCAGGCTCGTCGAGACGGCAGCTCGGATCAGAAATCCAAACCGGGGGCTGACGAAGGCACATCATGGGGAGAAATGGAGATTCAACCAGTGAGTGCACGCGGGAATCGTGAATCACTTAGATCCGCAAAGCGAGCAGTTTCCCAGTCAGGCTCATGATGATGGGCAGACGACGAACATCGCGATTTCCGGGTGACCGGTCATCGCGAAGTTCGTCTCAATAGACACTGCCAGTTATTCGTTGACAGAACTTCACGTCCTTCTCATGGCAACCCGACACAGGCGACGGATCCTGCGGAACTGCATCCGTCGTATACATCGCGAGTTACCATTCCGCCGACTATGGCGTTGTCCGGCTAAACATGAAAATCGTTTAGGTGTACATGCTGAGGATCAATCATGAATAGACTTGCTTTGTCACTTCTTATGATGTCGATGGTTGGCTGTGCTTCGACGTCTCTGTTACGGGAACCTGGAAAGCTTGTTGGCCTGAACAAGGGCCAGCAGAACGTCGCTCGGATTCTCTGCCTCTGGGAACCCAGCCATGGCAACAATGTCGAAGGAAAGCCCGCCCGGGGGTTTGCCGGGCAAATTCTATTCTTCGGCGGAAAGGATGATGCGGCTGTTCGAGTGGATGGTCAGGTACGGGTTGTGGAATATGACAACTACTCGGTCGATGACGATGAACCAAAACCCCTCCATGCATTCACTTTTGAGCCAGACGCCTGGGACGTACACCGAACAGAAGGTTCGCTCGGGCAGTCATACAGCGTATTTATTCCTTACATGCAGAAGCATAAGGATACCGTAAATTGCGGGCTGAAAGTTGAATTCACCAACAAAGACGGTCGCGTCGTGTCGTCTGATATCACAGAAGTCATGCTGCCGGGACACACATCCATCGCGTCGACAAGTTCTTTCCGTCGCAGCGTGACCAGAACTGCAAGTCGACGTGTGGGAGAAGCGGAAGCTGCGAAGGAATCGTCAAAAAAGGATCAACTTGAAACAACAACAATCGCCCTGCCCCGAAAATGACCGCTCCGGTTCAGTCAGGACCAGCGACGATTCAGCAATGGGCATTCTTCTGCAGAGAGATGAGACCGCACAATCCATCACTCAACATCCCTCTTTGTGGTCTTTTGTCACAGACGGAGACACAGAATAGAATCACACAATGAAATTGAACGAGAAGCGGGCGATTGACCTTGTGATGCAGCTGATCGCCATCCCGGGTGGTAGTGGTCACGAAGCGGATGTTGCGGCGTTTATTCGTGAACAGCTCTTAAACGCAGGCGTAGCCGAATCCGGAATCTCATTTGACACGGCGCACAGGAAGAGCCCTGCCGGCGGCAACACGGGCAACATGTATGTGAAGCTGAAGGGATCCCGAAAAGGTGTTCGCCGTCTGCTGATGGCACACATGGATACCGTTCCAATAGCAGTAGGTTGTGTGCCGGTACGAGAAGGCGAATGGATTCGACCAAAGTCACCGGCGACGGCATTGGGTGGTGACAACAGAGCAGGTTGCGCGGTGGTACTCGTCAGCATCATCGAGGCACTGGAACAGGGTTTAGAGCACCCACCACTCACCTTGTTGTTTTCGGTTCAGGAAGAAATCGGACTACGCGGCGTCCGGTACATGACACCGGCAAAATGCGGCAATCCTGGCCTGTGCTTCAACTGGGATGGTCGCATTCCGGAATTGCTGATCACAGGTGCGGTCGGGGCATCCAACTTAACGATCACAATCCATGGCATTCCAAGCCATGCAGGTGTCCATCCCGAACAGGGAGTGAACGCGATGGTGGCTGCTTCCACAGCGGTCGCCGACCTGCAGTCGAACGGATGGCACGGCCTGGTCATCAAAGGAAAGAAACAGGGAACCAGCAACTTTGGTATCGTGAATGGTGGCGATGCAACGAATGTCGTCATGCCCCGGATTGTGATTGAAGCCGAGGCACGCAGTCACGACGCCGCGTTTCGTGATCGCATCGTGGCAGAATTCGAGAAGGCATTTTCCAGGGCTGTGCGATCGGTCAGGACAACCGAGGGAAGAACCGGCGAGCTGGTGTTTGAAGTCGATCAGCGCTACCAGGCTTTTCATATCGCGGAAAGCGAAAGCTGCGTTCGAATAGCAAAGCAGGCAGCTGCATCCCTTGGGCTGACAGCCTCCGCCCAATCCAGCAATGGAGGTCTGGATGCTAACTGGATGAGCGAGCATGGAATGCCGACGGTCACGATGGGATGCGGGCAGCACCAGATCCACACCGTTAGCGAACGGCTTAACATCCCGGAATTTCTGATGGGGTGTCGGATGGGGCTGACAATCGCCACAGGACGAGAAGCCGGCACATTCTGAATTAGCCGCTTTGTCCGGCTCGCAGTCGATCCGTGCAGCGGCAAGCAGAGTTTGCTGCGGTATTTTCCTGCTCCACGATGGTGTGATTCGCCGCCTTCGAATTTCGCATACCGTCCACCCTCGCGCTCAAATCCCACTCAACCGCTCCCTCAACCCAGGATTTACAGCGTGCAATATCGTGCAGGCCGCTGGATTCAATAGTCCAGGCGTTGCTGGAAAGTCCGCCAACAGTCAGCGAAAAGTGGTTCCAATCGAACCAAAACTTTGATTCAATTCAGGACTTAGGTGTGTGCAGCCGATGCCTTGGCAGGAGATGACAGGCGATTTCCCAACACACCTGATCATGGAGTGAAGGAAGTATCGGAATAAGGGAGGTTCCGGCGACTTTAGCGATCGAAGCGAAGTCAAAACGATTGGCCAGGGTGGGTCAGAATTGCATGACACCAGATTACACCCACTATTCTGCCGGGGGCCAATTCATGAAACCGTTGAGTCAGCGCATCCACAGTTTTCTCTCCGCCTTGTTTATTGCCGGACTGCTGATTTGCACCACAGACTCGGTGGTCGCTCAGACCAGCACACCGTTCCGCGAATCATCACTATCACTCATTCCAGCCGATGCTGCGTTTTTCTCCAGTTCACTGCGGATGAAAGAACAGCTGGACATCTTTCTGAACAGTAACGCGTTTCAGAAGATTCAAAGTCAGCCACTGGTCATGATGGGAATGGCACAGGCTCAGGCCATGTGGCAGGGTGATGACGATTTTCAGGAGTTCCGTGAAATTGTGGAACAACCCGAGAATCAGGAACTCATCGCCCTGCTCGCGGACGCATTTTCCAACGACATCTTTGTATATGGTGATGCGAATGTCACCAGCACTATCAGCGAAGTGTCCGATTTCTACGGCTTTGTTTATTCAGTGGCCTTCAAAGACGGGGCGATGAATCGCCGTCGCGGTCCCGCCTCGATGGATGAAGAAACTCAGTTGCTGCTGATTCGGGAAGGCAAAGAACGCCTGAAACGCCTGAAGTTCCCCGGTATTGCGATGGGTGCACGCGTGAGCGACGCAGATCGCGTCAATCGACAGATCCAACGGCTCGAGGTTCTGCTCCGACAACTGGCAGCTCGAATTTCTGCTGAAGAAGACCTGCCCTTTGATCCGGCATCTTTGATCAGCAGGCGGAACATCAACGGTGAGAGCCACCTGACAATCTCCTTTCATGGCAATCTCATTCCGTGGGACGAAATCCAGCGCGAAATGAACGACATTCCGGCAGCCGCTGTGGCGGATGTGGAAGAGATCTTGGGTAACCTGAAAGAAAGATCTATTCAGGTAACACTGGGCGTTCGCAAAGATTACCTTCTGTTGACAATCTCCGCCGATGACAGCCTGTTGAATTCCCTGGGCGAAGGCTCACTCCTGATGGATACAGACGTATTCGCGCCGGTCAATCAACATGCCGAAGAACGGATCGTGAGTGTTCAGTATGTCAGCGAAGAACTAGCCAGCATCTTTGGTGATTCGGGTAAGTCAATCGAGCAGATGTTTGACAACTTTGCTCAAATGCTTCCCGCTCTGGAAATTCCGGAAAAATATACACAGCTGCTCAGTCGTGACCTGCCTGAGTTGGGTGATGATCTGGCAGAATTACTGCCGGTATTTGGACGCCAGCTTGGTTGTTCCTGGCTCACAGAACGGGGATACGAAGGCTACTTCTATCAACGCGTCGATCGCAGTGGACTGGACAGCAGTGCTCCACTTGAGTTAATGCACCATATTGGAAATGCACCTTTGTTTGCGTATGTCACGCGAGCCGTGACACCGGCGAATTCCAGTGAGCTGATGGACAAATGGTGCAGTAGAACCAACGAGTACATCGAACTGGGAGTAGCGGATCTGGAGGAGGAAGAAGGACCACAGGTAAGGAAGTTGTGGAATCAAATTCAACCCCTGTTTCCGCGCCTTGGCGATGCCATCAGAAACGACCTCACCCCGGCATTCAAAGAATCACAGTCGGCACTGGTGCTTGATGGCACGTTCCAGCGAAAACAGTTCCATCCGATGATGCCGCCGTCTTCAGAACTGCTCACATTGCCCACTCCTGTCGTAATACAGTCAGTTACGAGTCGCAGTCACGTGGAATCCGGCATGTCGAAAGTGATGTCAGTGCTGGACGATCTGCTGACAATCATTCGGGATTCGAGCCCGAATGCTGCTCGAGACATTCCGTTTGAGACGATTCCTCGCCCCGTACAGGTCGAAGTTGATGGAGGCACTCTGTACAAGTACGAGCTTCCTCCCCAACTGGAAGTTGACAGCGGAATCGCTCCAAACGCAGGGCTGAATGATCAAGTTCTGGTCATGAGCCTGTTGCCTGAAGTGACGGAACGAATGTTTGCGGAATCAGCCCCAAAAATTCCGGGTCCCGCCGGAGATCTGTCTCAGCCCCTTGGCAGTGCATTGTGGCTGGACTTCGAAGGCTGCGTGGATGCATCCCTGCCCTGGATTCGCTACGGCTTCAGTGTGGCCAAGACAAACTATCGCGACAATATGATGGTGATTGTGATGGCAGAACAACAAACACTAAGCATCGTCGACCTGCTCAAGTGTTTCCGGGGATACTCCTCGGCTAGCTGGATTCAGGAAGGAGACGTAGTCACTCACTTCGAACTACTGATGCAGGATTCTCGTTAGTAAGTCTCTGCCGGACCGATCGTGAAAATACGAATGGCGTCAGATTCTTTCCGGCGCCATTGCGTATTTCATGATTCCTCTTCAGGGTTCAAACCCGCTCTACGCTGTGTCAACGAGCGAATCAGGCCGTTTTTACGGTGCCTTGTGAGGTGACATTGGTCGCTCTAGAATTGTCGATGCCGAACTCGAAATCCGTGGGGAACGCAAAGTCATTTCCCGAGTTGTCTCAGACGACAGTAGACATCCGGAAGTGTTCTTCAGTCTCACGGATTTCGCTTCAAAGACTCCGCAGACACTCGTCTGAATGACCTGCCCTTCGCCCGCATTCCGCTCCTCTGGTTTTGTCCCAACAGCAATCGCCGAAAGAATTGTAATGGCTCGAGTATTTGTGAAGGAATTGAAGGACGGCGATTCCGTCAACGAAGTTTTTCTGCTTGCGGACAAGCAATTACGAGCGAACCGAAACGCCAACCTCTACCTTCTCGCTTCACTTCGAGATCGGACCGGAATCATCAGCGGTCTTATGTGGAATGTTACGGAAGACGCCGTACAGCATCTGGCGACCGGGGATATGGTTCGGGTGAAAGGCAAAGTGCAGGTCTACCAGGGCGGCCTGCAGATGATTGTTGCGCAAATCGATGCCGCTCATGCATCCTCATACAATGCGGAAGATTTTCAATTGCAGTCACAGGCAAACGTGGCCCCGCTTCTGGCAAGACTCAAAGAGTTGATGTCGGGGCTCACCTGCCCAACTCTGCAATTGCTCGCAGACTGCTTTTTTGATGACGAAGACCTGGTGGATGCCCTGTGTGCTGCACCTGCCGGAGTCAAAGCGCACCACGCCTATATGGGAGGGCTGATTGAACACATCGTGGGCATGGCGGAGGTTGCCGATCGAATTTGCGGCTACTACACCACGCTGAACCGTGACTTATTGATGCTCGGCGTCCTGTTGCACGACCTCGGAAAAATTCGCGAATTATCCTGGGATCCCGCTCTCGTATATACCGACGAGGGCCAGTTGCTGGGCCACATGAACATTGCGATCGAAATCCTGAATGAGAAACTTCAGGAAACCAGAAATCGCCAGAATGGCCAGGCCGTCGAAACAGAAGATATTCTGCGGCTGAAGCATATGATCCTGAGCCACCATGGGGCACTGGAATTCGGAAGTGCCCGCGTTCCGATGACGCCGGAGGCCATTGCATTGCATCAGATAGACAATCTTGATGCGAAACTGCATGAGTTCACCCGCGCCATAGACGACGACCTGAATGGCGACTCTGCCTGGACACCCTACAGCCCTCGAATTGAGCGGCGACTGTTCAAAGGCTACGCACGTAAGACCTGATTCCCGGGTTTTCGCAGGTATTTAGCCTGGTTCGGATCGCAATTGACACTGCAGGGCTGGTCGCCGTAGAACGATCGCGTAGACTCACGATGCAGTCCCGTGAAAACTCACTGCGCAGTCCGGTGGAAAAAGGTGACCCCTATGCAGCGAAGACCCTGCTACGTACCCTCCCATACATCCCGCCTGATGTCCGCATCGCATACGCGCTTTGCTTGCGGGATGCTGTTTGCGATCAGCTGCATGGCCCTGGCCGGACAGCGGAATAGTTTTGCTCAGGAATCTGCGCAACCACCAGCCACAGAACAGCAATTGCGGGATCAGCAGCTTTCGGTCAGCGGACGATATTCGCGATTCGAAAGACTACTGTCTCAGATGGCCGATATCCTCGGACGCGAAGATCCGGAACGCGCGGATCTGCTGCGACGGGCCATCAGCAAAGGCAGAGAGCAACGGGTTGGTGATCGTATTGATGGAATTGTGGAGTTACTGCAGTCCAAAGAGTTCGGTACCGCCATTGAAGAACAACAACAAGTCACGGAAAGTCTGACGACGCTTCTGAAATTACTGCAAAGTGAAGACCGGCGCAGCAGTGTGGAAAAAGAACGCGAACGGCTGAACAACCTTTTGAAAGACGTTCGCAATCTGATGAACGAACAACGGGCTGCGCGGGCTGCGGCACAAAGCTCCCCCGCCCCGTCCAACGCTGCTCCTCAGCAGCAGAAAGCCATCGATCACGCACAGTCAATGCTGGAACAAATTGACCAGGACGACAAGAGCCGGGATACAGAACAGCAGGAGGCCAGCGAAGGCGAAGGCAAGAACTCAAAGAACGAAAGCAACAACGCCGACCAGAAGCAGGGTGACGCTGGCAAGGGAGAAAAAAAGGACGGCGAATCGGGGGACCCCGAGAATCCTGATGTAAAAGATCCAGTTGAACCGGACGGCAATCGCGAGACGTCAGAGGAAAAGGAACCCGGCAACAAGGGTGATAACGAACCATCGGGCAAGAACATGCCGGACGGTAAACAAGAGTCCGATCAACAGAATTCGGAGAATGGTGAACCAACAGAATCATCGTCCGGCGAATCAAAGCCGGGCGGGCAGCCTCAATCGGATCCACAGGAAAAAGAATCCGGGAAGACGCCCGGAAGCGAGCAGATTCAGGAAGCCAGAAAATGGATGAACGAAGCACTGGAGCAGCTTCGACAGCAGCAGAAACAGAAAGCTCTTGAAAACCAGGACGAGGCTCTGGCAGAACTGCAGGAAGCAGCTGAAAAACTCGAAGAAATGCTGCGTCAACTTCGTGAGGAAGAAAAAGAGATGCTGCTGGCGTCCCTGGAGGCTCGCTTTCAGCGCATGCTGGTTCTGGAAACGCAGATTCACGAAGGCACCAGCGAACTGGCGGCAACCCCCAAAGCAAACTGGCTGGATCAGTACTTTGGACGCTGCAGAGAACTGGCTCAGCAACAACAGGATCTGACTTCTGAATGTTCGCAGACGGTGAACATGCTCCGGGAAGACGGCACCTCGGTCTCAATCCTCCTTGCGATGGAGGATATCGAAGCGGACATGGCAACGGTGTCAGACTACCTCCGTGAAACGCAGGTCGATGGCCTGACCCCGGCCCTTCAGCAGGACATTATCGAAGGGCTGAAAGAACTGATTGAAGCGGCGCAGAAAGAGATGCAGGAGATGAAATCTGAGGAGCGTCAGCAACAGCAGCAGCAGTCTCAAAGTGATAAAAAACCACCTCTCGTGGAAATGATGGCCGAAATCAAAGTGCTGCGATCGCTCCAGCTGCGAGTGAATCGTCGAACCAAACAAGTGGATGAATTGCTTCAAAAAGCGAAGTCAAACGACAATCCCCGACTGGTGGAGCAAATTGTCGAACTTGCAGAGCGGCAACAAAGGCTAATCGAATCTGCGGCAGAACTGGCTCGACAATCTGAACGCTGAATTTGTCCGGTGTTGACGCTACGTTCGTGGGAAGCGAGAAGTTGTGAAAGAGATTTCCAAGGGAAACGAAACCAATGAATCGTAACTATCAGCCACTTCCCAGGTACCACAGTGCTGAAACAGCCCCGGACTCTGGCGACAAACGCAACGCTCGAACCGCGTTCGCCATCAGCTTTCTTTTCATGCTGCTGTTTTTACGACCACCCATTTCAACGGCGAATGACATCGCCGCCGGCACGCCCACCGCACTGAATTGGGATGAATCCACCATGCCAGCGGGGCAAACAACACCTCCTTCTGCGGCAGAAGATGTCAGCGCTTTTGCACCGATGGCGATCGATCAGGCCCGCACACAGGTCCTGAGCTGGATTGCGATGGCCAACATCGACTCTTCGGTGGCAAGACAAGTGACCGCTTTGTGGGCAGATAAGGATGAGGCACTGCTTGCAGCAGATGAGTTGCTGGATCGGGTGATTCAGTCGTTCGCCCTGGCTGACACAGCAACTCTGCGGCTCTCTGAAGAATGGAATTCCGGCACGCCTGGCCAGTTACCGCTTGCCGACGGCATTCGAAAGGACGAGTTTTTTCAGAATGCGGTTCGGCTTTTTCACGCCCGATGTCTGACTCAACACCGCCTTTACGATGAAGCACTGCTCATCCTTGAAGACCTCAATCCGGATGCGTCCATTGATCCTGCAGGATTATTCTTCTACCGGGCCGTTTGCCAGCAGAAGTTGCTGAAGCTTTCCGATGCAGCTTCAAGCGTCGCGCTGCTGCTGAACAATACTCTTGATGTGCCCGTTCGATTTCGGGTTGTTGCCGAAATGATGCGTGACGAATTGAAATCCGCGGAAGAAGGTGGTCTCCCGGAAGTCGCTCGGGTGATGTCTGATGTGCAGCGTCGTCTGGATCTCGGCCGCTCGGGCGAACGTGTTCAGCAACAGGAAGACCGAGTGATTTCACTTCTGGACAAGCTGCTGGAAGATATGCAAAAGCAGCAACAGAATGGAGGAGGCGGAGGAGCCGATGGAAGCAATCAGCAGAACGCCGGCACCCAGGGGGCCGCACAAAGTACGATCAAGGGATCCGCAGCCGAGGGGGAAGCTGATCGAAAGGAGCTGACCGAGAACGGAGCCTGGGGCATGCTGGATCAGCAATCAGAGACGAAAGCACGTGAACTCATTCGTCAGCAGTTCCCATCGAATTACCTTGACGTGATCAGTCGCTATACTCAGAAAATTGCTGAACGAAAATAGTATTGCTGTGAGCTCCCAATGACTGTCCATCGAATT
The DNA here is from genome assembly GCA_041398825.1 of Planctomycetaceae bacterium. Taxonomy (NCBI): domain Bacteria; kingdom Pseudomonadati; phylum Planctomycetota; class Planctomycetia; order Planctomycetales; family Planctomycetaceae; species Planctomycetaceae bacterium. The sequence goes on along the minus strand of JAWKTX010000001.1, from coordinate 2,597 downwards.
CTTGCTACTGCCATCGCTGCCCTTTTAAGTAACCCGCATGCATTCACCGAAGGCAGCGTTCTCAGAACGACTCCGGAAGCTGAGGTTCGGCTACAGGTCACACAACTCGACGGCCAGTCATACCCCGGCTCACTCACAAGAATCACGGAACAATTCGTGGTTGTGGAGTCTGATGGCGATACGCGTGAAGTCCCTGTTGACTCGGTGATGATGCTGGAATTCCCGGAATTCAGCCGTCCTCAGAATCCAGACGAATCCAGCAGCCAACCTGAAACAATGGAGGTGTCGCTGCATGATGGCAGTGTCCTTCACAGCTCCGGCGTCATCCGAACGCCGCAAAGTGTGGAACTTGTGGGGACGACTCTGGGAAGCTGCCAGATCCCGGTATCAGCAGTCAGAGCGGTGCAGTTTCAGTCGACGGACGCCACCACCGCTGCACAATGGTCCGCGTTTCTGAAGCGTGATGGACCAAAGGATTTGCTCATCATTCCAAAACGTGATGGCACTGGCCTGGACTTTCTGGCTGGCATAGTTGCATCGATCAGCGAGGACAACGTCTCATTTCTGCTCGATGGTGATACCATTCCGGTTCCCCGGGAACGGGTGTTTGGCATTGTCTTTGCGAAAGCGAAGGATACAGGCCTCAATGGCTCCGCGGTGCTTTACGCAGGCAACAAGCAGCGGGTCGGTGTTTCGGAAGTTCGATATTCTGAAAAAGCATTTCATGTGATGACATCGTGGGGGCAGCGACTTTCATTCGATGCAGATCAGGTCGCACGGATAGATTTTAGTACCGGGCGAATTCAATACCTCTCGGATTTGGATCCACTGCAGGTTCAATTCGATGGAATTGATCCGGATGGCGAGCTGTTCGCCGGACTCATTGATGACGCGACAGCAGAAAAGCTTTATGGTTTGCGGCGAGATTCGACGCTCGATCCTCGTCGGAAAATACGTCTGCGAGGACGACGTTTCGACAAAGGTCTCTGCCTGCATTCCCGGACAACTGTCAGCTACGCACTGGATCAGAAATACCAATCGTTTGAAGCGACAGTAGGTGTCGACGATGAAGTCGCATTCAACCAGATCAGCCAGGTGTTGTTGAAGATTTCAGCGGACGGCAAGGTCCTGTTCGAAAAGCAGATGATAACCAGTGACGAACCTGTCTCAGTAAGCCTTCCAGTCAGCAATATGACCACTCTCGTTATTCTGGTCGACTACGGTGACAGCGACAGCAGTTGCGACTGGGTGGATCTTGCGGACGCGAAACTGATTCTTGCCACGGAAGGTAAGTGATGCATTCACGTTCAAATTCTGCAGCCGCCTGCGCACTGGCGTTCATAATCATTTGCTTCAATTGGCCGGTGTCTGCTCAGCTGGTCCGCCAGCGAGAGGCAGATCGCATCGCGATGCTCGAACGCATCAGCCCTTCCGTCGTCTGTGTAATGTCTCCGGATGGTCAGGGGGGTGGATCAGGCGTGCTGATTTCATCCGATGGTTTTGCCATCAGTAATTTTCACGTTACGGACGGAGCAGGTCCGTTCATGAAGTGCGGACTCAACGATGGCAAGCTGTACGATGCAGTGATTGTCGGGATCGACCCAACAGGGGATATAGCGTTGATCAAGCTGACAGGCAGAGATGACTTCCCCGCTGCGATTCAGGGAAACAGCGATCAGGTTCAAATTGGTGACGAAGTGGTCGCACTGGGAAACCCGTTTCTTCTTGCCGACGACTTCACTCCAACAGTTACCTATGGCATCGTGAGTGGCATCCATCGATATCAGTATCCCGCCGGAACGTTTCTCGAATACACCGATTGCATTCAGATTGATGCTTCCATCAATCCCGGAAATTCCGGAGGGCCATTATTCGATATCAGGGGAAACTGGATCGGCATCAACGGACGTGCGTCCTTCGAAAAACGAGGGCGAGTGAATTCCGGTGCGGCATACGCTATTTCGATACGTCAGGTGCAGCTGTTTATTGAGCATCTGAAATGCGGCCTGATCGCTGACCATGGCATTGCCGACTTCACTGTTGAAACATTGCCGGATGGACGAGTTGTTGTCAGTCAGGTTTCTGAAGTCTCGGAAGCGTGGCGACGCGGACTAAGGCCGCAGAACGAAGTGGTAACATTTGCAGATCGTCTACTGACCAGCGCAAATGACTTCCAGAATATCCTTGGGATTTTCCCGGAAGGAACGCGGTTACCGATGACATGGCGGGGCCGAGATGGAATGCATGAGGCAACCATTCGATTGCGACCATTGCACGCATTCGACAAAGCGCCACCAACGCGAGGAAAACGACGCCCGTCGGACCCCAACGACCCGGAATCACCACCTGACCATCCCGAAGCAGATGGCGAGCCTGTTGTTAGTGTACCTGATTCGTTGAAAGCGATGTTTGAAGACAAGGACGGTTACGCAAACTACTACTTTAACCGGATCCGCCGGGAAGCCATGCTGGATAAGATCAGGAAAGCCAGAATCCCCGAATCCCATTCCGGAACATGGGTACTGAATGGTGACACTGGAAGTGGGCCAGGGGCCAGACAGTTTGAATTGGTTGTTGGAGATGCGGGAGCAGGATTC